>JAHRYZ010000034.1 GCA_020621905.1 Rhizobium sp.
TTCATTCAGCCAGCGACCGACGAGAACTCCGCTGGAACCTCACCATCCGGCGGTGATGCGTCCCATGCAGAGGGTAGCCTTGCGACACTGGGAACCTATCGAAACACGGCGTGGCCTGTCCTGTGATCCGGACGATAGCCACGGTCGCTATATCGAGGCTGTCTTCGACGGAATGGTCGTCGGTTGCCTCTACCTCCCCATCTCATCAAGGCGCTCGAGCCTTTGACAAACTTTGCCAAGGTCGGTTATCTTGCCTTCGAATGGAGCTTATCGATGGCCACGATGAACGTATCTCTTCCAGACCCGATGAAGGAGTGGGTGGAGGCCCAAGCCAAGACCGGGCGATATTCGAATGCTAGCGACTACGTGCGCGACCTGATCCGACGCGACCAGACACGAAACGACAAGATTGCTGCCATGCGAAGCTTCGTCGAGGCCGGGCTCCAAAGTGGTGTTGGCGTCCGATCGAGGGATGACCTCTTTGCTGAGGCTATGACTCGTGCCAGCAAGACCTGAGTTTTAGGCTTTCTGTCGAAGCGGAAGAGGACATTATTGCGATCACCGAGCAAGGTGTCCGCATGTTCGGTGCAGGCCAGGCCAAGCGCTACCACGATGAACTCTTCGCACTGATTGATCTGGTAGCTGTCAATCCGCGCATCACGCGCGAACGCAATGAAATTGAGCCATCCGTTAGAATTCATCCCTTCAAAGCGCATCTAATCGTTTATCGGATTGAAGGCGATGAGACGATTTTTGTCATACGAATTCGCCACGGACATGAAGATTGGGAGGATAATTCAATTTAGCGTCCTCGGAGGGAGCTGTGTGAAATTTGGCGCAATCCAGGTTCGAATCGGTTCAAGAGCGTATGGAGCGCGTCCCTTCTTGTGACCTGTCCTCTCAGTCGTTATACTGTTTTTGAAAAACAGTATAACCTTGGAGCTGAGCCAATGAAGTCCATTGACCTCATGTATCAGACGATGTTTGCCGAGCTGGGCCAGCGTTCGCTCGACGCCGCGTGGACGGCCGATTTCCCTCCCGAGGGACGGTTCACCCCTGCGAACATCAAGGGGCGCAAGTACTGGTACTTCGACATCCCTGATGGACATGGCGGCACGAAACGTCGTTACGTCGGTCCCGCTGATGATCCGGATATCGCGCAGCGCGTAACCGATCATAAGCGGGATAAAACGACCTACGCGCTCGCAGGCGCTTGGTGAATACCCTGACCCGCGAAGGCGGAATGACCGCCCCTGACGCCATGTCGGGCGACATCGTCGAGGCTCTTGCCGATGGTGGTCTCTGTCGGCTCCCGGGTGTCCTTATCGGCACGGTTGCCTTTCAGTGCTATTCAGGACTGCTGGGCGTCCGCCTTCCCATGGCTGCGATCCTGACCGGCGATGCAGACATCGCCCAGGGCTATGCCATCAGTTGGGAGGTTGAAGACAGTCTGCCTCCGATCGTTGCGCTGCTGCAGGGCGTCGACGCCACTTTCCGCCCGGTTCCCCATCGATCAGGATCTGCGGCCTCGTCGGCGTTTCAGAGTGCCGACGGCTACCGGGTTGAATTCCTGACGTCGAACCGTGGTTCGGACGACTACATCGACCAGCCGGCGAAGATGCCCGCCATCGGCGGCGCCAGCGCGGACCCACTCCGCTTTCTTGACTTCCTCATCAGGGAACCCGTCAGGACAATACTGCTCCACCGGAGCGGTGTCCCGGTCGTCGTCCCTGATCCGTCCCGGTATGCGATCCACAAGCTTATCGTCGCCAGCCGCCGGCACACTGACGGGCAGGGGCCAGCGAAGCGGGAGAAGGATGTCCGGCAAGCGGCACTCCTCTTCGAAGCTCTGCGGCAGACGAGGCGATCCGCCGATTTGGCGCTCGTCTACAATGAAGCGTGGGACCGCGGGCCTGCGTGGCAGGAAGGCATTCGAACCGGGGCGGGGATGCTGCCGGCACAAGATGCCGAGCGGTTCGAAACGGTCCTGATCGAGGGCGCAAAGAAGAACCGGGAGGACATCGAGCTTCCATTTGGGGAAAGGTAGGGCCAGGACGCTCGTCCTGTTATTGCGCCGGTGAAGCTCGCGCCAGCGCAACTGTCATGATTTTCAAGACTGACTAGGCGTGGCATAGCCGCTCTAGCCCGACGAGGTTCTCTTGGTGATGGCGCTCGATAGGTTGACGATCACGCTATCGCCGAGGTTTTCGACGAGAAGTCGAGGCCCGGCAAGATCTGCGACGATCTGAGGAGCGGTTTCGAACGTTGCGGATATGGACTGCTGACGAAAGACGTGGGCGTGCCGGGCCTGTTGGAAGTCTACCCCAACTAGAGCTTTTGGCGTCGCGGCGGGGCCGGCCATGATCGGATTCTTGTGGCAATAGATCGAACACCGGCGAGCGATCCGCCGCAGTTGGCAGGAAGATGCCAGGCGGCTTACCGCGATCGCTTTGCAGGGAGCGTGATCACATCATAGGAAATTCCCATCAGGACTACTTGACAGAAGGCTGGCCAACCACAAAGGTAAAGCGGTTTAGTAAATCGCTTCACAAAAACATCGAACCGAGGTTGTGAGACGCCATGTCGAATAAGCGGGCCACCAGTCTCAAGGATGTCGCGGACGCAGCCGGCGTCTCGGTCACCACCGTTTCGCGCATGCTCAACGGCTCGCTCCAGCTTCCGCCCGAGACGAAGCTGAGGATCGACAAGGCCATCCATGAACTCAAGTACGAGCCGAACCCGCATGCCCGGCGCCTGAGCCGCGGCCGCTCGGATACCATCGGCCTCGTCGTTCCCGATATCGCCAACCCCTTCTTCGCCACGCTCGTGGCGACCATCGAGGAAGAGGCCGACAAGCGCGGCCTGGCGCTTTCGCTGCATGCGACGCTCAACCGTCCCGGCCGCGAGATCGCCTATCTCCGCTCGCTCGGACGCAACCATGTCGATGGCCTCGTCTTCGTGACGAACCACCCCGACGACGGGGAACTCGCGGCGCTCATCAACCAGACCGGCAAAGTCGTCGTCGTCGACGAGGACGTGCCGGACGCCATGGTGCCGAAACTTTTCTGCGATAACGAGCAGGGCGGATATCTAGCCGGCCGGCATCTGGCCGAGTACGGCCACCGCCGCGTGCTCCATATCGGCGGACCGCAGGAAATGATCAGCACGAGGCGGCGCTACAAGGGCCTCGAACGGGCCATGATCGAGCATGGTACGGGCATCGACGGTCTCATTCGCTACGAGGGCGATTATTCCGTCGAGTTCGGCCGTGCTGCTGGCCGGCGCTTCCTCGACGAGGAAAAGCCGGCCACCGCGATCTTCGCCAGCTCCGACGAAATCGCCATCGGCCTGATCGAGGTCCTGCGCGGGCAGGGCGTCTCCATCCCCGGTGAGGTCTCCATTGTCGGTTTCGACGATGTGGGACCGCTCCATCTCTTCGCTCCGCCTCTCACCGCCATCCGCCAGCCTGTCCGGGCGATCGGCGAGCGGGCGCTATCCCTTTTACTCGAGACAGACTGGCAGCAGCGCGGGGATTTCACCTCCGAACAGCTGCTGCCCATCGAAATCGTCGTGCGGGACTCCGTTGCGCCGCCGTCGAAACCATAAATGCAACGTAGAAGCCCATCAACCAGAGGATGAACTCATGAACAGCTTGAAACGCAGGACATTTACCGCCGCCCTCGCCGCCACCGTCTTCACCGAACTGTCGTTCGGCACGGCCTTTGCCCAGGACGCGCAGAAGACCTTCGCCCTCATCCAGATCAACCAGCAGGCTCTGTTCTTCAACCAGATGAACGAAGGCGCCCAGAAAGCCGCCGATGCAGCCGGCGCAAAGCTGGTGATCTTCAACGCCAACAACGATCCGGCCGCCCAGAACAGCGCGATTGAGACCTATATCCAGCAGAAGGTGGACGGCATCGCCGTCGTCGCCATCGACGTCAACGGCATCATGCCGGCCGTACAGCAGGCCGCCGCCGCCGGCATCCCGGTCGTCGCCATCGACGCCATCCTGCCCGAGGGACCGCAGAAGGCGCAGATCGGCGTCGACAACGCCAAGGCCGGCGCCGACATGGGCGCCTTCTTCCTCGACTACGTCAAGGCCAACATGGACGGCAAAGTGAAGTACGGCGTGGTCGGCGCGCTGAACTCCTTCATCCAGAACGTTCGTCAGGAAGGCTTCGAAAAGACCGTGACCGGCGCTGAAGGCGTCTCCACGGCCGGCGTCGTCGATGGCCAGAACATTCAGGACAACGCGCTCGCAGCCGCTGAAAACCTGATCACCGGCAACCCGGACATGAACGCCGTCTACGCCACCGGCGAGCCGGCCCTGATGGGCGCCATCGCCGCCGTCGAAAGCCAGGGCAAGCAGAAGGACGTCAAGGTCCCGGTTGGGACCTCACGGCCCAGGCGATTGCCGGCATCGACGCCGGTTACGTCACCGCCGTCATCCAGCAGGACCGTCGCCATGGGCGCTGCGGCCGCGACGCGCTGAAGACGCCTGCCGGCGGCGGCACGGTCGAGAAGACGATTTCGGTTCCGATCACGATCGTCACCAAGGACAACGTCGAACCCTACCGGGCGATCTTCAAAAGACAGGTGAAGGACAGCACCCAACCGCTGTCGCAGGGACCGGGGGAGCAGAGCTCCCCCGGGAACCCGGCGCAGACGGAGCGCGCAAGCCCCGCATTTCGCTTCGCGGCATCCGCAAGACCTTTGGTTCCCATCAGGCGCTGCGCGGCGTCGATCTCGACATCTATCCCGGCGAATGCCTCGGCCTCGTCGGCGACAACGCGGCCGGCAAGTCGACGCTGACCAAGATCATCTCCGGCACCTATATTCCCGATGACGGCTCGATCACCCTCGAGGGCCAGGACGTCCGCTTCACCGGCCCTGCCGATGCGCGCGACCGCAACATCGAGATGGTGTTTCAGGACCTGAGCCTGTGCGACCATATCGACGTGGTCGGCAATCTCTTCCTCGGCCGCGAGCTGACCAGGGGTCCCTTTCTCGACCGTCCCCGGATGATGGAAGAGGCCCGCGCCATGCTGGACGCGCTGGAAATCCGAATCCCGCGTCTTGGCGCCCGCGTCGAGAAGCTTTCCGGCGGCCAGCGTCAGGCCATCGCCATTGCCCGCGCCGCATCCTTCAATCCCAAGGTCCTGATCATGGACGAGCCGACCTCGGCGCTCGCCGTGGCGGAAGTCGAGGCCGTTCTGGCGCTGATCAACCGGGTCAAGGCCAAGGGCGTCTCGGTCATCCTCATCACTCACCGCCTGCAGGATCTCGTCCGCGTCTGCGACCGCATCGCCGTCATGTATGAAGGCACCAAGGTGGCGGAACGCGACATCGGCAAGACCGATCTGCAGGATCTCGTGCAACTGATCGTCGGGGGGAGACATTGAGCGCCTATACCGAACGCGCGGCCGGCTCGCCCGTCGCCGATTTTCTCTCCGAACATGCGCAGGTGGTTTCCATCGCCGTGTTCTTCGCCGTCTGTTTCCTGTTCTTCTCGGCAACCACGGACACCTTTCTGACCGCCGGCAACATCCTCAACGTTCTGAGGCAGGCAGCGCCGATCCTCGTCGTCGCCATCGCCATGACCTTCGTCATCATCACCGGCGGCATCGACCTTTCGGTCGGCTCGCAGGTGGCGCTGATCAATGCGGTCGCGGCGCTGGTTCTCGCCATGGGCTTTCCCTGGCCAGTCGTCGTTGTCGGCATGATCGTGTTCGGCGCAGCGCTCGGCATGGCGCAGGGCAGGTTCGTCGCCTATCAGGGCATCCCATCCTTCATCGTCACGCTTGCCGGCCTGTCGATCCTGCGCGGCTTCGCGCTCTATCTGACGCAGGGCTATTCCATTCCGATCAACAACGTGCCGGGCTTCTTCGCCCTCGGTCGCGGCGAAGTGCTGGGCTTTCCGGTTCCGGCGCTGATCGCGGTCGGCGTGGCGCTCATCGGCTATGTGGTGATCGCATCGACCAAATACGGCCGTCAGGTCGTGGCGGTCGGCTCCAATCTCGAAGCGGCGCGGCGCGTCGGCATGCCGGCGAAGTGGATCCTGTCATCGGTCTACATGGTCTCGGGCGTCGCCTGTGCGCTGGCCGGCCTGCTGATCGCGGCCCGTCTCGGTTCCGGCTCGTCCAATGCCGCCGTCGGCTTCGAACTGCAGGTGGTGGCGGCCGTCGTTCTCGGCGGCACCTCGCTGATGGGCGGACGCGGCAGCATTCTCGGCACCATCCTCGGAACGCTGACCATCGCCGTGATCGGCAACGGCCTGATCCTCATGCATATCTCGCCCTTCTTCACGCAGATCGTGACGGGCGCGATCATTCTGGTGGCAACCTGGCTCAACACCTGCATCTTCACCACCAATTTCCGCTTCGGCGGAAAGAAGAAGAAGTGAGGCGGCCGTGGCGAGCGAGCTTTCCGAAGCCCATGTGCGTTCCGGCAAGGTGATGACGGTGGCGGGGCCGATCCCGGCCTCCGCGCTGGGCATCACCCTGATGCACGAGCATATCCTCAACGACTGCCGCTGCTGGTGGCATGCGCCGAAGACGCCGGAGCGGCAATATCTCGCCGAGGGCTTCGTCTGCACGGAAATCCTCGGCGAACTTCGCCAGGACCCCTTCGTCAACAAGCACAACATCACGCTTGACGACGAGCCGCTGGCGATTGCGGAACTCAAGGACTTCGCCCGCGAGGGCGGCCAGACGGTGGTCGAGCCGACCTGCCAGGGCATAGGCCGCGACCCGGCTGCCCTCCGGCGGATCTCGAAAGCTTCCGGGCTCAACATCGTCATGGGGGCCGGCTATTACCTCGGCTCCTCCCACCCGGCCAAGGTGGCGGGGATGACGATCGACCAGATCGCCGACGAAATCGTCCACGAGGCGAATGTCGGCGTCGACGGCACCGATGTGAAAATCGGCCTCATCGGCGAAATCGGGGTTTCCTCCGATTTCACGGTCGAGGAGGAAAAGTCGCTCAGGGCCGCGGCAAGGGCTCAACGCCGCACCGGCCTGCCGCTGATGGTACACCTGCCGGGCTGGTTCCGGCTCGGCCACAAGGTGCTCGACATAGCAGAAGCCGAAGGGGCGGATCTCCGCCACACCGTGCTCTGCCACATGAACGCCTCGCATGAGGATCTCGCCTACCAGAGCGAGCTTGCCGCACGCGGGGCCTTCATCGAATACGACATGATCGGCATGGATTTCTTCTATGCCGACCAGCAGGTGCAGTGCCCGAGCGACGAGGAGGCCGCCCGCGCCATCGTCAAGCTTGTCGAACGGGGCCATATCGACCGCATCCTGCTGTCTCACGACGTCTTCCTGAAGATGATGCTGACGCGCTATGGGGGGAACGGCTATGCCTACATCCTCAGGCATTTCCTGCCGCGGCTGAAGCGGCACGGACTTGACGACGCGCAACTCGACATCCTCATGCGGGACAATCCGAGATCGGTGTTTGCGGCGAAAGCCTGACACCGCCAAACGAATTCAGAAACGGAAAGAACATGACAAGAAAGTCCTTCTCCGGTGAGAGCTGGATCAGCTCCGCCACCCATTACAAAGGCTTCGACCAGTTCGCCAGCGCGACCTTCCACCTCGGCGCGAACCGGTCAAGGCGCTGGGGCAGCGGTTCAACTGCCTACATGCCCATGACGCGGTTGGCAGTTCCCCTCGGATGGAAGGCCTCGACGCCTACGACACCATCATCCTCGGATATCGCGCCAACTCGCTGCTCCTGCTGCCGGCCGTGGCTGCATTGGAAGACGGTTCGAACCGCCTCGGCTTATCAAGGCATGGGTGGAAAAGGGCAGCCGTTGACGGTCGGCGGCTACTTCTCCTTCCAGGGCATCGACGGCAAGGCCCGCTGGCTGCACGCCGGTCGTGGACGTGCTGCCGTCACCTGCCTGCTATGACGACCGCGTCGAGATTCCGGAAGGTACCGCACCGTCATCACAAGGCCGATCATCCGACGTTGCCGGGATGTCAGGCGAGTGGCTGCCGCCTGGCGTCAACGAGGTCGAGGTGCGCGAGCGCGCCGACGTCAAAGTCGTCGCCCGAAAGACCAACCGATATCGGCCCGCACTGGCTCTCGCCCGCATTCTGCGAGTGGGAAGGCTATGGCCGCCTTTGGAAGAACATCCTCGGCTGGCTGAGCGCCAAGGACTGAGCATAGCCGGACAGTCGCGGCTGCAAGCCCCTCCCAAACCCTCCCCACAAGGGGGAGGGTTTAACCCGGCCGATGCTCTTGCGCCTTATAGCCGAGCTTGGAGCGTCCTGCGTCCATTCAAACACGGAAGGGCGCTCCAAAGTTTTCAGGCTTGGTGTCGTGCCTGCAAAAAGGCGTTTTCGGGCTGCTGCGCCAGCGGCTGGGTTTCGCCCCCTTGTGGGGGAGATGGCCGGCAGGCCAGAGGGGATTTTGCAGGCTTCAGCCCGCCAGGATCTTCGCGAGTTCTTCGGAGGTCGGGAAGGCGAGGCGGGTGCCGCGACGGCTGACGGTGAGTGCGGCGGCGGCCGCGGCATGGCCGATGGCGCGGGCATCGGGTTCGACCCCGCGCAGCGCCGCCGAGGCGAGCGCGACGGCCATGAAGGTATCGCCCGCTCCGGTGGTGTCGATCGCCTTTGCTGCGACGGCGGGAATGGCGGCGATGGCCTTGTCGTGGCTCGCAAGCAGCGCGCCGTCGGCACCGAGGGTGAGAACCACATGCCGCACACCCGCCTCGATCAGGCGGATTGCGGCGGAAGCATCCGACGAACCGGCAAGGCTTTCGGCCTCGCCACGGTTCAGGAAGGCGATGTCGACGAAGGGCCAGAAGCCCGCGAAATAGGGCCTGAGAGGCGAGGGGTTGAAGGCGGTGACAAGGTCGCGTCCCTTGGCTTCCCGGAGAATGTCGCGGGTGGCGTCCTCGCCGAGATTGCCCTGCAGCACGACGAGATCGCCTTTTGCCGCGGCGTCGAGCGCCGGCAGGGCATCGGCAAGCGTCAGCGAGCTGGCGGATTCGGTGGTGGTGACGATGGCGTTCTCGCCATCAGGCGTGGTGAAGATGATGGAGAAATCGCTGGAGCGGCCAGCAAGCGCGACGAGATGCGCATCGACGGGCTCTTCGGCAAGCTGATCGCGGATGGTCCGGGCGCGGAAATCCTCGCCCACGGCCGAAACAAGCGTGGTGGAAAGGCCGGTACGGCTCATCACCACCGCCTGGTTGGCACCCTTGCCGCCAAGGTCGCGCGTTTCCTCGCGGCCGAGGATGGAGGCCCCGGCCTCCGGCATGGACGATACGGAGATGGTTTCGTCTACGGCGACGTTACCGATGACATAGGCTCGCATGGCGGGACTTCTCGATCGAGAGAGATTTAAAAAGGGACGGAAATGCAACAGATATCCGACAACATTTCGAGCGCCATAAGGGAAATCTTCGGCACAGGCAAGGCGCTGATCGGCATGATTCATTGCCCGCCCTTTCCCGGCGCTCCGCGCTATCGGGGTGCGGCGATGGACACGATCTACGACGCCTGCATGCGCGATGCCGAGGCTCTCGTCGAAGGTGGCATGCACGGCCTGATGGTCGAAAACCACGGCGACATTCCCTTCTCCAAGCCGGAGGATATCGGACATGAGACCGCAGCCTTCATGTCGGTGGTGACGGACCGCATCGCGCGCGCCACCGGCGTTCCGCTCGGCGTCAACGTGCTCGCCAATGCGCCGATCCCGGCATTCGCCATCGCCATGGCGGGGGCTGCGAAATTCATCCGCGTCAACCAGTGGGCCAACGCCTATGTCGCCAATGAAGGCTTCATGGAAGGCCGCGCGGCGGAAGCCATGCGCTACCGTTCGGCGCTGCGCGCCGAGCACATCAAGGTCTTCGCCGACAGCCATGTGAAGCATGGCGCGCATGCGATCACCGCCGACCGCACCATCGGCGAGCTGACCCGCGATCTCGCCTTCTTCGACGCCGACGCCGTGATAGCCACCGGCCAGCGCACCGGCAGTTCGGCAACCATCGAGGAGATAGAGGAAATCGGCCAGGCAACCCACCTGCCGCTGCTCGTCGGCTCCGGCGTCACCAACGACAACGTCGTGGAAATCCTGCAACGCACCAGCGGCGTCATCGTCGCCTCGTCGCTGAAGGTCGACGGCGTGTGGTGGAACCCGGTGGAACCGGCCCGCGTCAAGGCCTTCGTCGAGGCCGCCCGCCCGGCTCTGGAGGACTGACATGACCGAGACGCTTTCCGAGCAGATCCTGCGCGAGAACCAGCCGGTCTTCGAGGCCATGGTGCATCACCGCTTCGTCGAGGACATCAAGGCCGACCGGCTGCCCAAAGCCGTGTTCGAACGCTACCTCGTATTCGAGGGCGATTTCGTTGATGCCGCCATCTCGATCTTCGCCTTCGCCGCCGCCAAGGCCGACACGATCGCCCGCAAGCGCTGGCTGATCGGCGTACTCGACGCGCTGGCCAAGCAGCAGATCGCCTATTTCGAGAAGACCTTCGCCGAGCGCGGCATCGATCCTTCCACCTTCGATTCCGCCATTCCCGAAGTCGCCGCCTTCCGCAACGGCATGGTGGCGATTGCCCGCGATGGCGGCTATCTCGACACCGTCGCGGCAATGTTTGCGTCGGAATGGATGTACTGGACATGGTCGAAGGAGGCCGCCGCCACCAAGATCAGCGATCCGTTGCTCAAGGAATGGGTCGATCTCCATGCGCACGAGGATTTCGCCGCCCAAGCGCTGTGGCTGAAGGCAGAACTCGACGAGGCCGGCAAGGATATGCCGGCGGAAGAGCGCGCGCGGCTCAGCGCCATCTTCGGCAAGGCGCAGGTGCTCGAAATCACCTTCCACGACGCTCCCTACCTCCGAAGGCAGTAACCCCATGACCATGTTCGCCATTGACGGAAACCGCCTGAACCGCCGCCTTGCGGAATTCGCCGAGATCGGCGCCCTGCCCAAGGGCGGCGTCAACCGGCAGGCGCTGACCGAAGGCGACCGGCAGGCCCGGCGGATGCTGGCGGGCCTCGCGCTCGCACGCAGCTTCCGGGTCTTTCAGGATCCGATGGCGAACCTTTTCATCCGCCGTCCCGGACGCGACGAGACCTTGGCCCCGCTGATGATCGGCAGCCATCTCGACAGCCAGCCGGCAGGCGGACGTTATGACGGCGCGCTCGGCACCCTCTCGGCCTTCGAAGTGCTGGAAAGCCTCGAGGACGCCGGCATCGAGACAGACCGGCCGATGGAAGTGGTTGTGTGGACAAACGAGGAAGGCTGCCGCTTTGCTCCGGGCTGCATGGGTTCCATGGCCTTTGCCGCCGGCGCGATACCGGACGACTGGGCGGCCAGGCAAGCGACCGACGGCGCATCCTTCACTGAGGAGTTGGCCGCGACCATCGAAAGCCTTCCCGAGGCGGAAATGCGGCCTCTCGGCTTTCCGGTGTTTTCCTATATCGAGATCCATATCGAGCAGGGACCGTCGCTGGAGGCAGAAATATTCCGATCGGCACGTCACCGGCATTCAGGCACGCGCTGGCTCGAAGCACGGTGACAGGCCAGACGGCCCATGCCGGAACGACGGGTCTTTCCTACCGCCACGATCCGATGCGGGCGCTTTCGACCGCCCTTTCCGGCCTTTACGACACGATCATGCCGCAAGACCAGAGTGCCCGCTTTACCGTCGGCAGCCTCAGGCTTTCGCCGGGTTCGGTGAACGCCATTCCGGAAGATGTCAGGTGCACGGTCGATATCCGCCATCCCGACCCTGAGAGCCTCGATGCGCTGGAAGCGAAGATCGCTGCGGCCTTTTCGAAGGAGGCAGGCAAGCAGGGCTGCACCGCCGCGATCAGGCGCCTGTTCGACATGGCTCCTTGTGTGTTCGACGAGGGTCTGCAGGACTCGCTCGAGGCCGCCGCCTCCAGCCTGCAATTGTCGAGCAAGCGCATGCTGTCGGGCGCGTTCCACGATGCGCTGTTCGCCAACCGCGTCGCGCCCGCCGCCATGATCTTCGTGCCCTGCCGCGATGGCCTGAGCCACAACGAGGCGGAATTCGTGGAACCGGCGCATGCCACCGCCGGCTGTGAGACGCTCGCACATGCTGTTCTCGAGATTACGAAATCATCAAAGCGATGACGTCCATTTGCATTACGTCTGATTTGGAAATCGTCTCCGCGTGCCGATGATCAACGCACACGGACCGTCACCGCGGTTGAACCAGCTTAGGTCCTTGTCGCATTAAGCGAGCTGCGGAGTTTCAAATGCCGGTGGCGCCCCATTGCCATTGCCCCTGGCTAGATGTCTTCCCTTACGCCGCCTTCTTGGAGTCTTCGTCTCGGACGTTGTGATAGGGTTTGCTGCTGGTGATCATGCCGTCTTTAGGATTTGCTGTGCAGATCCGTTTAAATGGCTGCGCGGCTTTAGGATGGATGCGGATTTGCGCGATCAGGTGTCGATCCTGATCCGCATCATGCGTTTCGGGAAAACCCCGGGGCCATAGAGGATCGGTGTCCCGGCGCTGTCGGTGTCGACATAGGTCATGATCATGACCGGCAGCGAGATCGAGACCGCCAGCGCCGCCGCTTCGCGGGGCCGCGGCATGCGGCAGTCGATCCAGGTCGAGGCGCGGAAGAAGGCGTCGACGCCGAAGGTGGCAAGGGCCCTGGTGAAGCTCGCGGTTTCCTCGAAGGCCGCGGCCATTCCGTCGAACCGCTGCTTTTCAAACATGTGATAGCCATAGGTGGTGATGCCGGGACCGACCGTGCGCAGGGTTTCCGTCACGATCAGCGGCGTGCCGACCTCAAGCTGCAGGGCGCGGGCGATCGCCTGGCTGGCGGGCTGCTCGTAGCTGTCCAAAAGCCGTCCCCCGGAGCCGCCGTCGAAGCGTTTTTCCACCTCGCTCCATTTGGCGTTGCGGTCGAGCCGGTATTCGAACGGTTCGTCAGCGACGAAGACGCCCTTGCCCTGGTGTGCCTTGACGATGCCCTTCTGTGCCAGGCTGGCGAGCGCCTGGCGCACCGTATGACGATTGACGCCGTATTTTGCCGTCAGTTCATGCTCGCTCGGCAGCCTTTCGCCCGCGCCGAACACGCCGGTCTGGATGTCGACCTCCAGGTCTGCCTCGATCTGTCGCCAGACCGGCAGTTCCCGGTCGCGCCACATGGGGTTGTTCGAAATGTCCATTCGCTGACCCTTGCCTGACCGAAAATTGGGGCGTCGAGCGCGCCGTATTCCCTCTTTGTCCGGTGTATCCAGCCGGCTCAAGCCGCGTCACAAAAAAATCATGAGCCGGCAACATCGCTGTAACAGAACATGTCCATACAGTCTAGACAAGTTAAGGGGTGGAGCGAATGTTCGAATTCCTCATCAGCAGATTGTTGCGCATGTGCTTGACCGTCGCGGTCATCGGCACGGCGGTTTTCTTCGCCACCCGGCTTTCCGGCAATGCGATCGATTTCCTCGCCGGCGAGGGGCTCGGCGCGAAGGATCGCCAGCTTCTGATCGAATATTACGGCCTCGACGGCTCCTATGGTGAGCAGTTCGTGCGCTATCTCGCTTCGCTGATGGACGGCAATTTCGGCCTGTCGCTGATCGAGCGGCGTCCGGTGGCGCTGATCTTCGCCGAGCGGGTCTGGCCATCCCTTCAGCTTCTCATCGGCGCAGTGCTGGTCACCATGGTCATATCCGTACCGGCCGGCATTGCCGCCGCGATCTATCGCAATTCGTGGATCGGCAATGTCATCATGGGGGGAGCCTTCTTCGGCTATGCCATTCCCAATTTCGTCCTCGCCATCCTGCTGTTGCTGATCTTCTCGTTCTGGCTCGGCTGGTTGCCGTCGACCGGCAATTCCACCTGGCTGCATTTCGTCATGCCGGTCACGGCGCTTTCGACCTTCTATATCGCCGGGATGACGCGCTTCACGCGCAATGCCATGCTGGACGTGCTCAGCCAGGAATACCTGCGCACGGCGCGGGCGAAGGGGCTGCCGGAACGGGTCGTCATCTTCAAGCATGCGCTGCGCAACGCGAACATCACCATCCTCTCGGTGCTGGGCCTGCAGATCGCCGGCCTTGCTGCCGCCGGCAGCGTCGTCATCGAAACGGTCTTCTCGTGGCGCGGCATCGGCGAGCTTCTGGTCTCCGCGGCCATTCGCCGGGACTACCCGGTCCTGCAGTTCGGCGTGCTGGCCGTCGCGCTCGCCGTCATCGTCATCAACGTCTTGGTCGATCTTGCCTACGGCCTTGCCGATCCGAGGGTCCGCCTCGGAAGGAACGCGTGAGAAAGGGTGGCGAATATGTCGGATACCACGATTGATACCTTGCCCGAGGCGTCCCGCAACCCGCTCTTTGCTCGCCTGCGGTGGCCGGCCACAATGCGGCGCGTCTGGGCCGGACTGGACTGGCCGATGCGGCTGGTTCTGGTTCTGGGCGCCTTGCTGGTGTTTGCGGCTCTCGCTGCGCCGCTCATTTCGCCGTTCGAACCCAATGCACAGAGCCTGTTATCGCGGTTGAAGCCGCCCGTCGGTTTTACCGGCGCGAAAGCCGGCCACATCTTCGGGACCGACGAACTCGGCCGCGACGTGCTGTCGCGCTGCCTCTACGGTTTGCAGATGACGCTGTCGATCGCCCTTTCCGGCGCGATCATCGGAATGCTGATCGGCGGGACGCTCGGCCTTCTGGCCGGCGCTGCGGGCGGGCGGGCGGATGCCCTGGTGATGGCGTTTGTCGACATACAGATCGCCGTCCCCTTCACGCTCATTGCCCTCTTGGCCGTTGCCGTCTTCGGCAGCGACATCCAGGTGCTCATCATCGTGCTCGGGATCGCCTATTGGGAGCAGTATGCACGCATTATCCGCGGCGAGGTGCTGAAGCTTCGCGAAATGCCTTTCATCGAGGCATCGCGGGCGGCCGGCGCTTCGCCGCTCAGGATCGCCTTCCGGCACATCGTGCCCAACGTGATTTCGCCGCTCGTGGTGATGTTCACACTCAATTTCTCGAACATCGTGCTGCTGGAATCGAGCCTTTCCTTCCTCGGCCTGGGTCTGCGACCGCCGACCGCGACGCTCGGCTCCATGGTCGGCATCGGTCGGGACTACATGCATACCGCGCCGTGGATCGTCGCGGCGCCGGCCCTGCTGATCCTGTCCATCACCTTCGTCGTGCAGATGATCGGAGACCGGCTGCGCGACCACATGGACGTGCGCCTGCGGGACCGCTGAGCGCCAAGACCCCAAGCGGCGGTCCGCCGCCGACCTCATTGCCGGCGGCCTAGCAAACCGTCCGGATCTTTTAAGCCCTGCAACGGAGACCACCATGAAGACCACGATGATCATCGCTTCGACGCTTCTCGCGCTCATGAGCGGCAGTGCCCTTTCCGCCGAGCTGAACGTCGGATCGGCCAACATGCCGCCCTATCTCGATCCGGGCCGCGACCACTCCAACGTCGGTTCGCAATTCTACTACAACAGCTTCGACGTCCTCATCGACAAGGATGCCGAAACCGCCGAAACGACGTTCCGTCCGGGCCTCGCGACCGAATGGAAGCTCGTCGAGCCGACCGTGATGGAACTGAAGCTGCGTCAGGGCGTGGTCTTCCAGAACGGCGACCCGATGACAGCCGACGACGTCATCTTCTCGCTGAACCGCATGCTTAAGCCGACCTTCAAGCCCTATATCGTGCGCGCCAAGGACCGTCTGGGCAATTTCGACCGCGCCGAGAAGGTCGACGACCACACGATCCGCATCGTCGCCAAGCGCCCCGAGCCGCTCTGGGAAACGCTGATCAACATGCAGCAGCTGATGGTCATTCCAGAGAAATACACCAAGGCGCTCACCGGCGATCCGAACGTCGCCGAGGATGCCGACTTCGAAGCCTTCTCGCTCGCTCCGGTCGGCACCGGTCCCTACAAGATCGCGCAGTTCGTGCCCGGCGAAAAGCTCGTCTGGGAGCGCCATGACGCGTTCTGGGGCGACAAAGCGCCCTTCGAGAAGGTGACCGTCTCCTACGTTCCGGAAATGGCGAGCCGCATTACGGCGCTGAAGAACAAGGAAGTCGACATCATCACCAACGTGCCGCCGGATCAGCTTTCGACGATCGAGGCCGACAGCAATCTGAAGGTTGCCAGCGACGTCACACCGCTGTTCCACATCCTCATCTTCAACACCCAGAATGACGTGATGAAGGATCCGAAGTTCCGCCAGGCGATCAGCTACGCGGTCGATCGCGAAACGCTGAACGAGGCGCTGTGGCTCGGCAAGGCCGTGGTCCCCTCGACCCACACCTACAAGCAGTTCGGCGAACTCTACATGCCGGAGCTGAAGACCTTTGAATACGATCTGGAAAAGGCCAAGAAGCTGCTGGCTGAATCCTCCTACAAGGGCGAGGAGATCCGCATGGATACTTCGGCCGTCTATTACACCAACGGCATGCTCGCCATGCAGGCGATCGCCGAGATGTGGAATGCGATCGGCATCAAAACCAGCATCAATGTCGACGACAAGTGGACGGGCGGCGATCCGACCATGATGGTGCGCAACTGGTCGAACCCGATGTATTTCGCCGACCCCTTCGGCTCATTCGGCGTGATGTGGGCACCGGAAGGCCCGTCGGAAGGCGAAGGCCGCTTCAAGACCGACGAAGCCTATGCCACGACCTGGGAGAAGTTTCGCTTCTCCGAGAAGGTCGAGGACCGCAAGGCCGCTTATGCCGAGCTGATGGATCGCATCAAGCAGGACCCGCCGATGCTCGTCCTCTATCAGCCCTACGAATCCTGGGCGATGCAGAAGGGCATTCAGTGGGGTCCGAAGCCGGGCCACATTCCTTACGTGCTCGACTTCCGTGCCGGTTCGATCTCGGTCGCTTCCAACTAAGACCCTATACTGCCGGGCGGCGCCTTCGTCGCCCGGTTTCACTCCCATTCACAAGCGGAACTCCCATGGCCACGACACGCCTTTGTATCGTCACAGATATCCATCACGGCAAGGATAACTTCACCAAGAAGGGTTCCTCGGCGCTCACCCTGCTCGAGGAATTCTCACGTTTCGTCGAGGCGACCAGGCCCGACGCCGTCATCGACATGGGGGACCGGATTTCCGATTGCGACAAGGAGACGGACAAACAGCTGGAGCAGGATGTCGCAGAGATCTTCGCCGGCATGAGCGTTCCGCGCTTCCATATCTGCGGCAATCACGACCGTGACTATCTGAGCGTCGACGAGAACGCCGCCATCCTCGGCCAGGATCTCTCCAACACGACGGTCGACATGGGCGACTGGACGCTGGTGATCTGGCGGGCCGACGCGAAGATCCACCGGCCGGGTGGCTTTATCCTGCCGGAGGCCGACCTGCTCTGGCTTGCCGGCGTTGTCCGCAACGCGACGCGGCCGCTGGCGATCTTCAGCCACGTTCCGGTCTCTGGCCATTCCCAGGCCGGCAACTACTACTTCCAGCGCAATCCGGATGCCTCGACCTATCCGGGGGCTTCCGAGCGGGTGCGCGCGATTCTCGCCGGAGCCCGCGTGCCGGTTGCCTGCTTTGCCGGCCATGTGCACTGGAACACGCTCACCATGGTCAACGGCCAGCCGCATTTCACCCTGCAATCGCTGACCGAAACCTTTACCACCCATCCCGAGCCCGCCGGTTCCTATGCCCTGCTCGAGCTTTCTCAGCGGATCGACTGGACGGTGTTCGGCAAGGATTCGATGCGCGTCTCAATCGACGCCGAAGAGACGGCGCGGCGCTGGATCGAGCCTCTACCGCCCTTCCACGAGCACCCGGAAATCCGGCTTCGCCATCTCAACCAAGCGGCCGAATAGGTATGACGATGACCGGCAACGCCAGAACCCCGCTGCTCTCGGTCGAGAACCTGTCGGCCTCGTTTGGTCCGGCAGAAAAGCGCGCCGTTGCGGTTCACGATCTCTCCTTCGATCTCTTCGCCGGCGAAACACTGGCGATCGTCGGGGAATCCGGTTCCGGCAAGTCGGTCACCGCCCTTTCCATCCTCAGGCTCATCGAGCGGGAGGGCGGACGGCTCGACAAGGGCCGCATCGCCTTCCGGCTCGATGACTCAAGCGTCGTCGATCTCGCCGCGAGCAGCCAAGCGCAGCTGCAGCGCATCCGCGGCAATTCCATCTCGATGATCTTCCAGGAGCCGATGACCTCGCTCAATCCGGTGCTGACGATCGGCGACCAGATCTGCGAGACCTTGATCCACCACAAGCGCCTGTCTCCAAGCCAGGCGCTGCGCGAGGCACGCGATCTTCTCGACCGCGTCCGCCTCTCCGATCCCGGCCGCCGGCTTTTGCAATATCCTCACGAGCTGTCGGGCGGCATGCGCCAGCGGGTGATGATCGCCATGGCGCTTGCCTGTTCGCCGCGGCTGCTGATCGCCGACGAGCCGACGACGGCGCTCGACGTCACCATCCAGGCCGGCATCCTCGATCTCATCCGCGAGCTGCAGCAGACCAGTGGCACCGCGGTCGTCTTCATCACCCACGACATGGGGGTGGTTGCCGAAATCGCCGACCGGGTCGTCGTCATGCGCCACGGCCGGATGATCGAGACAGCCGACACGGGCGCGCTGTTTCGCCAGCCGCGCGCCGACTATACCCGCCAGTTGCTCGATGCCGTGCCGAAGCTCGGCTCCGGCGCACCCGTCTATGCCGCGCCACGGACGGCGACAGGCGAAGAGGGCCGCCGGAACGAAGAAGGCCGGGCCGCCGAAACGGTGCTCGAGGTCAACAACCTCGTCACCCGGTTTCCGGTCCACAAGGGAATGCTGAAACGGCTCGTTGCACGGGTCCATGCCGTCGAGGATGTCAGCTTTACCCTGCGCGCCGGCGAGACGCTCGGGCTGGTCGGCGAATCGGGCTCCGGCAAGTCGACCATCGGCCGTTCGGTTCTCAAGCTCGTAGAGCCGCAGAGCGGTCGGATCCTCTTTGCCGGCAAGGACCTCATGCCGCTCACGCGGCACCACATGCGGCCGATGCGGCGCGACCTGCAGATGATCTTCCAGGACCCCTATGCCAGTCTCAATCCGCGCATGTCCGTGGCGGAGCTGGTAACGGAGCCGCTCATCATCCATACCGCCCTCAATACGCGTGAACGGCGCGACATGGCGGTGGAACTGCTGGCCCGGGTACGGTTGCCGGCCGACAGCATCGACCGCTATCCCCACCAGTTCTCCGGCGGTCAGCGTCAGCGGATCTGCATCGCACGCGCTCTCTCGTCGAAGCCTCGGATCATCGTCGCGGACGAGGCGGTGTCGGCGCTCGACGTCTCGGTCCAGGCGGAGGTCATCGACCTGATGCAGGAACTGCAGCGCGAGGACGGGATCGCCTATCTCTTCATCTCGCATGATATTGCCGTCATCGAGAAGATGAGCCACCGGGTGGCCGTGCTCGACCAGGGTAGGATCGTCGAGATTGGCAGAACGGACGACGTCCTGCAGCGACCACGGCATGATTACACGCGCCAACTGCTCCAGGCGGTTCCAGTCGCCGATCCGAGCCGCCGCCGCGAGCGCGCCTCAGCCGCCCAGATCGAGCGCAAGACCCCGATCCGCCCCGTGGGTTATCGGCCGGTGGCGAGCGCGTATCTGAGTGTCGGCGCAGATCACCTGGTTCTCGCGCAATAGTGCAGCCCGTACGCTTGGGAAGACTGCGGCGGCAGGGGGCAGCACCCTGCCCATCGGGGTGACCGATCTGAACCGTAGAGGCCAGAACTGCAGCGGCGGTCAGTTGCGGATCCGCAGGTCTGTGACGGCGTTTCCTCGAACATGGCGTGATAGCGGGTCGAAAACCGGCCCCAGTGGAAGAAGGCCCAGTCGAGCGCGATGCCCGAGAGGCGGCAGGATGCATTGCGTGCGGCGATCAGGTCGCGGCCTTAACGTATGGATCTGTCCAACTTTTTATCCGCACCCCCAACGGGTCAAATCCTGCTGGAATTCGACAGCTTGCGATGACCGTCAAGCTGAGGATGGCGATGTTGGTGCGACGATTGCCAATATCGTCTGGATGTTGAACGCGAGGCGCTGCTCCAATGCCGCGAGCGTCATCATGCGTCGGCCGTATACGATGGAGCTCGTCGCATGGTTTGTGAAGTAGTAGTAGCAGATAGAGGTGATCGTCAGGCCGAGTTGGATCGGATCGATCCCCCCGCGAAATGTGCCGTCGACCTCTCCGCGCCGCAGGAAATCATCGACAAGCGGCCGTGAGTTGGCGGCGCCTTCCCGCAGAATGCGGGATTTTCGGAAGTGCACGGCCTTCAGCTGGTTTTCGGAGTTCAGAATTGTGATGAATTCCGGGTGTCCCAGATAATAGGTCCAGATGAATGTCACCAACGCGATCAGCGCCTCACGAGGAGGAAGCTGGTCAAGGTTCAGCGCCGCTTCGGCATCCCAAACATCCCGATAGACCTTCTCCAGAACGGCCTGATATAGCAGTTCCTTGCTGCCGAAATACTGGTAGATCATCCGCTTGTTGATCTCGGCCCGTTCGGCGATGGCTTCGACGCGTGTTCCTGCCAGCCCGTTGGCCGCAAATTCCACGACGGCGGCATCCAGTATCCGGGTTTGTGAAAGATCGGGCCTGCGAGGGTGCCGCCTGCGAGGCTGCTTGTGTGCTTCCGCACTCTTCTCTTCCGTCAAGACGCTTCTCGCTTCGATCACTGCACATACATTTGGCCACGAGCATCGAGCAGGTCGGACCTGCCTCCAGTTTGCTTCGCCATTATCTGATAGGGTGTTTTTTTGGCCTAGGTCAATGGTTCAGGGTCCTCCGTAAGTAACCAAGTCGTTATTTATTGCCACTATCTATATAAAAAACCGCGATAAAAAGTATCGACAATTTTACGTTTGTCATCTGGGGTCAAGAAAGCCCCATAGAGGAGGCTGTGTTGACGACGTGTGTCGGTCGTGGTGTCGGCGATGCCTCGCTGGCTCAAATTCACCTGACGCCCCTCGACGGACACAGAATTGGGCAATCACCGCCGGATGGGGTGCTTGCGGATAGAACAAAAGCGGATATGGCAGATCATTCAATCGATATCAGGGATCTGGAGAAGCGGTTCGATCGTACCCAGGTGCTACGGCGCATCAATCTTCACATCCGTGAAGGGGAATTCCTGACACTGCTTGGGCCTTCCGGCTGTGGAAAGTCGACGCTGCTGCGCCTGCTGGCCGGCTTCGAACCCCCTGCACGAGCGGCCGCATCCTGATCGGCGATCGCGACGTTTCACCACTGCCGCCGAAGGCCCGCAATATCGCGATGGTCTTCCAGTCCTATGCGCTCTACCCGCACATGACTGTTCGAGCCAATCTGGCGGTGCCACTGGAAATGTCACGCCTGTCGTTCCTGCAGCGCCTGCCGGGTGCCGCCTTGCTTTCACCGAGGGTACGCGGCATCCGCCATGACATCGCCGCCGAGATCGCAGCGGTTGCGAAGCCGCTCGGTCTCGAGGCACTTCTTGATCGCAAGCCGGCCCAGTTGTCCGGCGGCCAGCGACAGCGCGTTGCGGTCGGTCGGGCCATGGTCCGACATCCAGCCGTCTTTTTGATGGACGAGCCGCTTTCCAATCTCGATGCTAAATTGCGCCAGCAACTGCGCGAGGAGATCGTCGATCTGCATCGCCGTACCGGCATTACTTTCATCTAAGTCACCCACGATCAGACCGAGGCGATGGCGATGTCTGACCGGATCGCCGTCATGGAAGGCGGGGAAATCAGGCAGCGCGCTGCGCCTCAGGAGATCTACAACCGGCCAGACTATCTGTCCGTGGCAAGGTTCGTCGGCGCGACGGCGATCAACGAGATGCTGGTGATGATCAGGGGAGGCGCGGTGTCGGTCAACGGCCGCCCACTGAAACTGACCTTAGCGGGCCTTGTCGATGGAGAGTATCTACTCGCTATCAGGCCGGAACGGCTTCATCCGGCCGAAGACGGGCTCGGCGACATTTCGCTTCCGGTGGAGCAGGTCGAATTCATCGGTAACGAGGTCGATATTCGCTGCAACGGTTCGGAGATCGGGGCAGGGGCAATCCGGGTCCAGCTTCGGCCGGAGAGCTTCGCTCAATTGAGTCATGGTCGACATGTAGGTTGTCCGTCTGCGAATGATCCGAGACAGATTGGCGTTGCGAAGATTGGAGTTTCTGGTCCGTCGTTGGGTTTGATTTAAGCCGCTCGCTGACGATGTTGCAAGCGGCGCTGTTTGATGGTGTCGCGTTTGATCCTTTCTCTTTCCAACAGAATGGTGTGGCCGCGGCCGAAGTAGACGTCGGCCGGTGTCAGGTTGCCGAGACTTTCGTGATATCAGTGATGGTTGTAGTGATCGATGAAGGCTGTGATCTGTGCCTCAAGGTCTTGCGAGAAGTAGTAATTTTCCGGTAGAATGTGATACTTGAGCTTCTGAAGCCACCGCTCGATCTTCCCTTGGGTCTGGGGATGGCCGGGTGCACCATGCACCTGTTCGATGGATCGCTGCAAACCAATCGCCAGATCGGCGGCGGCACGGCCGTTGTCCGAGAGCAGACGCGGCTTGTGCTCGACCTTCGCTGAATTGCATCCTGAGGCCGTCAGTACCAGGTTCAGCGTGTCGGTGACATCTTCGACTGAACCGCACCGAGTTTGCGGAGGCTGTTTGGTTTAAGTTATGCAGCCATGGCTGGTTCGTCCAGCATGGCGTAATACTTCTCCTCGGCTTCGGCTGGCGGAATGTTGCCGATAGGCTCCAGAAGCCGTCGATGGTTGAGCCAGTCGACCCATTCCAGGGTGGCGAATTCAACCGCTTCGAAGCTGCGCCACGGTCCGCGCCGATGGATGACCTCGGCTTTGTAAAGGCCGTTGATCGTTTCGGCGAGGGCGTTGTCGTAACTGTCGCCAACGCTTCCGACGGAAGGTTCGATGCCTGCCTCGGCCAGTTGCTCCGAATACTTGATCGACACGTATTGAACGCCCTTGTGCGAGTGGTGAACCAGACCGCCGCCATGAACGGGACGCCGCTCATGAAGCGCCTGTTCCAAAGCATCGAGGACGAAGCCTGCATGCGCCGTCCGGCTCACCCGCCAGCCGACAATCCGGCGCGCGAAGGCGTCGATGACGAAGGCTACGTAGACGAAGCCTTGCCAGGTGGCCACATAGGTGAAATCCGAAACCCAGAGCCTGTTCGGCGCAGGAGCCTTGAACTGGCGGTTCACCCGATCGAGCGGGCTCGCAGCCGTCTTGTCGGGAACCGTCGTGCGGATCGGCTTGCCCCGGATGATACCCCGAAGTCCCATCGATCGCATGAGCCGGGCGACGGTGCAGCGGGCTATATCGAAACCCTCCCGCTTTAATTGCCGCGAGACCTTGCGCACGCCGTAGACGCGGAAGTTCGCTTCGAACACACGGCGTATCTCGATCTTCAATGCAATGTCGCTGCGGGCGCGGACCGACAACCGGTCCACGTCCAGGCGTTTGGCAACGTTCTCGTAGTAGGTTGATGGGGCAATCGGCAGCAGTCTGCAGATCGGCTCGTCCCCGAATACCGAGCGGTGTTCGTCGATGCGGGAGATCATCGCTTCAATGGGCGGTCGAGCTCCGCCATCGCGAAATAAGCGGACGCTTTGCGCAGCATTTCATTGACCTGCCGAAGCTCGCGGTTCTCCCGCTCCAGAGCCTTCATCTTCTCGGCGACTTCGCTTGGGAGCCCAAGCCGGGAACCATCGTCCACTTCCGCCTTCTTCACCCATTCATTGAGCGTCTGCGCCGTGCAGCCGATCTTGGCGGCGATCGAGGAAACCGCTGCCCATCGCGAGGAATATTCGCCTTGGTGATCCAAAACCATCCGCACCGCACGGGCGCGGACTTCAGGTGAAAATTTGTTCGTCGTCTTGATCATATCGGCCCCATTTTCTCAGACGTTGGAGCCTCCGGCAAACCCGGCGCGG
>JAHRYZ010000035.1 GCA_020621905.1 Rhizobium sp.
GCATCGGCCATCCCGGTGCGGTTGACCTGTGGAACATGATCGCGGCCGAGCAGATCGACAAGACGGAGGACTGGACGGCCCCCTTCGACGCAACGCCGGAAAGCGCCCCGTCGGCGATCCTGGCGCGGCGCATTGCTTTTGCGATCGAGCAGATGATCGGCAAGCAGACCATCGTCGAGAAGGGCAAACGCCGGGCGATCCGCGCCGGCGACATCCTCGTTCTGGTCCGCAAGCGCGACAGCTTCGTCAATGCCCTGACCCGCGCGCTCAAGCGGCGCAACAATATTCCGGTCGCCGGCGCCGACCGGCTGAAGCTCACCTCGCACATCGCCGTGCAGGACCTGCTGGCGCTCGGCCGGTTCATCCTGCTCCCGGCCGACGACCTGTCGCTTGCGGCCTTGATGAAGAGCCCGCTGTTCAACCACAGCGAGGACGACCTCTTCGAACTGGCTGCCAACCGGCCAGAAAACTGCGGTCTCTGGTCCCATCTTCAGCGGTCAGCGGACGAGATGCCGATCCGCTGGAGCGAGACCACCGGGCGCCTGCGCGAGTTTCTCACCCTGTCGCAATCCCTGCCGGTGCATGACTTCTATGCCCGCGTACTCGGCATGCATGGCGGGCGACGCGCCTATCTGGCCCGCCTCGGCAGCGAGGTCAGCGATATTCTCGACGAGTTCCTGAGCTTCGCGCTTGCCTTCGAGACGGCCGGGCTTCCTGGACTGCAGGCCTTCGTCTCCACCCTCGAGACCGAGGCGCCGGAGGTGAAGCGCGAGCAGGACAAGGATCGCGACGAAGTCCGGATCATGACAGTGCACGCCTCGAAGGGACTGGAAGCGCCGATCGTTTTCCTGGTCGATGGCGGCGGCAAGCCCTTCAACCACAGCCATCTCGCCAAGTTCCGGCTGATCGATGCCGGCAACGGCCTGCCGCCCCTGCCGATCTGGGTCCCCAACAAGGCGCTGTCAAATTCTCTGACGGACGCCGACGTCGAACGCCGCAAACAGATGGCGGAGGAGGAATATCGCCGCCTTCTCTACGTGGCGATGACGCGCGCGGCGGACCGGCTGGTGATCTGCGGCTATCGCGGCGTGCGCGAACCCGGCGAGATCTGGCACCAGATGATCGCCGATGCCCTGCGCGACAAGACGGACTACTGCTCGGAAGTCCAGTTCTCCGGTCCGGACGGCGACTGGGACGGCCTGAGCTGGCGGCTGCCGGGCCTCGAGAAGGAATTCGAGACGGAGGACGTCCGGACCGTCGATGCACTCGACGACCTCCTGCCCGATGCGCTTCTGCGCCCGCTTCCCGTGACCCCTGGCCTGCCTCGGCCGCTCAGCCCCTCCGGCGCCGGCACGATAGTCATCGACGAAGCAGACGACGCGCTGGTCACCTCGCCCCTGTTTGCCGAACGCGAAGCGGCCGGCATTGCCCTTCAGAAGGGCCGGCTGATCCACCGCATGCTGCAAATGTTGCCGCAGATTCCCGCTGGAGAACGCGAAGCCGCCGCCCGCCGCTATGCGGCCCGGGCAGCCCGGTTCTGGCCTCCACGGAACGGAAGCCCTTGTCTCGACGATCACGGCAGTGCTCAACCACCCTGCCCTCGGACCGGTGTGCTCCAGCGATGGCCAGGCCGAGGTCTCGGTCATGGGCAGCTTCCTGCTGAACGGCGAAGAACGGGCCGTTTCCGGCCGCATCGACCGCATGGCGGTGGTCGAGGGTCGCGTCGTGCTCGTCGACTACAAGACCAATCGTAGCGCGCCCCGAAGTGCCGCCGACGCCCCCCTGTCGCACCGCGCCCAGCTGGCGATCTATCGCGGGATCCTGCGGCCGCTCTATCCCGACAGCACCTTCGATTGCCTCCTGGTCTATACCGAAACCGGCACGGTCATCACGCTCGACGAGGACACGCTGGCGCAATCGCTTGCCGCGCTCAAGACATCGTGAGATACCGCATATTGAAATCAGGGCCGGATACCATCACATATCTAGTCAAAACCAATTACCGGCAAAGGAGCAGCCCATGGCTACGGTAAAAGTCGACAATTCCAATTTTCAGGCTGAAGTTCTCGATTCGGCAGAGCCCGTGGTCGTTGATTTCTGGGCCGAATGGTGCGGCCCGTGCAAGATGATCGCCCCGAGCCTTGAGGAAATTTCCAACGAGATGGCCGGCAAGGTGAAGGTCGTGAAGATCAACATCGACGAAAACCCGGAAATCGCCGCCAAGTTCGGCGTGCGCTCCATCCCGACCCTTGCCATTTTCAAGGGCGGTGAAGTGGCCGACATCAAGGTCGGCGCCGCACCGAACCGCGCGCACCAGCTGGATTTCCAGCGCCGCCTGATCGGTATTGTCACTGCATCGAAAAAGCCGGGAGAAATCCCGGCTTTCTTCATTTGGGGGGTGTGCCGTTGTCGGCGAGAACATTGCCGACGAGATAGAGCGAGCCGCCGATCAGGATGCGCGGCGCCGGCATGTCGGGATCGATCCGCTCGCAGATCTCCTCAAGCGCCTCGGCTACTGTCGACATCGGCGCAGCCACCAGGCCGGCATCGAAGGCCGCATGAGCCAGCGCCACCGGATCGAGCGCCGCATCCGTGCCCCGGATCGGCACGGTGAACACGTCCTGGGCGATGTCCGCGAAGGCGCGGAAATAGCCAACTGGATCCTTCGTGTTGATCATCCCGGTAATCAGGTAGAGCGGCCGCGACTGGCGCTCCTCGAAACCGGCCATCGCCTCGGCGATCACCTCCCCGGCACCGGGATTGTGGCCGCCGTCGACCCAGATTTCCGCTCCCTCCGGCGCGTGGGCGATCAGACTGCCGTCCGTCAGCCGCTGCAGCCGTCCCGGCCATTCGACCGAGGTCATCGCCTTCTCGGCAATGGCATTGGAAACCTCGAAGCCGGCCGCCTTGACGGCACGGATTGCCGCTGCCGCATTGCCATACTGGTGGCGTCCCGGAAGCCGCGGCAAGGGCAGATCCATCAGGCCGAATTCGTCCTGGTAGACCAGCCTGCCGAATTCTTCATGCGCGCCGAAATCCTGGCCGAACACCGCGTGCGGGCATCCCAGCCGTTCGGCCGTGGCCACCAGAACCTCGCGGGCGGAATCATATTCCTGCTGGCCGATGACGACCGGATAGCCCTTCTTCATGATGCCCGCCTTCTCGGCGGCGATCAGTTCGACCCGGTCGCCGAGATAGGGCTGATGGTCGAGCGAAATCGGCATGATGACCGATACGGCCGGGGCCTCGATCACATTGGTCGCGTCGAACCGGCCGCCAAGACCGACTTCGATGATCGCCACATCGGCCGGCTGCTCGGAAAAGAGCAGGAAGGTTGCGGCGGTGAGAATCTCGAAGACGGTGATCTGCTGGCCGCCATTCGCGTCGGCGATGCGCCTGAGCACGCTGGCAAAGACGTCGTCATCGACGAACTGGCCAGGTCCACCCTTGACGCCGATGCGATAGCGTTCGTGCCAGCGCACCAGGTGCGGCGAGGTGTGGACATGGACCGAGAGGCCCTGCGCCTCGAGCAGCGCCCGACAGAAGGCCGTGACCGAGCCCTTGCCGTTCGTGCCGGCCACGTGGATGACGGGCGGCAGCCTGTGCTGCGGGTTCCCGAGTACCTCCAGCAGCCGCCGGATGCGTTCGAGGGATAGGTCGAAGCCCTTGGGGTGCAACCCCATGAGCTCGTCGATTACCTGTTCTGCCTTGCTGAAGGCGGGCTCGGCCATGTTCAAGATTCCGCTGCTTCGCCTCGATCGGCAGAAGGGTTCCGGCTTACGCCGAAACCTTCCGGGGTTCGGCCTTCGCGGCCGGCACAAGGTCGCCGACGCCCACCGGACGCTTCAACATGATCTTCAGCACCCGCGCCAGCAATGACGGGATGTCGTGGCGCTTCGCCACCATGTCGATCATGCCGTGCTCCAGCAGGTATTCCGATGTCTGGAAGCCTTCCGGCAGCTTTTCGCGGATGGTCTGCTCGATCACGCGTTTGCCGGCAAAACAGATTTCCGCACCCGGCTCGGCAATATGCAGGTCGCCCAGCATGGCGTAGGAGGCCGTGACCCCGCCGGTGGTCGGATTGGTCAGGACGACGATGTAGGGCAGGCCCGCTTCCTTCAGCATGTCGACCGCGACCGTGGTGCGCGGCAGTTGCATCAGCGACAGGATGCCTTCCTGCATGCGTGCGCCGCCTGAGGCCGGGAACATGACCAGCGGGCACTTTTCGGCGATCGCGCGCTCGAAGGCCTTGACGATCGCTTCGCCAGCGGCAATGCCAAGCGAACCGCCCATGAAGTTGAATTCGTGCACGACGGCGACGAGCTTGACGCCCTCGACGGTGCCGACGCCGGAGAGGATCGATGTCCTCCTGGTCGGTCTTCACCCGGCTCTGTCGGACGGTCGGCATATTTCTTCGAATCGCGGAACTTCAGCGGGTCCTGCGCCACCTTGGGCTGCGGCAGGGCCTCGAACTGGCCGCCGTCGAAAAGGTCGACCAGGCGCGCCTTGGCCGGCATCTTCATGTGGTAGCCCGAGGCGGGGATCACCCACTTGTTCTCTTCGAGGTCCTTGTGGAAGACCATCTCGCCGGTTTCGGGGCACTTGATCCAGAGATTGTCGGGAACCTCGCGGCGGCCCAGCATGGAATTGATCCGCGGGCGCACGTAATTGGTAATCCAGTTCACTTGGCTAACTCCTGACTGTCCCAGTCCATATGGGAAGACTATTCGGCAGCGGCAAGGCGGGCGGCATGAACGCCGGCCGAAAGGCCACGCACGAAGGTGGCGACCGACTGCACCGTATCGGCGGAGGCTTTGCCATCCTTGTCGAGCGAGGTCGCGACCTGATTGACGATTGCGGTGCCGACGACGACGCCATCGGCATTGGCGCCGATCAGGCGGGCGTGCTCGGCAGTCTTGACGCCGAAACCGACGCAGACGGGCAGATCGGTCTGGCTCTTGATCCGGCCGACGGCGCCGGCGATCTTCGACGGATCGGGCAACGCCGAGCCGGTGATGCCGGTCATCGACACGTAGTAGACGAAGCCGGACGTGTTGGTCAGCACCTTGGGCAGGCGCTTGTCATCGGTCGTCGGCGTCGTCAGGCGAATGAAGTTGATGTCGCGCTTGCGGGCCGGGATGCAGAGTTCGTCGTCCATTTCGGCCGGCAGGTCGACGATGATCAGGCCATCGATGCCGGCTTCGAGCGCGTCATCGAGGAAGCGTTCGACGCCGTAGACGTAGACCGGATTGTAGTAGCCCATGATGACGATCGGCGTCGTGTCGTCGCCCTTGCGGAATTCGCGCGCCATCTGCAGCGTCTTCTTCATCGTCTGGCCGCCCTTCAGAGCGCGCTGGCCGGCCATCTGGATGGCGGGACCGTCGGCCATCGGATCGGAAAACGGCGCGCCGAGCTCGATGACGTCGGCGCCGGCGCCGGGAAGCGCCTTCATGATTTCCAGCGAGGTTTCGTAGTCCGGATCGCCGCCCATGAAATAGGTGACGAGCGCCGGCCGGCCCTCAGCCTTCAGTGCGGCGAATTTCTTGTCCATGCGAGCGGTCATGTCAGAGCCCCATACCGAGAATCTTGCCGACGGTGAAGATATCCTTGTCGCCGCGGCCACAGAGATTCATCACGATGATCTGGTCCTTGTCCATCTTCGGCGCGCGCTTGATGACTTCGGCCAGCGCATGGCTCGGCTCGAGCGCGGGAATGATGCCTTCGGTGCGGGTCAGCATCTGGAACGCCGCCAGCGCCTCGGTGTCCATGATCGGTACGTATTCGACGCGGCCCTGATCTTTCAGCCAGGAATGCTCCGGGCCGATGCCCGGATAGTCGAGGCCGGCCGAGATCGAATGGCCTTCCTTGATCTGGCCGTCGCCGTCCTGCAGCAGATAGGTGCGGTTGCCATGCAGAACGCCCGGCGAACCGGCGGTCAGCGAGGCGCAATGTTCTTCGCCGTCGAGGCCCTTGCCGCCGGCTTCGACGCCGACGATCTTGACCGAGGCGTCGTCGAGGAAAGGATGGAACAGGCCGATGGCGTTGGACCCGCCGCCGACGGCAGCCACCAGCATGTCCGGCAGCCGGCCTTCGGCCGCCATCATCTGTTCGCGGGTTTCGCGGCCGATGACGGACTGGAAGTCACGGACCATTTCCGGATAGGGGTGCGGACCGGCGGCGGTGCCGATCATGTAATAGGTGTCGTCGACATTGGTGACCCAGTCGCGCAGCGCCTCGTTCATCGCGTCCTTCAGCGTGCCGTGGCCGGAGGTGACGGGCCGCACTTCGGCGCCGAGAAGCTTCATGCGGAAGACGTTCGGCGCCTGGCGCTCCACGTCGGTCGCGCCCATGTAGACGACGCAGGGGATGCCGAAACGCGCGGCAACGGTCGCCGAGGCGACCCCGTGCTGGCCGGCACCGGTCTCGGCGATGATGCGGGTCTTGCCCATGCGCTTGGCGAGCAGGATCTGGCCAAGGCAGTTGTTGATCTTGTGGCTGCCGGTGTGGTTCAGCTCGTCGCGCTTGAAGTAGATCTTCGCGCCGCCCAGCTCTTCCGTCAGCCGCTCGGCGAAATAGAGCGGGCTCGGACGACCGGTATAATGCGTGTTGAGGTGTGCGAGCTCGGCCTGGAATTCCGCATCGGTCTTCGCCTTTTCCCACTCGGCCTGCAGGTCGAGGATCAGCGGCATCAGGGTTTCGGCGACGAAGCGGCCGCCGAAGATGCCGAACAGGCCGTCCTCGTCGGGTCCTTCACGGAAGGAATTGGGTCTCGGTGTCTCGTTCACTGTGCGCTCCCTGAAGCCGGCTCGCGAACCGAAGCCCGTTCGACTGCCGCGAAAAACTCGTCCATCTTGTCCAGATCCTTGACGCCCGGTGCACTCTCCACCCCGGACGACACATCAATGCCGCGCGCGCCTGTTTCCCGCAGCGCATCGGCAATGTTGTCCTTGTTGAGCCCACCGGAAAGCATGTAATCGACATCGGCGTCAAGCGTTCGCAGGACGCGCCAGTCGAACGACACGCCGTTGCCGCCCGGCAGATCAGACCCCGCCGGCGGCTTGGCGTCGAACAGGAACCGATCGGCAATACCGATATAGGGCTCGATCCGCTTCAGGTCATCGGGCTCGCGGATGGAAAATGCCTTCATCACCGGAAGACCGGTGACGGCCTTGATGGTCAGCACCCGCTGCGGGCTTTCCTCGCCATGGAACTGCAGGATGTCCGGCCGCACGAGCGCGATGATCTCGTCGAGATCGTCATTGTCGGCATCGACGGTGACGGCGACGATCTTGGCCCGTCCCCTCGCCCGATCGGCCAGCACGCCGGCGAGGTCCGGCTCGATGTTGCGCGGGCTCTTGCCGAAGAAAATGAAGCCGACATGCGTCGCGCCCCGTTCGACGGCACGATCCACCGCCTCCGGCGTCTTCAATCCGCAGATCTTGATATCGGGTCTCATGGCAGCGGAAGTCGCACGAAAACGCAAAAGAGTCGAGCCAATTTGCGACGGTGGCGGTTCAGCCTGGCGACTTCAATCGAAGTCGATGGCGTGGAGCTTCGTGCCGTGCCGCTTCAGCCAGGTCTTGGCGGTCTCCATGTGCGGGCAGAGATCGCGGCACAGCGACCAGAAGGCCGGCCCGTGGTTCATCTCCCTCAGATGGGCGACCTCATGGGCGGCCAGGTAATCGATCACCGGCGGCGGTGCCATGACGATGCGCCAGGAAAAACTGAGCGCTCCATCCCAGGAACAGGAACCCCAGCGGCTACGGGTGTCCTTCATCGTCAGCGATTTGTACGGACGCCCGACGGCCTTGGCATGGCCGGCGACCAGAACCTCCAGGTCGCGCCGCGCTTCCTTCTTGAAGAAATCGCCGATCCTGCGCCCGAGATGCTCCTCCATCCCGCTGACGCTCAGAACCGGGCCGATGTCGGAATCGATGGCTTCGGTCAGACCGCGCAGCCGGCCGGAATGAATGATGCGGTGGGGCACGCCGCGCAGCAGGATTTCGCCGCCGTCGGACAGGCGCGTGTCGGACGAAAACTTCGCAAGTTTTACTTCGAGCCAACCGCGGTGGCGTTCGAGAAAGTCGGCGATCTCGCGTTCCCTGAGACCCGGCGGAACGGTCATCTTCAGACCCCGGCCGCCCGGCTCGATGCGCAGCGTGATGCGCGTGGCCCGCGGGTTGCTGCGGATCACCAACGGCATTTCGCGGCCGCTCACCGCGAGAACGCGGCTCGAACTTGCCGGCGCCTTTGCCCGGGCCGTCTTCTGCAGGAAGGAAAACATGGGTCTCGTCTTAGCCGATTCGCCGATCGCGCGCATGAAAAAGGCCGGCACCTTGGGGCGCCGGCCATCGCTTTCCGGAAGGATCAGACGCCCGAGGCGCCGGAGGTCACGTCGCCGTTGCGACGTTCGGCGGCCCGATCGCGCATGAAGCGGTCGAATTCTTCCTGATCCTTGGCGCGGCGCAGCTCACGTGCATACCGGTCGAAGTCGGCGCGCATCTCATCGAGCTTGCGGCGTTCCTCTTCCAGGCGGTCGAGTTCGGCCTTGCGCCAATCGTCGAAGGCCACATTGCCGGTCGTGAAATGCGCGCCGCGGAATCCGCCGCTGCGGCATTTGCTGAACAGGCCGTCGGCCGTCTGGTTGGCGCTCTGCTTGAAGGAGCGGAACCGATCGCCAAAGACAATATAGGCCAACATGGCCAGGCCGAGCGGCCAGAACACCACGAAGCCGAGCACCATCAAGGCAACGGTCGCCGGCGTCCAATCCGGCCGAAGCAATGCTGACTGGTTCATCATCGATTACCCTCGCTTTCGTCGGCGGCGCTATGCCATCCGATGAAATCGATGTGGGAAACGCCCCCCTTGGGTTCAAGGAGAGCGTTTTCGCAATCGGCTAATGTACTGAAACCCTCACGAAAAACGTGAGTCGTCAGGCGGACTTGCCGCCCTTGATGACCCGCTTGACCGGGCTCTGCTTCACGCCGCGGCTCTGCTGCGTCGCAAAGGCGATGATGCGCGGGGCGATTTCCTTGCGGAACCGCGACCCGTTGAACACGCCATAGTGTCCGACATCCGGCTGCAGATAGTGCATGCGCTTGTCATCGGGAATGTTCGGGCAGATCGTCTGCGCCGCGCGGGTCTGGCCGACGCCGGAAATGTCGTCATTCTCGCCTTCGACGGTGAGCAGCCCGACATTGCGGATCGCCTTGGTATCGACCAGCTTTCCACGATGCAGCATCTCGCCCTTCGGCAGCGCGTGCTTGATGAAAACTGTATCGACCGTCTGCAGGTAGAATTCGGCGGTCAGGTCCATCACGGCCAGGTATTCGTCGTAGAAATCGCGGTGCTTCTCGGCCGAATCCCCGTCATTCTTGACGAGGTGCATGTAGAAGTCCTTGTGTGCGATCATGCCGGTCGAGGTTCATCGACATGAATCCCGACAATTGCAGGAAGCCCGGATAGACGGCGCGCATGAAGCCCGGCTGCGGCCAGGGCACGTTCATGATGACATTGTCCCTGAACCAGTCGAGCGGCTTGTTCTGGGCGAGCTCGTTGACCGCGGTCGGGTTGATGCGGGTATCGATCGGGCCTCCCATCAGCGTCATTGAGGCCGGCGCGAGCGGATCGCCCTTGGCCTCCATCACCGCCACCGCCGCAAGCACCGGGACCGAGGGCTGGCAGACGGCCACCAGATGCGTGTCGGTTCCGAGATGACGAACCATCTCGATGACGTAGTCGATGTAGTCGTCGAGATCAAAGCCGCCATCCGTGACCGGGACCATGCGGGCATCGAGCCAGTCGGTGATGTAGACGTCGGCGTTTTGCATCAGCGCTTCGACGGTGCCGCGCAGCAGCGTGGCATAGTGGCCAGACATCGGCGCGACGACCAGGATGCGCGGGCCAGGAGCCGTACCGGCAGGCAGGTCGCGGTGAAAATGGATCAGGTTGCAGAACGGCTTCTGCCAGACGACTTCTTCGCGCACGGCGACGGTCTGGCCGTTCACCGTCGTGGTGGCCAGGCCGAATTCCGGCTTGCCGTAGCGACGCGTCACCCGTTCGAATACTTCCAGTCCCGCTGCCATCGTCCGCCCGACGACCGTGTGGGACAGGGGATTGAGCGGGTTGCGGTAGGCGATCCGCATAGCATCGGCCGTGGCCCGGAAGGGAGCCATGACCGCGTGGTTCATTTCATAGAGCTGGTAGAACATGAAACTTCGCCGCCTTTTCGTTTCTGCTGTGTCGTGATTTGCCAGTCGATCTTCAAAACTAGCAGAGTTTGGTTAATTAGTAACATCTTTGTTCAAACCCGACCCCCTAATCTTAGGGATGGATCACGATACGTTTTGAACTGAGAATTGCACGGAGGCGTTAAAGTTCCACCGGCGAAGCTGGTTAACACCCCTGCCTTGCCTCACCCTGTCGGGCGCCAGTCTTCACATAGCGCCTTGCAAGCGCGGCCTCGGCTCATATCTAACCCTTGTCGCCGTCGCGAATCGCAGGCCTGTCCCTCGCCTTCCATCCGGAGTTCTCAACACCATGACTACAAGCAACAGCCGCACGTCCGAATTCGACATCGATCCGATGTTTCTCGATCGCTGGTCGCCCCGTGCCTTTACCGGCGAGGCGATGGACAAGACGGTGCTGTTGACCATTCTCGAGGCAGCGCATTGGGCGCCATCCGCCAGCAACTACCAGCCCTGGCGCTTCATCTACACCTTGAACACCGAGCCCGACTGGGACCGCTTCATCGGGTTGCTGAACGAATCGAACCAGGTTTGGGCCAGGTCAGCATCGGCGCTGGTCTTCCTGTTTTCGGACAGCTTGAGCCGCAGGGATGACGGATCCGAGCCGAAGCCGCGGTCGCCATCGGCAAGCGCGCCAACCCGGCCGACCTGCCGGATCACCTCAAGGCACGCGAAGTGCCGAACCGCCGTGGATCTCTCCTAAGTCGCCTTCGCCGGCACGTTCCCGCGCGACTGATCGGCCGCGCATTAACCAATTGTTTCACGTGAATCACCCTTTAGCCGGATTCACGTGAATTTTTTAGATGTCGAGGTTGGCAACGCTCAGGGCGTTCTCCTGGATGAACTCGCGGCGCGGTTCGACTTCGTCACCCATGAGCCGTGCGAACAGGCTGTCGGCATCGGTCGCGTCGTTGACCCTCACCTGCAGCAGCGAGCGTACGTTCGGATCGAGCGTCGTTTCCCAGAGCTGCTCGGCGTTCATCTCGCCGAGACCTTTGTAGCGCTGCATCGTGAGACCCTTGCGGCCGACGGCGAAGATCGACGAGAGCAAGGCGCGCGGACCGGAGATCTCGTTCTTTTCTTCCTTGCGCGTGAGGATCGGCGGAGCGCCGTATATGTCGTGAAGCCGCGTGTAGAGCTGGTCGATATGGCGCGCATCGGCCGAGCCGATCAGGGCGACATCGAGATTGGCCGTCTCCTTGACGCCGCGCACCATACGCTCGAAGCGCAGGCCACCCTCTTCCGTCACGTGGCCACTCCAGCCGCGCTCCGTCTCTTCGGCGATCAGGTCGAGGCGCTTGGCCACGTCGGCGGCCGTCGCTTCCGCCCGTGCGCGGTTGTCGGTCAGTTCCGGATTGAGCGCGCCGGAGATCGCCGCCTGCTCGATGACGTTGCGGTTGTAGCGCGAATGCAGGTTTTCGATCAGCGTGCGCAGGCGCAAGGCGTCCTGGATGACTTCGCGCAGATCGTGGCCGGCGCGAACTTCGCCATTGCCGAGCGTGAGCGTCGTGTCCTCGAGACCCATGGAGATCAGATAGTCTTCCAGGGCCTGCTCGTTCTTCAGGTATTGGACCGATTTGCCGCGCGCCACCTTATAGAGCGGCGGCTGGGCAATGTAGATGTGCCCACGCTCGATCAGTTCCGGCATCTGGCGGAAGAAGAAGGTCAAAAGCAGGGTGCGAATATGCGCGCCGTCGACGTCTGCGTCCGTCATGATGATGATCTTGTGGTAGCGCAGCTTGTCGGCGTTGAACTCGTCCTTACCGATCGAGGTGCCGAGCGCGGTGATCAGCGTGCCGATTTCCTGACTCGACAGCATGCGGTCGAAGCGGGCTCGCTCGACGTTGAGGATCTTGCCGCGCAGCGGCAGGATGGCCTGGCTCTCGCGCGAGCGGCCCTGCTTGGCCGAGCCGCCTGCGGAGTCACCCTCGACGAGAAAGAGTTCGGATTTCGACGGATCGCGTTCGGAACAGTCGGCGAGCTTGCCGGGAAGCGAGGCGATGTCGAGGACGCCCTTGCGGCGCGTCAACTCGCGGGCGCGCCGTGCGGCCTCGCGTGCGGCAGCGGCTTCCACCACCTTGCCGACGAGGATCTTCGCTTCCGCCGGATGCTCCTCCAGCCAGGTGCTGAGCGCTTCGCTCACCAGGCTTTCGACCACCGGGCGGACTTCGGAGGAGACCAGCTTGTCCTTGGTCTGCGACGAGAATTTTGGATCCGGCACCTTGACCGAGAGCACGGCGGTCAGACCTTCGCGGCAGTCGTCGCCGGTCAGGCTGACCTTTTCCTTCTTCATCACGCCGGAGCTGTCGGCATACGACGTGATCTGGCGAGTCAGCGCAGCACGGAAGCCGGCCAGGTGGGTACCGCCGTCGCGCTGAGGAATGTTGTTGGTGAAGCACAGCACGTTCTCGTGGTAGCTGTCGTTCCACCACATAGCGACTTCGACGGAAATGCCGTCCTTCTCGCTGCGGATCGCCACCGGCTTTTCCACGAGCGGTTTCTTCGCCCGGTCGAGGTAGACGACGAAAGCCTCGAGGCCGCCGTCATAGACCATCTCTTCCTGGCGGATGTCGGAATGCCGCTTATCGGTCAGAAGGATGCGGACGCCGGAATTGAGGAAAGCGAGCTCGCGCAAGCGATGCTCCAGCGTGCCGTAGTCGAAATCAATATTGGTGAAGGTCTCGGGGCTCGGCAGGAAGGTGACCTCCGTGCCCGAGCGACCCTCATATTCACCGGTTACCGCCAGCGGCGCATCCGGCACGCCGTGGGTGAAGCTCATTTCGCAGATCTTGCCGGCGCGGCGGATCTTCAGCTTGAGCTTGACCGAAAGCGCATTGACGACCGAGACGCCAACGCCATGCAGACCGCCCGAGACCTTGTAGGAATTCTGGTCGAACTTGCCGCCGGCATGCAGCTGGGTCATGATGACTTCGGCGGCCGAGACGCCCTCGCCGGTGTGGATGTCCGTCGGAATGCCGCGGCCGTTGTCGGTGACCGTGACAGAGCCGTCGGCATTCAGCGTCACCGTGACGATATCGGCATGGCCGGCCAGCGCTTCGTCGATCGCGTTGTCGACGACTTCGTAGACCATGTGATGCAGGCCGGAACCATCGTCGGTATCACCGATATACATGCCGGGGCGCTTGCGGACGGCGTCCAGGCCCTTCAGCACCTTGATCGAATCCGCACCATATTCGGCTGACGCGGCGTTTTCGGCGATCGGTGTGTCGGTCATTCAGCAATCTTTCCAGTCATATATTCAACGGGCCTGATCCACGAATCAGCGGGTTCGGGCGAATGGACTATAAGAGGTTTGAGGCAAGTTCCAAATGCGGGATCCGGAAATCCCGTGGATATGCGGCCCTTCTCGGGCCGTCAGGCAGGTTTTCCCGCCCCCTTGAGCAGGTTTCTCAATTCCCTTACCACATCCGGCGTGAGGACGCGAATCTTCCGGGCCAGATCATTCGCCAGCGCGGTGTATTCGGCCGGCATTCCGGCCGTGTCGACCACCACGCGCGGATCGGAGGCATCGGCCACCATGAACAGCTCTTCGGCCTCGTCCCAGATGATGTTGAAGTAGCCGGCCACGCGTTGCAGGAAATCGAAATTCGGCCTCCCCCGTCGGCCGTGTTCCAGCGCCGAGAGATAGGCCGGCGAAACGCCGAGCGCCGCCGCCATCTCCTTCTGCGACACGCCCTTCCTCTCCCGAAGACGGCGCAAGGCCTCGCCGAACGGGGTCATCGGCGGTCTTCCGCGCTGCGCGACAGACGGACGTAGAGCGCCCCCTCGCCGCCATGTTGCCGTGCCGCCGTCTCATAGGAGGAGATGAGATAGCGAAACTCGGTCTTGGCGAACCACAGAGGAACAGCCCGCTTGAGGGCACCGTCGCTGCCGAGTGAACTTCCCTTGCCGGTGATCACCAGCACATGGCGCAAACCGCGCTCATGCGCTCGGATCAGGAAGTCGAGGAGGATGCCGTGCGCCTCGCTCTGGATGAGACCGTGCAAATCGATGCGGGCTTCCAGCGCCAGGTGGCCGCGCGAGAGCTTGCGCTTCACCGGCTTCTCCAGCGGGTGATGCACGCCACCCGGCTTTTTCTGCGGCTCGGGTGCAGCGGCCTGCCCGGCTGGGTTCACGGCCGGCGGCTGCGCGCCGGTCGACATGACCGGCTCTGCGAGTTCGTCCTCGAACTCCAGCAGGTCCTCGAGGCGACCAGGCATGGGTCGGGTCGAGCGTGCGACCTTGCCCCACAGGATGCGATCTTCCGCGTTGAGTTTGCCCCTACCCGCCACTAGCCGAACCTCGATGCCGCCTGCTTCGGGACGAGTATATAGAAATCGGCCGCATTGCGAACCGCACCCGCCAACTCGCCGGCCTCGTCGCCGGAGCCGGTGAAGATGTCACCCCGGGCCGGGCCGACAATGGCCGAGCCGGTCTCCAGCGCCAGCATCAGCCGCGCGAAGGCTTTCCTCGTCCAGCCTGGTCAGGCTCTCGGCGTGAATGAAAAAGGGATAGCCGAAACCATGGATCAGCCGGTCGACGGCCAGCGAACGGCCCGCGACCAGCGGCACCTTCGCGGCGGCAATCGGCCCGAGGCTCGTATCCTCGACCTCCGCCTCGCGGAAGAAGATATAGGACCGGTTCTGCCAGAACAGATCGTCGGCCTCATTCGGATGGGCGGCCAGCCAGGCGCGGATCGCCTGCATGGAAATCTCCGCCATCGGGATTTCGCCGCGATCGACCAGCAGTTTGCCGATGGCCGTGAACGGATGGCCGGCCTTTGCCGCATAGGTGATGCGGTTCAACCGGCCGTCCGGAAACCGCAGCCTGGCCGCACCCTGAACATGGGTGAAGAAGACGTCGACCTTCGACTTCGCCCAGGCGATTTCAAGGTCTCGCCCTTCGAGATAACCCTGATCGATGGCCCGGCGGTCGGGATAGGCGACAATCCCGTCCGCAGTCCGGCGGCCGAAGAGGTAGCTGCCATCGAGATCCGCCGGTCGGTTGGCGTCATCGAGATCAACCAGATCGTCCGGCCGCCGATAGAAGGGAAAACGAAAGACCGCGTCGCGTTCGGCTGCGACCTCGACCTCCGGTTCGTAAAAGGCGGTGACGAAGCCACGCGCGCCTTGATCCGGTTCGATCAGGAAGGGCCGACACTCGGCCTCGAAGAAGGCGCGGGCCTCCGCGGCACTCGTCGGCTTCACCAGCGCCGCGGCATCCAGCAAGGGCATCAGATCGTCGGAGGACAAACCGCTTTCACCGGTGCGATAGGGTTTTACGCTGATGATGTGCTCGCGGCATCGGGCGAGCGCCGGGAAGAGCGGGGTTGGATCATCCTCGTCCCAGCCGGGCAAAGCATCGAAGCCGGCCGGCCGGAGACGAAAACCCATGATCTCCACCCTCACGCGTCGGCTTCGGTCGCAACCAGTTTCCAGTTCGGATCGCGCGAGCGAACGTCGCGGGCAAAGGTCCAGAGATCGTTGACTTCCGTGACCTGCTCGGCGTCGCCGTCGATCAGCGTACCGGCCTTGTCATAGGTGGCGGTGATCAGCTGGCAGATGATGCGAACGGTGATCTGTTCCTCGTTGTCGCGCACCACGGCCTGGGTAATCTCGGCCCTCTCGATGCCGACGAAGGTGGATTTCACCACTTCGCCGCGCGATTCGCGGTCGGCGATCACGGTCTCGAACCCTTCCAGCACGTCGCGCGACAGCAGGCTCTTCAGCGTCTTGCGGTCGCCGTCGGCAAAAGCCATGACGATCATCTCGTAGGCCATGCGCGCGCCGTTGAGGAATTCCTTCGGATTGAAACCCGGATCATGCTGGATGAGTTCGCGCAGCGAGGTGTTCAGCGGCGTTCCCGGTTCTGGCAAAGGCGTCGATCGCGGCGAAGCGTTCCTCGCCGCCGGCCTCGTCGCGCTTGGGCAACGTCACCACCTTGCCGTCATCGCTTCCCGGCCCCTTCGCCAGATCGCGCGGGCTATAGGGATCGAATGGCGGCTTTTCATTGCCCGTCCGACGACCCAGCACGCTGCGCAGCTGCAGGAAGATCAGGACAGCGGCAACCAGAAAGAAAAGAGTGACAAAATCGTTGGAGCCCATGGCAATCGGTCGGCCTTGTTTAAATTCTCGGTCGTGTCACCCATATAGTCCGCGAATGCTGATCATTCAAATGGCCATTCGGCTTTCTTTGATAAGCCGATTCATCCTTTCCTCGTGTCTGCGCCGCAGGCGCGACTTCTGACCGGAGTACTTACATGCGCATGCCGCTGGCGATTCTGCTGCTTTTGCCGCTCGCGGAGATCGCCGCCTTCGTCGTCGTCGGTAAATATGTCGGCGTTCTCGCAACCCTCGGCCTGACGGTGCTGGCCAGCATGGCCGGCCTCGTCCTCTTGCGCGTGCAGGGCGCGGGCGTGCTGCGCCGGCTGCAGACGGAAAGCCAGAACGGCACCGATCCGGCGCGCGAGATCGTGCACGGCGCGATGATCGTCATCGCCGCCTTCCTGCTGATCATTCCGGGGTTCATCACCGACATCGTCGGCATCCTGCTGTTCGTCCCGTTCGTCCGCGATTTTGCCTGGTCGCTGATGAAGCCGCATGTGACGGTCATGCGCGAGAGCCGCTTCTCCTATCGTTCGTCTTCGAAGGGTCCCGCCGCGCCGCGCGCCACCGTGATCGATCTCGACGAGGACGACTACCACCACGATCAGAAACGGCAATCTCCGTGGTCTGTCGATGACGGGCGAAAGGACTGAGACACCCGCATCGACGCTCCTGTGCGAGGGTTGTAAGGCCGGTGGTGAAATGTTAGATGGCCTCACCAATTCCAGCCGCGAGGAACGCCCTATGGCCAACGACGATCAGGGAACTGCAAGCCCCTCCCTCAATATTCTTGCTCAGTACATCAAGGATCTTTCCTTTGAAAATCCGGGCGCGCCGCGTTCGCTGCAGTCGCGCGACAAGGCCCCGGCGATCAACATCAATGTGAACGTCAACGCCAATCCGCTGTCGGAAACCGATTTCGACGTCGTGCTGGCGCTCAATGCCGAAGCCAAGGAAGGCGACAAGATCCTGTTCGCGGCCGAGCTCGTGTATGGCGGCGTCTTCCGCGTCACCGGCTTCCCGCAGGAACACATGCTGCCGGTTCTCTTCATCGAGTGCCCGCGCCTGCTCTTCCCGTTCGCCCGCCAGATCATCGCCGACGCGACCCGCAATGGCGGCTTCCCGCCGCTGCTGATCGATCCGATCGACTTTGCCCAGATGTTCGCCCAGCGCGTCGCCGAAGAGCAGACCCGCGCCAAGGTCCAGGCCGTACCGAACTGATCGCGTCCGATCCCTGAGAAAATGCAGAAGGCCCGGTCGATCCGGGCCTTTCTTTTATTGCGCGTCGTATTTGGCCCAGATCGCCTTCTGGCCCAGCCGGGCAACCAGCCCGGCATGGGCGTCGATCTCCGCCGCGGAAATCCGCGGCGGCAGCGGACGCGGACGCTCGTAGCTGATCTCGACCACCTCGCTTTCCGCCCCGGCCCCGGCGCGGCTGCGCCCCTGATCGGTGGGCATCAGGCCGAAAGCCGCCTGGCGGCCGCCGAGCATCTCGATATAGACCTCGGCCAGCAGTTCGGAGTCGAGGAGCGCGCCGTGCTTTGTGCGGTGAGAATTGTCGATGCCGTAACGACGGCAGAGCGCATCGAGCGAATTCGGTCCCATCGGATGCTTGCGACGAGCCAGCGCCAGCGTATCGATCACCAGTTCGCCCGGCACCGGCGGACGGCCGAGCCGCTCGAACTCCGCATTGATGAAGGTCATGTCGAAGCTGGCATTGTGCGCCACCCAGCGTGCGCCGTCGAAGAATTCCAGCAACTCGTCGACGATCCGGTCGAAGGTCGGCTTGTCCTTCAGGAAGTCGTCGGTGATCCCGTGGACGGCGAGCGCATCCGGATGGACGCGCCGGTCGCCGGGATTGATGTAGACATGGAAGCTGCGGCCGGTGGGAAAGTGGTTGAGGAGTTCGATGCCGCCGATTTCGATGACACGGTCGTTCTTGAATTCGAGGCCGGTGGTTTCCGTATCGAAGATGATTTCACGCATCCCGCTCACTCCCTGTTTCGGCCCTTAGTTCGGCGATGATGTCAGTGACCCGGTCCCTCGCCGCTTCGACGCCATGGCCCGTGTCGATGACGTAGTCGGCCCTCGCCCTCTTTTCAGCATCCGGAAGCTGCCGCGACAAGATCATTTCGAACTTCTCCGGCGTCATCCCCGGTCTTTCGAGCACGCGCCGGCGCTGAATGTCCGCATCGCAGCTGACGACGACGATCCGGTCGACCCGGTCCTGGCCGCCGGTTTCGAACAGCAGGGGAATGTCGAGCACCACCATATCGGCGCCGGCGGCGCGTTGCGCCTCGAGGAACTGGCGCTCTCGCTCACGGACCAGAGGATGGACGATTGCCTCCAGCTCTTTGAACTTAGCCGGATTCTTCGCCAGATTCTCGGCAAGCACCGCGCGATCGACAATGCCATCACGCACGGCGTCCGGAAATGCCGCTCTAATCGGCGCGACGGCCTCGCCGCGATAGAGCTCGTGGACGACCCGGTCCGCATCGTTGACCGGAATGCCTTGCTCGGCAAACAGTCCCGCTGTCGTCGACTTGCCCATTCCGATCGATCCGGTGAGGCCAAGCACGATCATGCATGCGCCTCCATGTCGGCGATGATCAGCGCACGCAGGGCATCGTCGACCACTGGGCGTTTTCCGAACCACCTTTCGAATCCGGGCACGGCCTGGTGCAGAAGCATGCCGAGCCCGTCGACCGTCGGCAGTCCTGCCCTCTCCGCCTGCTCGAGGAAGGAGGTCTTGAGCGGCACATAGACGATGTCGGTGACCACGGCGCCTGGGGCCAGGGTGTCGAACGGCAGTTGCGGCGCGGGCTCCCCGCTCATGCCAAGCGACGTGGTGTTGACGAAGAAGTCCGCCTTCCGCATCACCTCGTTCAGGTCCGCCATGGCGTGGGCATGCACCTTCGGCCCAAAGCGATCGGCCAATTCTTCGGCACGGTCGAGGGAGCGATTGACGACATGGATTTCGGAGAAGCCACGCTCGCGCAGCGCCTGGATGATAGCCCGGCTTGCACCGCCGGCGCCGAGCACGACGGCCCTTCCGCCGCGGTCCCAGCCCGGCTGGCGGTCGTCGAGATTGGCGGTGAAGCCGATCCCATCCGTGTTGGTCGCCTTGAGCTTCCCGTCTTCGAGCCAGAGCGTATTGGCGGCACCGAGTTCGTCGGTCAGTTCATCGGTCTCATCGGCCAACCGATAAGCCGCTTCCTTATGCGGGATGGTGACATTGCCGCCGCAGAAGGAAGGGTCACCGCTTTTCAGGCCGGCGATGAAATCGGCGAAGGCCTCCGGGGCGACCTCGACCTTTTCATAGCTGCCGGCGACGCCGAGCGTCTTCAGCCAGTAGCCATGGATGAGCGGTGAGCGCGAGTGCTTAATCGGGTAGCCGACGACAAAGGCGCGATGGTTAATTGTTTCACGTGAATCAGACATCGAGCTCTCCGAGCGTCCGCAACTCTTCCAGCAGTGCCAGAAGCGGCAATCCGAGAATGGTGAAATAGTCACCGGAGATGGAATTGAATAGCTGGATTCCGATCCCTTCGAGTTGGTAGCAGCCGACGCTCTTCATCACGTCGTCGCCGCAGCGGACCAGGTAGTCGTCAATGAAGGCGTCGGAGAACTCCCGCATGGAGAGATCAGCCGTCGACAGGTGCCTCCAGATCTCGTGTCCCCCGCGTACCAGAACGACACCGCTGTTCAGTCGATGGGTCCTGCCCCGCAACAGCAGGAGATTGGAGCGGGCCTCGGCGCGATCTGCCGGCTTGTGGAACACCTGCAATCCGAGCGACATGGTCTGGTCGCAGCCGATAATGAGCGCCTGCGGAAAACGGCTGCTCACCTCCAACGCCTTGCTGCATGCCAGCTCGAGCGCCAGTTCGTCCGGCCCGAGCGCGCGGTGTTCGATCTCCCGCTCGACGGCCCTTTCGTCGATCTCCGCCGCAATGGCTCGAAAGTTCAATCCGGCATTTTTCATCAGCATGCGGCGTGATGGGCTCGCCGAGGCAAGCACGAGCGTTTCGGCCATGGCGATCGCATTCCCCGAAGCAGTGTATCCGTTAAGAATCGGCTTAACGCAGCTTCACGCGGAGGGCAACGATGGCCGCTGCCGTTTCCTCGATCGAGCGGCGCGTCACATCAATGATCGGCCAGTTGTTGCGGGCACACAGCGCGCGGGCATATTTCAGCTCCTCGGCGATGGTCGCCCGATCAGTGTAATCGCTTCGGTCGTAGCCCGGCGTCGATCCGAGCTCGCGGTTTTCCCGCACCTGGGAGATGCGGTCGGTGGTGGCGATCAGGCCGACGATCAGCGGGCGCTTCGCCCGCATCAGGCTTTCGGGAAGCGGCACGCCGACGACGATCGGGATGTTCGCCGTCTTGATGCCGCGGTTGGCCAGATAGATGCTGGTCGGGGTTTTCGACGTCCGGCTGATCCCGATGATGACCACGTCGGCATCGTCATAGTCGTCCGGCGCCTGGCCGTCGTCGTGGTCCATGGTGAAGTTCAGCGCCTCGATCCGAGCAAATGTCGGCATTGAGCACGTGCTGGGCGCAACCCGACCCGCGACGGCGCGCCGAGATAGGTCTGGAACTTCGTTCACCGGGGCGAGCACATTGACGCTCGACACCCATCTCGCGGCAGGTGGTCTCGAGCAGGTGGGCGAGATCGGAATCGACGATCGTATAGAGGACGATTCCCGGCGCCTCGTCGATCGCCTGCAGCACGGGAAGCAACTGACGCTTCGAGCGGATCAGCGGATACACATGCTCGATCGCGTTGGAAAACTTGAATTGCGCGGCCGCGGCCCGACCGGCGGAAATGAGAGTCTCTCCCGTCGAGTCAGAAATCAGATGGAGATGAAAGAAGTTTCTGCGGTTCTCCACGTTCTTCTCGGCCGCCTGTTGATAAATCGGGACAAGCAGAGGTAGCGGCGGCGAAGGCCTGAGGGCAAGCGGAAAAGTGCCGACTTATCCACATCGGCCTCCGTGCTGGTCCCTTTCCTTCGCGCTTGTGGATTGTGGTAAGCCGCAGCTTTGACTTTCTCCACAGCCCGTCCACAGACAAGGAGATCTGCATGTGGCCTGTAAGCGAATGAATCGCCTCGATGTTTTGAGGGTTTCCACGATTTCATCGACCCGTCCTCGAATCCTGTCCACCGTACGGCAGACTCTTGCCGGATCGGGCGTTCGGCTGTGGATGGGGTTTAATGCTTGATAGTCACAGACTCTTAGAAATAGAAGAAGATTCAATTATCTTTTCTTTATTTAAGAGGGCTGACGCCTTGAGTGCTACCGAACGGAAAATCCTCGAAGTCCTGAGCGGCAAGACGATCACGCCGCCGCCGATCTGGCTGATGCGGCAGGCAGGGCGCTATCTTCCGGAATATCGCGAGACGCGGGCCAGAGCCGGGAGCTTTCTCGATCTCTGTTACACGCCCGACTTCGCCGTCGAGGTGACGCTGCAGCCGATCCGCCGGTACGGCTTTGACGCGGCGATCCTGTTCTCCGACATCCTGGTCATTCCGGATGCACTGAAGCGAAATGTGCGTTTCACTGAGGGGCACGGACCGCAGATGGATCCGATCGATGCGGACGGCATCCGCAAGCTCGGGTCGGATGGCTTCATGGCGCATCTGGAACCGGTGATCGAAACGGTTCGGCGGCTGCGCAAGGAATTGCCGAACGAGACGACCCTGCTCGGCTTCTGCGGCGCGCCCTGGACGGTGGCGACCTATATGATCGCCGGACACGGTACGCCTGATCAGGCCCCTGCCCGGCTGTTTGCCTATCGGGATCCGGAAGCCTTTGAATATCTTCTCGATGTGCTGTCGGATATGTCTGCCACCTATCTGGTCGCGCAGATCGACGCCGGTGCCGATGCGGTGCAGATTTTCGACTCCTGGGCCGGCGTGCTCGGCGAGGTGGAGTTCGAGCGCTTCTGCGTAAGGCCAATGGCGCGCATCATCGCTTCGGTGAAGGCGCAGAGGCCGGCCGCCAAGGTCATCGCCTTCGCCAAGGGTGCCGGCTATCTGCTGCGCGATTACCGCCAGAAGACGGGCGCCGATGCGATCGGGCTCGACTGGGCGGTACCGCTCGATTTTGCTGCTGAGCTGCAGAAGGACGGGCCGGTACAGGGCAATCTCGATCCGATGCGCGTCGTCGCCGGTGGACGGGCGCTGGAGGAAGGCATCGACCGCATTCTGGACAAGCTCGGCCATGGTCCGCTGATTTTCAATCTTGGCCATGGCATCACGCCGCAGGCCGATCCGGAAAACGTGAAGGCGCTGGTCGATCGCGTGCGAAGCTTCGGGAGATAGACGATGGAGCGGCAGACAGGCGCTGCGGCCGGCCGCAAGGCCGCGGTCAAGGCGGGTATGGCGGTCCTGTTCTTCGGTGCGATCGCACTGGCCATCGCCGTTTTCGGCGCCGATGCCGCCTATCCCTGGATCAAGGCGCTGCATGTCATCGCGGTCATTTCTTGGATGGCGGGCATGCTCTACATGCCGAGGCTGTTCATCTACCACGGCGATTGTGAGCCAGGATCGGACCAGGCCCGCACCTTCAGCGTCATGGAGGAACGTCTGCTCAAGGTCATCATGGGTCCGGCCATGGTCGTTTCGTGGCTGCTCGGCCTGTACATCGCCTGGACGGTGTTCGGATTCCAGGGCGGCTGGCTGCATGCAAAACTTGCGGCCGTCGTCGCCCTTTCGGGCGTGCATGGATTCTTTGCCAAATCGGTGCGGTCCTTCGGGCGCGGCGAATATGTCCGCGACGCGCGCTTCTGGCGGCTGATGAACGAGGTCCCGACGCTCCTGATGATCGTCATCGTCATCCTCGTGATCGTCAAGCCCCTCTGAAAAGTCCCGCATGGCAGGCGTTCCGGCATTATTTTCGCCGGATTCTGCTTTTCCCTTGCGGTCGAAAGGCTGAATCGCTATTTTCGCGGCATCTCATCTTCTCGGCGTGCGTAACATTCCGTCATTTGCGACATTCGCGATCGTACTGAATTCAACCAGCACGCCTCCCCCAAAAAAATAAAGAACGTGGTCCTTCTTCATGGCTGAAATGAAGCTACAAGAACTCAAAAGCAAATCGCCGACCGATCTCCTGACCTTTGCCGAATCCTTGGAAGTCGAAAACGCCAGCACGATGCGCAAGCAGGAGCTGATGTTCGCGATCCTCAAGATGCTTGCCAGCCAGGACGTCGAAATCATCGGCGAGGGTGTGGTCGAAGTTCTCCAGGACGGCTTCGGTTTCTTGCGTTCTGCCAACGCGAACTATCTTCCGGGTCCGGACGATATCTACATCTCGCCCTCGCAGCTGCGTCGCTTCTCGCTGAAGACCGGCGATACGGTCGAAGGCCCGATCCGCGGACCGAAGGAAGGCGAACGCTATTTCGCCCTTCTCAAGGTCAACACGATCAATTTCGAAGATCCGGAAAAGATCCGCCACAAGGTCCATTTCGATAACCTGACGCCGCTCTACCCGAACGAGCGCTTCAAGATGGAACTTGATGTTCCGACGTCGAAGGATCTGTCG
>JAHRYZ010000036.1:0-15592 GCA_020621905.1 Rhizobium sp.
GCAATAGATGCAGTCGTGATGCTCCTGGAGCGCAACGAACTTGCGGATCGCACCGAGATAATTGCCAAGATGGAGATTGCCGGTCGGCTGAACGCCGGAAAAGACCAGCGGCTTGAACTCACCCATGATTGTCCTCAACAGGCTGGTGGAGGGCCCGATCTGTCGATCGAAATACGCTGGCGCTTATGCACGCCGGATCGCCCACAATCAAGGGGCTGTTTCCCGCACCGCTCAGCCGGCAGGCTGAATGAGATCCCAGCGATTACCGAAGATATCCTGAAAGACCGCCACGGTCCCATAGGGTTCGTGACGCGGGGCCTCGAGGAAGGTCACCCCGGCGGCGAGATAGGCCGCGTGGTCGCGGGCAAAATCGTCGGTCTTGAGGAAGAAGCCGACCCGTCCGCCGGTCTGGTTGCCGATCGCCCGCACCTGATCGGCACCGTCCGCGCGGGCCAACAGCAGGGCCGCCCCCTCCCCGCCCTTCGGTTTGACCACGAGCCACCGCTTTCCATCCGGCTGGGGTGTGTCCTCGAGGCAGTCGAAACCGAGAATGTCGCAGTAGAAATTCCTGGCGCGGGCATAGTCATCGACAACGAGGGCGACGAGGAAAAGCGACTGGGAGGGCATGGGGGCTCCTGACTGGCGGCGGCTGGCGTGTTCGCAGAGCGAGGGAAGAAAGGCCGATTTGGTCGAAAAGTTAAGTCAATTTAACCATTGAGGCAGCACAAATCCAGAACTGAAGCAAACCGCTCCTTATTCACGTCACTTTTTGAAATGAAATACTATCCCGCAACCTAATCAGCCTTTCATGACGAAAGGTCCTTTCACGGGGGATGCCATGCGCATTACTTTTCGCATCGCGCTTGCCTGTCTTTTGGCACTCGGCTTCAATGCCACCGTCGAAGCCGGTGAGAGCCAGAAACGCCGCGTCACCAAGCTCAATCACGACTACACGGCGGCCTATACGCTGCAGCGGGTGAGTGTCAGGGCCAGCTGCTTTCCGACGAAACTGAAGGCGATTCTCGCCCATATCGCCGTGGAGACCAAGCGCAAGCCGATCATCACGTCGGGCCATCGCCCGCGTTCCGGCACATCGCAGCACAGCCACTGTTATGCGGCCGACATCCGCGTGCCCGGTGTCTCGGAAAAGCGCGTGCTCGCGGCGGCGGCGACCGCGCCCGGCATTGGCGGCATCGGTCGCTACTGCAACGGCCTGGTGCATGTCGACATCGGCCCGAAGCGCACCTGGACACACTGCAAGCGGCGCTAGACCAAGCGCCCGGTCAGACCCTCGGCTTGCGCTTGAGGTTCCGCCGCAGCATGCCGAGATCAGCGCCGCCGATGGCAAAGGCAATGGAAAAATAGACCACCATCGCGACGGCAACCAGACCGCCGAGCGCCGTGACCTGATGGAGCAGCGAGGCTTCCGGCGCCAGCCAGGACGACCAGTAGTCCGACAGGTAGACGAGCATGACCGCCATGATCGCCGCGGCGACGATGAGGCGCAGCGTGCGGGTTAGGAGTGCCCATTCCCAGGTCAGGTGGCCGCGCCGATACAGCGTGGCGAAGAGCAGCATCGTGTTGACCCAGCCGGCTGCCGCTTCGGCGACCGCGATGCCGCGCTCGGCCAGAATCGGAAAGAGCGAGATCGCCAGCGCCGAGTTGATCACCACGGAGATGCCGGTGAACCGCATCGGCGTACGGGTGTCCTCGCGGGCGTAGAAGCCCGGCTGCAGCGCCTTGATCATCACGAAGCCCGGCAAACCGATGCCATAGATCGCCAGGATCGCGGCGACGACCGTGGTGTTCTCCTGCGAAAAGGCGCCGCGCTCGTAGAGCACGCGGATGATTTCGTCGGACAGAACCCAGAGCGCGGCCGCGGCCGGCAGCGTGAGGAACAGCACGAATTCCATCGAGCGGTTCTGGATATTGCCGGCCTCTTTCATGTGCCCGGACTTCAGCGCACGCGCGAGTTCGGGCAGCAGCACGACACCGACGGCCACGCCGACGACGCCGAGCGGCAGCTGGTAGATACGGTCGGCATATTGCAGGGCGGCAATCGCGCCTTCCTTGCCGGAGGCGATCGCCTGACCGATCAGCTGGTTGATCTGGGTGATGCCGCCCGTCACCGCAGCCGGTACGGCCAGCACCAGAAGGCGCTTCACATTCGGGGTGAAGCGCGGAAGCTTGAAGGCAATGCTCATGCCGGCATGGCGAACGCCGGCATAAACGACGGCCATCTGCAACAGGCCCGCGCCGAGCACCGACCAGGACAGGTACCAGGCGGTCAGAGCCGGGTCGGCGCCGCTGTAGAGCGCCCAGAGCAGCGCGCCGATCATCATCACGTTGAGAAAGACGGGGGCGATCGCAGCGGCGAAGAAATGGTGCAGCGAATTGAGCATGCCGGACAGCATGGCCGTCAGCGACATGCACATCAGATAGGGAAACATGACCACGGCGAGCCGGACCGTCAGCGAGAATTTTTCCGGATCGTCGGAAAACCCGGCGCGATGACCCATCGCACCAGGAGCGGCATGGACAATTCCATGACGATGGTGATGAGCAGGAGCACCGAGAACAGGACGCCGAAGACCTCTTCGGAAAAGCGCTTGGCGCCGTCGACGCCGTTCGCCTCGATCTCCTTGGCGAAAAGCGGAACGAAGGCGGCATTGAAGGCCCCTTCGGCGAACAGCCGGCGGAAGAGGTTCGGAAAACGGAAGGCGGCATAGAAGACGTCGGCCATCGGCCCCGTGCCGAGGGCGGCCGCCATCAGCGTTTCGCGGGCGAAGCCGAACACGCGACTGCCGAGCGTCGCGCCGCCGACGGTCATGAACTTCTTCACCAGTCCCATGGTCAGACCTTGGCCTTCTTCTGGGCGGGCGCGGAGCGCTGGACGGCCTGGGCGATGATGCCGGACGGCATTCGGTCGCGCAGTTCGTCGCCCTGCTCAGCCATGACACCCTTCAGCTGGGTCACGATGCTGGCCTGGCGGTTCTCGTTGGTGATCTTCTGGCCAACCAGATCGGTGACGTAGAAGGTGTCGATGACCTTCTCGCCGAAGGTGGTGATGCGTGCCGAGTGGATGTCGAGCGACAGGTCGGACAGGACGGCGGTGATTTCCGCCAGCAAGCCGATGCGGTCGAGGCATTCGACCTCGACGACGGTGAACTTGTTGGAAAGGGCGTTGGAGATCGTCACATCCGGCTGGACGGGGAAGGTCTTGTTCTTCTTCTTGCCCTTGCTGCGCGTGGCGATGACTTCCGGAAGGCGCTTGTGGCCTGACAGCACGTCCTCGATCATCTTGCCGATGGTGGCGGCACGGCGCATCTCGTCCTCGTCGATCGGAAACTCGCGATTGATCAGGATGGTGTCGAGGGCTCGGCCGTCGGAGGTGGTGAAGATCTGCGCGTCGGCGATGTTGGCTCCGGCGGCCGCACAGGCACCGGCGATGATCGACAGCAGGCGCGGATGGTCGGGCGAGAGCACCGTGATCTCGGTGATGGCGTGAAAGGAATGGGTCCGCACCATGGTCGCCAGTGCCTTGCCCGCCTTGTCCGACTCGCGGATGAAATGGGCGTGACGGATCTGGTCCTCCAGCTCGACGGAGAGCAGGTAGGGCTCGTAGTGCAGCTTGGTATAGGTCTTCTGGTCCTTCTGGCTCCAGTTGCCGAGCGCCTTGCCGAGCTGTTCGGCGGCGTGCTTGGCGCGCTCCTTGCGCGAGACTTCCGAAAAACCGCCGGAGAGCAGAAGTTCGGTCTCGTAGTAGAGCGTGCGCAGCAGCTGGCCCTTCCAGCCGTTCCACACGCCCGGCCCGACGGCGCGGATGTCGCACACGGTCAGGACGAGCAGCATCTTCAGCCGGTCGAGCGACTGGACCTTGTCGGCGAAGTCGGTGATCGTCTTGCGGTCGTGCAGGTCGCGGGTCTGGGCGACCATCGACATCAGCAGATGCTGCTCGATCAGCCAGACGACGAGCTCCGTCTGCTTGGGGTTGAGGCCGAAGCGCGGGCAGAGCTTGCGCGCCACTTTCGCGCCGGCGATCGAGTGGTCTTCCTGCCGGCCCTTGGCGACATCGTGCAGCAGGACTGCCACATAGAGCGACTGGCGGTCCTCGATGCCCGGCATGAGCTTGGCGGCAAGCGGATGGATCTCCTCGGCCTTGCCCTTGTCGATCTCGGCGAGGACTTCCACCGTGCGGATCAGGTGTTCGTCGACCGTGTAGTGATGATACATGTTGAACTGCATCATCGAGACGATCTTGCCGAACTCCGGCACGAAACGGCCAAGCACGCCGGATTCGTTCATCCGGCGCAGGATCTGCCCCGGATCACGGCGCGAGGTCAGCACCGCGAGGAAAAGCCGGTTCGCCTCCTCGTTTTCGCGGAAATTATGGTCGATCAGGGCCAGCGAGCGGGTCACGGCCTTCAACGCATCGGGATGGAATTCCAGACCGTTCAGGTCGGCAACATGGAAGAGCCGCATGATCGAAACCGATCGCGCTTGAACACTCCGGAACGGCAAGCGCGATGCGGCCGCGATCCTCGATGAATTCCGGCGTGCCGGGGATCTTGCGCGGCCGGTTGGCGAAGCGGCCGATCACGCCGGTCAGGCCCGGAGCGGCTTTCGCCTGCTGTTCTTCCAGCGTCGCGCAGAAGATGCGGGTCAGGTCGCCGACATCCTTCGCCACCAGGAAATAGTGCTTCATGAAGCGCTCGACGGCCGAGAGACCGGGGCGCGGCTGATAGCCGAGATTGCGGGCGATCTCTGGCTGAATGTCGAAATACAGGCGCTCCTCCGGTTTGCCGGTCAGGTAGTGCATGTGGCATCGGACAGCCCAGAGGAAGTCGTCCGCCTTCTGGAACAGCTGCCATTCCTGGCGGGACAAGACGCCGAGACGGACGAGATCACCGGCATCGCGGACATGGTATTTGTACTTGGCGATCCAGAACAGGGTCTGCAGGTCGCGAAGCCCGCCCTTGCCTTCCTTGACGTTCGGTTCGACGAGGTAGCGGCTGTCGCCGGCCTTGCGGTGGCGCTCGTCGCGCTCGCCCAGCTTGGCGGCGATGAATTCCGGCGCGGTATTGTTGGTGACTTCCTGGTCGAACCGGCGCTGCAGTTCAGTGACGAGGCTTTCCTGGCCGCAGACGAAGCGGGTTTCGAGGATCGCGGTCCGGATCGTCATGTCGCCCTTCGACAGGCGCATGCACTCGTCGACCGTTCGCGTCGCATGGCCGACCTTGAAGCCGATGTCCCACAGCAGGTAGAGGATGAACTCGACGGCCTTGTGCATGTCGGCGGTCAGCTTCGGCGGGGTGAGGAAGAGGAGGTCGATGTCCGACCCCGGCGCCAGCGTGCCGCGGCCATAGCCGCCGACCGCCGACACGGCGACCATATCGGCCTTGTCGCGGTAGACATGCCGGACCACCAGATCGAAGATCACAGAGATCAGCTGGTCCTGGATCCAGGAAATGCGCTGGGCGCAATGAATGCCGCGGCCGTCGGCGAAGAGCTTGGCCTTCGCCAGGTCGCGTCCGTCGGCGCTCGCCTTTTTGAGGATCGGCAGCAGGCCAGCGCGAATGTCGAGCAGATGCCCGGCATGGGCGCGGGCGACGGCCTCGCAGTCGGCCTTGAGGGCGGCGACGTCGAGCAGGTCGCCGTATTCGAGTTCGGTCATGGCCATTGTTGCGGCTTGCTTTCCTGGCTTATCAGCCTGCCCGAGGGCCGGCGACGGATGGCGCTATAACGCCTTTCAGGCGCCTTGGACAGGGATATTAGCCGTCAAGGCTTGCCAAGTTGTTTCCTCAGATCATAGAGCGCGTCGAGCGCCTGGCGCGGCGTCATGTCGTCGAGATCGAGGCCTTTGAGCATTTCCTCGACCTTCGAGGGCCCCGCCTTCCGCGCCTCCTCCCGCCGCACCGCCACCTGGAAAAGCGGCAGGTCGTCGATCAGCGAACTCGCCGGGTTCTTGCGGTCGGCATCCTCCAGCCTTGTCAGCACGTCGCGCGCCCGGGCCACGACCGAGGCCGGTAGGCCGGCAAGGCGCGCCACCTGGATGCCGTAGGACCGGTCGGCGGCGCCGGGCCGACCTCGTGGAGGAAGATGACGTCGTTGTCCCATTCCTTGACCCGCATGGTGACATTGGAAAGGCGGCCGAGCTTTTCCGAGAGCACCGTCAGTTCGTGGAAATGGGTGGCGAACAGCGCCCGGCAGCGATTGACCTCGTGCAGGTGCTCGACCGCCGCCCAGGCGATCGACAGGCCGTCGAAGGTCGCCGTGCCACGGCCGATCTCGTCGAGAATGACGAGCGAGCGCTCGGTCGCCTGGTTGAGGATCGCCGCCGTCTCGACCATCTCGACCATGAAGGTCGAGCGGCCGCGCGCCAGGTCGTCGGAAGCGCCGACGCGGGAAAACAGACGGTCGACCACACCGATATGGGCGGCGCCCGCCGGCACGAAGGAGCCCATCTGGGCCAGGATGGCGATCAGCGCGTTCTGGCGCAGGAAAGTCGACTTACCGCCCATGTTCGGGCCGGTCAGCAGCCAGATCGCCCCGTCCGAACCCGTCTCGGAGGGCGAGAGATTGCAGTCATTGGCGATGAAGGGGCTCGCCGACTGGCGGCGTAGCGCCTGTTCCACCACAGGATGGCGCCCGGCGACGATGGAAAACATGTTGCTGTCATCGACCAGCGGGCGGCAATAGCCCTGCTCCTCGGCAAGGGCCGCGAGTCCGGCTGCGACGTCGATCACGGCAAGCGCCCGCGCCGCCGCCTTGATCGGCTCGGCGGCGGCCACCACGTCCGCCGTCATCCGCTCGAAGGCTTCGAGTTCGATCGACAGCGCCTGGCCGGCGGCATTGGCGATGCGGGTTTCGAGATCGGCAAGCTCGGTCGTGGTGAAGCGCATGGCGCTTGCCATGGTCTGACGGTGAATGAAGCGGGCCTTGGCAGCCTCCCCTTCCGTCATCGTCCCGGAATTGCCGGCGGTCACCTCGACGAAATAGCCGAGCACGTTGTTGTGCTTGATTTTCAGCGACTTGATGCCGGTCTCCTCGGCATATTGCAGTTGCAGGCCAGCGATCACCCGGCGCGACTGGTCGCGGAGCGCCCGAACCTCATCAAGCGCAGGGACGGCACCGGCCTTGAGGAATCCTCCGTCGCGCTTCAGCAAGGGCAGGTCTTCGGCCAGCATGGCACCGAGCAGGTCGGCGAGGCCGTTGGGCAGGGCCTTGAGATCGGTGACGGCTGCGGCGAGTTCTTCGGGAAGAGCAACGTCTCCCAGCAGGGCCGCGACTTCCCCGGCCGCGGCGATCCCCTGCAGGATGGCACCGAGGTCGCGCGGGCCGCCGCGATCGAGCGCCAGGCGTGAAAGCGCGCGCGGCATGTCGGGCACCCGCTTCAGGCCGTCGCGCAGCCGATCGGAAAGTGAAGGCTCGGACAGCAGGAAGGCGACGGAATCCTGGCGGCCGGCGATGGCATCCGGATCGGTGAGCGGCGACATCAGCCGTTCGGCCATTAGGCGGGCGCCGCCGCCCGTGACCGTACGGTCGATGGCTTTCAGCAGCGAACCGTTGCGATCGCCCGACAGCGTCTTCACCAGTTCGAGATTCCCACGGGTGGCTGGGTCGATGAACAGGGTCGAGGCGGCGCTCTGGCGCTCGGGAAGCCCGAGCGGCGGGCGCTCGGAGATCTGGGTCTTCTCGACATAGGCGACGGCGGCGGCCGCCGCCGCAATCTCGGCGCGGCTGAACGAGCCGAAACCGTCCAGCGTCTTCACGCCGAAATAGCGGGCGATGCGACCCTCCGCCGCGGCGCTGTCGAACAGCACCGCCGGCTGGGGCACGACGACGCGGCCGAGCACGTCGAAGGCGGGTTTCAGCTCGGGATCGAAGAACAGGGTGTCGGCGACGATCAGCTCACGCGGCTCGATCCGCAGGATATCGGCGAGCAGGCGCCCCTCGTCTGTCTCGGCGAGACGGAAGATGCCGGTCGAGATGTCGATCCAGGCGATCGCCAGCTGCGGCGTGGAGCCGCCGCGGATGCGGGCGAGCGCCATCAGGTAGTTCGATTCCGATGGCGAAAGCAGCTTTTCCTCGGTCAGCGTGCCGGGGGTGACCAGGCGCACGACGTCGCGCTTGACTACCGATTTCGATCCGCGCTTCTTCGCCTCGGCCGGGTCCTCCACCTGCTCGCAGACCGCCACCCGAAAGCCGAGCGAGATTAGCTTCTGCAGGTAATCGTCGGCGGCATGGACCGGCACGCCGCACATCGGGATGTCCTGGCCGAGATGCTGGCCGCGCTTGGTCAGGGTGATGCCGAGGGCGCGCGAGGCGTCGACGGCGTCCTCGAAGAACAGCTCGTAGAAATCGCCCATCCGGTAGAACAGCAGGCTGCCCGGATTGTTGGCCTTGATCTCGATATACTGTTCCATCATCGGGGTGGCGGACGCGCGGCTTTCCTCCGAGGCAAGCTCGGCGGCGTTCAGGACCTCGTTGGTGGGGGCGCTGTTGATTGTCACTGTCTAAAGTTTTCTTGAAAAGGAAGTCGTGCAACACTAACGACCTATAGCAAACAAAAACAACCACCAAGGACAGCCGGCGCAAGGCTGCCCACAACAAGGTTCGAGGGAACATGGCAAGCAAGGATCGCAACCCGCGCAGCAAGACGTCCGTCACGGAGCAGGAAGCGCTCGACTTTCATTCGCAGGGACGCCCCGGCAAGCTGGAGATCACCCCGACCAAGGCCATGGCCACCCAGCGCGACCTTTCGCTCGCCTATTCGCCGGGCGTCGCCGTGCCGGTGAAGGCGATCGCCGCCGATCCGGCAACCGCCTACGACTACACGACGCGCGGCAACATGGTCGCCGTCATCTCCAACGGCACGGCGATCCTCGGGCTGGGCAATCTCGGCGCGCTGGCCTCCAAGCCGGTGATGGAGGGCAAGGCCGTGCTCTTCAAGCGCTTCGCCGACGTCGATTCGATCGACCTCGAGGTCGATACGGAGAATGTCGAGGAATTCATCAACTGCGTGCGCTATCTCGGCCCGTCCTTCGGCGGCATCAATCTCGAGGACATCAAGGCACCCGACTGCTTCATCATCGAACAGCGGCTGCGCGAGATCATGGACATCCCCGTCTTCCATGATGATCAGCACGGCACGGCGATCATCGCCGCGGCCGGCCTGATCAACGCGCTCGAACTGACCGGCCGCGACTTCAAGACCACGAAGCTGGTGTGCAACGGCGCCGGCGCTGCCGCGATCGCCTGCATCGAACTCATCAAGGCGATGGGCTTCAATCCCGCCAACATCATCCTGTGCGACACCAAGGGCGTGATCTACCAGGGCCGCATCGAGGGCATGAACCAGTGGAAGTCGGCGCATGCGGTCAAGACAGACCGCCGCACGCTGAAGGAAGCCATGGAGGGCGCCGACGTCGTGCTCGGCCTGTCGCAGAAGGGCGCCTTCTCCTCCGACATGATCCGCTCGATGGCGGCAAACCCGATCATCTTCGCCATGGCCAATCCGGACCCGGAAATCACGCCGGAAGAAGTCTCCGAGATCCGCGACGACGCAATCATGGCAACCGGGCGCTCGGATTATCCGAACCAGGTCAACAACGTGCTGGGCTTTCCCTACATCTTCCGCGGGGCGCTCGACGTGCGCGCGTCGCAGATCAACGACGCGATGAAGATCGCCGCTGTGCGGGCGCTTGCAAGCCTGGCGCGCGAGGACGTGCCGGACGATGTCGCTGCTGCCTATCAGGGCAACCGGCCGCGTTTCGGCGCCGAATACATCATTCCCGTGCCCTTCGATCCGCGCCTGATCTCGGCCATTCCGGTCGCGGTTGCCAAGGCGGCCATGGAGACCGGCGTTGCACGCAAGCCGATTGAAGATCTCGGCGCCTACAGCCGCGAGCTTTCGGCCCGGCGCGATCCGATCGCCGCCACGACCCAGCACCTCTATGAGCGGGTGCGCCAGAACCCGAAGCGGGTCGTCTTCGCCGAGGGCGAGGAGGAACAGGTGATGCGGGCGGCGATCTCCTTCGTCAACCAGGAGCTCGGCACCGCCATCCTGCTCGGCCGCGATGCGCCGCTGAAGGAAACCGCCGAACGCGCCGGCATCGACCTCGACCGTCCCGGCATCGAGGTCGTCAACGCCCGCGTCTCGAACCGCGTCGACGCCTATACCGAATATCTCTACTCGCGCCTGCAGCGCAAAGGCTACCTGCACCGCGACTGCCAGCGCCTGATCAACACCGACCGCAACCACTTCGCCGCCTGCATGGTGGCGCTCGGCGACGCCGACGCCATGGTGACGGGCACGACGCGCAACTACTCGACCGCGCTGGAGGACGTGCGCCGCTGCATCGATCCGCAGCCGGGCCACCGGGTGATCGGCGTCTCGCTGGCGCTGACCCGCGGCCGCACGGTGCTGGTGGCCGACACCGCCGTCCACGACATGCCGACGGCAGAGGAACTCGCCGACATCGCCGAGGAAGCGGCCGGCCTTGCCCACCGCCTCGGCTACGAGCCGCGCGTCGCGCTTCTCGCCTATTCGACCTTCGGCCATCCGACCGGCGAGCGTTCCGAGCGGCTCCGCGAAGCGGTGAAGATCCTCGATGCACGCCGCGTCAACTTCGAATATGACGGCGAAATGGGGGCCGACGTGGCGCTCAACGCGCATCGCATGGAGCAGTATCCGTTCTGCCGCCTGTCGGGCACCGCCAACGTGCTCGTCATGCCGGCGATCCACTCGGCTTCCATCTCGACCAAGATGCTGCAGGAACTCGGCGGCTCAACCGTGATCGGCCCGCTGCTGGTCGGGCTGGAGAACTCGGTGCAGATCGCCCAGATCGGCGCCAAGGACACCGACATCGTCAACATGGCGGCGATTGCCGCCTACAATGCCGGGGAATGAATCTGACCCGGGGCGGCTTTCGCGAGCCGCTCCATGTCCTCGGCCAGCTCCTCTTTCAGCCAGCGGCGGAACGCCGCGACCTTGGGGTCGGGACGGGCCGTATCGGCAGTGACAAGATAATGGCCGTCCCCCGTCGCCACCCAGGGTCCAAAGGGCACGACCAGCTGGCCGGCCCGTATCGCATGGGACGCGATGGTCTGCCAGGCGAGCATCACGCCCTGGCCGGAGATCGCCGAGTCGAGGCAGAGTGACGCCTCGTTGAAAACATGGCGCACATTCACGGGCCTTCCCGCGAGACCGACTGCGCCGAGCCAGACTTCCCAGCTGAACATGGCCCTCCCGTCGATGATGGCCGGCAGTTCCAGGAGATCCTCCGGAGCGGACAGCCGTTCGGCGAGGGCCGGCGCGCAGACCGGAAAGATCCTCTGTTCGAGCAGCAGTTCGGCGCGCGCTCCCGGCCATTGCCCCTTGCCGACGCGAATGCAGAGATCGACGTCGGACACCGCCGGATCGACGAGCCGGGTGGTGGCGTCGATCCGCAGGTTGATGTCGGGGTGGCGCTCGGAGAATGCCCCCAGCCGGTAGACCAGCCAGCGCGCGGCGAAGACGGGTGCGACCGAGATCGTCAGCAGGTCGTCATTGCGGTGATGGGCGGCAGCGACCGCGCCGGACAGCAAGCGAAAGGCCTCGGCCAGCCGGGGCAGGATGTCGCGGCCTGCCTCGGTCGGCACCATGCCCTTCGGCTGGCGCTCGAAGAGCTTGTGGTGCAATTGCTGCTCGGCCTTGATCACCTGCTGGCTGACGGCACCGACCGACACGCCCAGCTCTTCGGCCGCGGCCGGAAGCGAGCCCAGCCGGCCGACCGCCTCCACCGCACGCAGACCGTTCAGATGGATGAGATTGAGATTTCGCATATAGCTTTTCTAAAGGCTCTCCCCACGAAACTCAATTGCGAGGCATGCCTGGATAACCGAGTATCGCGCAGAAGAAACCCACGGCCGAAAGCTCCGCCAAGCCGGCCTTCGTCTTAACGCGTCAGGGAAGGAGCGTGCCGATGCTGAAGTTTCTCTTCGGTCGCCAGCAATCCCGGAAAAACTGGAGAGGGGCGGACGAGGACTGGTCGCGGGACCCGCTCTCCCATCCGGACATCGCCGCCATGTCGACGCGCGAGCTTGCCGACCTGCCGCTCGTGCCACCGCCGAGCGACGGGCATGACTACGAAGCGGTCAGCAGGAAGAGCCCGCGGTCAGGCGAAGCCATGGGCAGAAACCGGGCTGTCAGGTGATCAGCTGGCGAACCGGCCCGCGTCGGCACCGTAATAGTTGCGATAGCGGTCGGAAATGCTGGAGATCGGCAGCACGATCAGGGCGTCGGTGGTGTTGAAGGCGTGGTCGACCACCGCGCCCTCGCCGATCATCGCGCCAAGCCGCAGATAGCCCTTGATTAGCGGCGGCATGGCGGCAAGGGCCTTGCGCGGGTTGATCGCCTCGACCGGCATCAGGTCCATTTCGCGATAGAGTCCCGGCAGGGCCCGGACAGCCCATTCGCCGCGCGCCACTGCGTGGTGGTAGAGGAAGGAGAGCGCCAGCGCATGCTCCTCCGGCCGGATGCCGGGGAAAGAACCGCAGCCGAACATGGCGTCGACACGGTGCATCAGTGCATAGGCCCAGCAGCCCTGCCACAGGAGTTCGACGGTGCGCTTGGTGCGGTATTCCGGCAGGACACAGGAGCGGCCGAGTTCCATGAAGCGCTTTTCCGGATGACGCGCCATCAAGGATTCAACCTCGAATTCGGTCGCCGAGTAGAAGCCGCCGTGGTTTCGCGCCACGTCATGGCGCAACAGGCGGTAGGTGCCGACGATCTGGTCCTCGGGATCCCCCTCGACCGAGCAGTCCAATACCAGGAGATGATCGCAGACAGCGTCCCATGCATCGATGTCGCGCTTGCGGCGCGTCGCGTCCGGGGCGATCTTTGCCCCCATCTCCTCGATGAACACACGGTAACGAACCGCCTGCGCGGCGTCGATCTCGCGCTCGTTGCGGGCAATCCGGGTTTCGAGATTGCCGATGCGCCCGAGCAGGCCTTCCGACGGCCTGGCCGCCGCGCCATTGGACTGCGCAGCACCATCGACCAGGGACACTCGATCCAAAGTTCATTGCTAATGCGACTCGTCCATATTGTGTTCTGTGCAATAAACCATGGATCTGCGACAAGAAAGTGACAGGGCCTGCGGCATAATCGCGGCGTGCCACGCCGGCCCCTCAGCTTCACCTGCGTCGTCGAATATCCGATCTGCGGCATGCTGTAGATTACGCCTCCGATGCACGGTGCGCCAGTATCTCGTCGACCAGAATGAGAAACGCGCCGACCGAAATGAAGCTATCGGCAAGGTTGAAGACGGCAAAGGACCAGGTCTGCGTATAGAACAGCACGTAATCGACGACATGGCCGTAGATGAAGCGGTCGATGATGTTGCCGAGCGCCCCGGCGATGATCATGGCAAAGCCGAGATGAGCGATGTGATGCCCCGGGCCCGTGCGACCCCATAGCCACATGACGAAGGCGACGATGGCGATGCGCAGCCCGACGATGAACCAGCCTTGGGCGTCGGCCAGCATGGAGAAGGCCACGCCGAGATTGTGCGTGCGATAGAGCGCCAGCATCGGCATGATTGGCACGGCCTCGTGCAGCGGCAGGTAAAGCTCGACGGCAAGCTTGATCGCCTGGTCGAGCAGCAAGGCGACGACGATGAAGATGGCGGCCGGTAAGGGCCGGCTGAAGGGTGCGAGGAAAGCGTTCATTGCGGCTTGTCGAGGCTCAGAAGGTGCCGACGCACTTCGAACAGCATGACGCCGGTCGCGACGGCGAGATTGAGGGAATCGGCGCGGCCGACCTGCGGAATGCGGGCCAGCGCATCGGCGGCTCCCGCCAGATCGTCCGGCAGGCCGGATTGCTCGTTGCCCATCATCAGCACGACCGGCCTGCTGCGGTAGTCGATGGTGCGGTAGTCGACCGCGCCGGCGAGATGGGTCGCGACGAGCCGCGCACCGCTGTCCTTCTTCCAGCGCAGAAAGTCGGCGGGCGTCGTCTTGACCAGCGGCACGGCGAAGAGTGAGCCCATCGTGGCGCGCACGGTTTCCAGCGAAAACGGATCGGTGCAGTCGCCGACCAGGATCACGCCCGAAGCGCCGGCCGCGTCGGCGGTGCGGATGATGGTGCCGAGATTGCCGGGATCACGAACGCGGTCGAGCGCCACCCAGGTCTCCGATGCGGAAGGACGGACATCCTTCAGCGCCATCCAGCGCTGCTCGAACACGCCGGCGACCATCTGCGGATTATCGCGACGGGTGATTGCCGACATCACCTTCTCGCTGACCTCAAGCACCAGGCCGCCGGAAGCGATGGTGCGGGCGGCGACCTTTTCGACCATGGGCTTGCCCTTGGCCGCCTTGGAATAGATCAGCGTCCGGATCGTCCAGCCGAGTTCGAGCGCGTCGATGACCAGCTTCAGGCCTTCCGCCATGAAGGTCTTCGTCTCGTCACGCGCCTTCTTCAGCGACAGCGCCTTGATGTCCTTGATGATCGGGTTGGCGAGGCTGGTGATTTCCTTCACCTGGCCGACGCGGCGCGGACCGTCGTTTCTGTAGTCGTCGCTCATTTCGGCACCCAGCGGCTGAAAAGGGAGGTCGAAAGCGCCCGTCCCGGCGTCTTGCCGTCGAGGCCAGCCTCGCGGATCACCAGTTCGCCCGACTCGACCAGGCCGCCCTTGCCGCGCATCGTCTCGCGCATCAGTTCGTGAATCGAGTAGAAGCTCGCGCGGATCGAATAGGCGGTCAGCACCAGGCCGAGCGCCTTGGGCGCCAGGAGTTCGCGGCAGACGTCGAGCATCAGCGGCAGGTGCTCGAACAGGTGCCAGACCTCGCCGTTCGGCCCGCGGCCAAATTTCGGCGGATCGGTCAGGATAATGTCATAGCGATGGCCGCGCCGTTCCTCGCGCTGGATGAACTTCATCGCGTCGTCGCAGATCCAGCGGATCGGCGCCTTGTCGAGCCGGCTCAGCGACTGGTTCTCGCGCGCCCAGCCGATCGCCTTCTTGGACGCATCGACATGGGTGACCTCGGCCCCGGCGGCGGCGGCAACGAGAGAGGCGACGCCGGTATAGCCGAACAGGTTCAGCACCTTCAGCGGCCGGCCGGCCGTCTCGATGCGCTCCTTCATCCAGGTCCAGTGGGCGATCTGTTCGGGAAACACGCCGACATGACGGAAGGAGGTGAAGCGGCCGAGGAAATCGACGCCGAGCAGCGACAGCGGCCAGGTTTCGCCGAGCGCCTCACGCGGAAAGCGCCAGCGGCCCATGCCGTCCTCGTCGGTATCGCCGGTGAAGATCGCGTCGGCGCGCTCCCAGACATGCGCCGGCAGCGCCTTCGGCCACAGGGCCTGGCCCTCGGGCCTGACGACGCGATAGGGGCCGTATTGCTCAAGCTTCTCGCCCTCGCCGCTGTCGATCAGGTGGAAGTCGCCGGCACCCTGGGATTCGAGGATCAGCGGCACGCGCTCGGCCGGGCGTTCTCCGGTCCGCACCATCAGCGTGCGCTGGGGCTCGGCGGGCGCCTTCACGGGTTCCGATACCGGAGGGGCGTCGGCCGGCCGCGGCGCGCGCGTCGCGCTTTCGGGACGACG
>JAHRYZ010000036.1:15602-18620 GCA_020621905.1 Rhizobium sp.
CCGCCCTTGACGGGCTTGGTCGCCTTGCCGGCTTTTCCGGCGGATGCCTTCTGCATCGGCCGGCGTTCCTTGTTCTTCACACGCTGATCCTGCTTGTCCTGAAATTGAGCGAAACGCCTTAGCACCACCGCCATGCAGGGAAAAGCGCTTTCACGATGCCACGGCCGTTCCCTCGCCGGGAAACGGCGTCACTTGGCCGGCAATTGCGGAAGCCCGCGACCGGCGATCTCTTCGGCGCGGCTCTTGTGGCGATCGGCTTCCGCCTGCCAGCGCACCGCCGAGCGGGATTCGGTGCGGGCCTTCTTGCGATACTTGCCCTGGGCGAGCCAGGTCGCGGCAGAGCCCAGCAGCAGGCCGAGGATGAGCGCGAGGAACAGGAAGACGAAGAACGGCGCGGTCAGCGACAGAAGCGCATCGTCGGGCTTGAACGGATTGAGCGCCAGGGTGACGGCCTGCCGATTGGCGACCGACAGGACGATCAGCACGATCGCCAGGGGCACGAAGACAACCAGACTGACGACTTTCTTGACCATAGCGCATTACTCCTCGGCGGCTTACCACCACGCATCCGGGTTCAACTCGGCGGATGCCTCCAAGTTAAGCCCGACCGGGGGCTTTTCAAGCGCGCCGGGCTTCGATCTCTTATTCGTCGCCTTCGTCGGCCATGCCGGGGTTGAGCCGCTCGCGCAGTTCCTTGCCGGTCTTGAAGAACGGGACCCATTTTTCTTCGACGAAGACGGTCTCGCCCGTGCGCGGATTGCGTCCCGACCGCGACGGCCGGTTCTTCACCGAAAAGGCGCCGAAGCCGCGCAATTCGACGCGATTGCCCGCCGCGAGCGCGTCGGTGATCTCGTCCAGCACCGCATTGACGATATTTTCCACGTCACGATGATAGAGGTGCGGATTACGCGCCGCGACAATCTGCACCAGTTCCGACTTGATCACGCGCGCCCCCTGAATGGTTGAGTAAACCTTGGTCGCTCCAAACGTGCCAAACCAAAAAAGCAGCGTCAAGGAACAACTTAACCAGCCCGAGGCGATCTGCCGGGCCGCCGGTAAAACACCACAATGTCACGCGATAATCAACCTTCGCGGTCGCATTGGGGCATCTCGTGCGCCCGGGATCGGTCGGAACCTTTGCCGATGGGCGATCGGGCACTCAGAATGCGCCGCGGCTTGTATTCGCAGACGCAATTTCCATATTGGCAAGAGAACGCAATAATGCGAAATGTCAGCCGGATTCCTCCCAAAGCGTTTCCGGGCGGGCGAACCCGAACAGGCCTCATGCATGCTGAATCGCGTAGACTATAGTGCGACGACCGCTGGCGGCCGGCCAGGCGGCGATCCCTATCGTCTTGCGGTCAGCCACTCGGCGCGCGTCAAGCGGCTGAAGATCCTGCTGCCGATCGGCGCCTTCATCATTTCGCTCGCCTTTTTCGGCGTCTCCGTGGTCAGGGCCTACCTGCCGGAAAACCTGCAGATTGCCTCCGCCAAGATCGAGAACGGCAAGGTCGTGATGGAAAAGCCGGCGATCGCCGGGCGCAACGAAGACGGCATCAGCTATTCGATGCGCGCCGAGCGCGCGCTCCAGGACATCAAGAATCCGAACATCATCGCACTCGAGACGATCGCCGCCGCGGTTCCGCTAAACGAGAAGATCATCGCCAGAGTCGAGGCCCTGAGCGGCGTCTTCGATCGCTCTTCCGACCTTCTCGACATGGACAAGCCCTTCACCATCAAGCTGTCGACCGGTCTCGAAGCCAGCTTCCAGTCGGCCCATCTCGACATCAAGGGCGGCAAGATGGAGACGAGCGAGCCGGTCGCCATCAAGGCCGACGAAGCGTCCATTGTTGCGCAGTCGCTCAAGATAACGGATAAGGGACGCATTATCACTTTTCAGGGCGCCGTTCGGGTGAACATCCAACCCTCCGCCATCCGCAAAACGGGCAATTGAGAGCCGGGCCAGTCATGATATTCGAACGCCGCACACCGCTTCTGCCGACCGGCCTGCTAATCGCCACGGGCTTCGCGCTCATGGCCGCATCTCCGGCCGCGCTCGCCCAATCGACGAAGAGCAATCTGAACGGCCTCAAGCTGTCGAACGAACAGCCGATCCAGATCGAGAGCGATGCGCTTGAGATCCGCGAGCAGGAGAAGACCGCGCTGTTCTCCGGCAATGTCAAGGTCGTGCAGGGCACGACCACGCTGCAGTCCGGCAACATGACGGTGCATTACCGCGGTGAAGGCACCAGTGTCACCAACGGCGATGCCGACATCGAGAAGATCGACGTGACGGACAAGGTGTTCCTATCTTCGGGAACGCAGCAGGCGACCGCCGACAAGGGCACCTTCAATCTCGACGCCCAGGTCTTCGTCCTCGAGGGCGACCGCGTGGTGCTGTCGGAAGGCCAGAATGTCTTTGTCGGCTGCAAGCTGACGGTGCAGATGAATTCCGGGGAAGCAAAGCTCGACAGTTGCGGCGGCCGGGTGCAGATCCAGCTCGACCCCAAGTCCCAGAAGAAGAATTAGTAGCATCGGCCCCAACGTGAAGATTCCCGTCGTCTCAGACCTGATCGGCGCAAAGCAGGCGCAGCCGCCGAAGCCTGCGGAGACGCGCCTGGACAAGGCGCGCTACGAGGGCACGCTGATCGCCCACGGCCTGACGAAGAGCTACAACACGCGGCGCGTGGTCAACGGTGTTTCGCTCGTCGTGCGCCGCGGCGAGGCGGTCGGCCTTCTCGGTCCGAACGGCGCCGGCAAGACGACCTGCTTCTACATGATCACCGGCCTCGTTCCCGTCGATGCGGGCACCATCGCCATCAACGGCAATGAAGTGACCGGCATGCCGATGTATCGGCGCGCGCGCCTCGGCGTCGGCTACCTGCCTCAGGAAGCGTCGATCTTTCGCGGCCTGACGGTCGAGGAGAATATCCGGGCGGTTCTCGAACTGCACGAGAGCGACCGCAAGAAGCGCGAAGCCAAGCTCGACGAGTTGCTGAGCGAATTCCATATCGAGAA
>JAHRYZ010000036.1:18630-23849 GCA_020621905.1 Rhizobium sp.
CACCGGCCGTGGCGCTGTCGGGGGGCGAGCGCCGCCGCCTCGAAATCGCCCGGGCGCTGGCCACGGACCCGACCTTCATGCTGCTCGACGAGCCCTTTGCCGGCGTCGACCCGATCTCGGTCTCCGACATCCAGAACCTGGTGCGCCACCTGACGGCCCGCGGCATCGGCGTGCTGATCACCGACCATAATGTGCGTGAAACGCTCGGCCTGATCGACCGCGCCTACATCATCCACGCCGGTGAGGTCTTGACCCACGGACGCGCCAACGACATCGTCAACAATGCCGATGTGCGCCGGCTCTATCTCGGCGACAAGTTCAGCCTCTGACCCCCCCTACTTAAGAAATTCGCCTGCTCTCCACGGTTCGACTTGACCAAACCCTCCAAAAAAGCAATTTTTGGGCCAAGTGGAGTTTAGCGGAACTTCCGGCACCATTGCGCTGGAGATTCCGGGGGAATGTAGGGGAGTTTCGCGTCCGCATGGCTTTGTCGGCCAACCTATTCCTGCGCCAGAATCAGTCCCTGGTCATGACACCGCAACTGATGCAATCCATCCAGTTGCTGCAGATGACCCATCTTGAACTGATTCATTTCATCTCGCAGGAGGTGGAGAAAAATCCGCTGCTCGAGATGGCGTCCGACGACGGTGAACCGATCGGCGAGCCACGGTCCGGCGGCAATGACGACGCGCAGTCGACCGCCCAGGCGGACGGCAATGCGAGCGACGAGGGCCGCAGCGCGGGCAACACGCTCGACAGCGAATGGTACGAGCCTGGCCATGGCAACAGCCTCAACGAGCGTCTCGACTCCAACTTCGACACCGCACTTTCCGACGAAGGCACGGCCACCCGGGCTGATGCCCCGGAACTGCTCGGCCAGTGGAAATCGATGCCGGGCGGGGGGGCGGAATCGGGCGAGGGTTACGATCTCGACGATTTCGTCGCGGGCCAGATCAGCATCCGCGACCATCTAAGCCAGCAGGTTCCCTTCGCGCTTGCCAAGCCGGGCGATCGGCTGATCGCCGCGGTCCTCACCGACCATCTCGACGAGGCCGGCTATCTGCGGGCCGACCTGGCTGAAGTTGCCACGCGCCTCGGCGAAAGCGTCGAACGCGTTGCGGCCGTTCTGGACGTGCTGCAGAACCTCGATCCGCCCGGCATATTTGCCCGATCCTTGAGCGAATGCCTCTCGATCCAGCTCAGGCAGCGCAACCGGCTGGACCCGGCCATGCAGTCGCTGGTCGACAATCTCGAGTTGCTCGCCAAGCGCGACTTCAACACCCTGAAGAAGCTCTGCGGCGTCGACGAGGAAGATCTCATCGACATGCTGGCCGAGATTCGCAAACTGAACCCCAAGCCGGGCAGCGGCTTCGAGAACACCATTCTCGAGTCGGTCATACCGGACATCGTCGTGCGCCCGGCGCCGAACTGCACCTGGCAGGTCGAACTCAATCCGGATGCCCTGCCCCGCATTCTCGTCAATCAGAATTACGTGACGGCGGTCGGCAAGGGCAGCAAGGCATCCGACAAGGACCAGGCCTTCCTGTCGGAGTGCCTGCAGAACGCCAACTGGCTGACGCGCAGCCTCGACCAGCGCGCCCGCACGATCGTCAAAGTGGCCTGCGAGATCGTCCGGCAGCAGGATGCCTTCCTGCAGCACGGCGTCGACCATCTGCGTCCACTCAATCTCAAGACCGTGGCCGACGCGATCAAGATGCACGAGTCGACCGTCAGCCGAGTCACCTCCAACAAGTACATGCTGACCCCGCGCGGGCTGTTCGAGCTCAAGTATTTCTTCAGCGTCTCGATCGGCTCGGCGGAGGGCGGCGACAACCATTCGGCCGAGGCGGTGCGCCATCGCATCCGCGCGATGATCGCCCAGGAAAGCTCCGACGCCGTCCTGTCGGACGACGATATCGTGCACACGCTGAAGTCGGCGGGCGTCGATCTGGCGCGCCGCACCGTGGCAAAATACCGCGAGGCGATGAACATTCCGTCGTCGGTACAGCGGCGTCGCGAGAAGCGAGCGATTGCCAAGGTCGCGGCAATTTAGGATTGCGCAAATACGGGTCAGGTTGAGGAAAAGTTAAGAAGACATTGACTTTTGCAGGCGGCAGGGCTAGAAGCCCGCCGCGATCGATACGGGTTCACAGAAGGTCCGACTTATCCCCAGCACACGCCCGGCATACAGGAAACGAACCGACATTAGCGCTCGAAAAGCTTGGATGCGGAAGGGGCTTGGCGTAAACTGATCTCGCCAACCAATGATAAGAAGGGAAACGCCATGAGTGTTCGTGTATCCGGCAAACATATGGAAATCGGCGATGCTTTCCGGCAGAAGATCGGTGAGCGGGTCGAGGACGCCGTCACGAAGTACTTCGACGGAGGGTATTCGGGTCAGGTTACCGTGACCAAGTCGGCAGCCGCTGCAGCGCAGTTCGTGGCCGATTGCATGGTGCACCTGGATGCGGGTGCCAACCTGCAGGCCACCGGTTCCGCCAATGACCCGCAGATCGCTTTCGACATGGCAGCGGACCGCATCGAGAAGCGCCTGCGCCGCTACAAGCGCAAGCTCAAGGATCACCACCCGGCCAACCAGTCCAATCCGTCGATCGAGATCGCCTACACGGTCATGGACGCAGTGCCGGACGAACACGATGAATTGCCCGAGGACTACGCGCCGACGATCGTCGCCGAAAGCACCAAGCGGCTGCGCACCATGTCGGTGGCCAATGCCGTCATGGCGCTCGACATGACCGACGAACCGGTCCTGCTGTTCCGCAGCCCGGGCAATCAGGAAGTCAACATCGTCTACCGTCGCACCGACGGCAATATCGGATGGATCGATTCCGCCAACATCAAGGGCTGAAGAGCCCAATGGCAGGCGGCGGCCCGCCGCCGCTTGCTTCACCTTGTCTCGGCGGCATGAAGGATTTTGAAATGGCCTTGGCAGATTTGCTGCAACAAGATGCGGTCGTCCCCGCCCTGCGGGTGAATTCCAAGAAGCAATTGCTGCAGGAATTGGCGGCCAAGGCCGCGAAGCTGACCGGCATCCCCGAGCGGGAAATCTTCGACGTCATCCTGCAGCGCGAGCGGCTCGGCTCCACCGGGGTGGGCAATGGCATCGCCATTCCGCACGGCAAGCTCAATCGCATCCACACCATTACCGGCATCTTCGCGCGGCTTGAGACGCCAGTCGACTTCGAGGCCCTCGACGACCAGCCGGTCGATCTCGTGTTTCTGCTGCTTGCGCCCGAAGGGGCCGGCGCCGATCACCTGAAGGCGCTGTCGCGCATCGCCCGCGTGTTGCGCGACCAGGACCTGGTGGCCAAGCTGCGCGCGACCGATTCCGCTTCGGCCATCTATGCCTTCCTCAACGAGGAACAGGCTTCGAACGCCGCCTGACGACAAAGGCAGACTGCAAGAAAAAAGCGCCCGTCGGGCGCTTTTTTTTGTTCGGTGCTTGCGCCTGGCAGTTCAGGCGTTCTTGGCGTCCGCAGCCTCGCCGTTGGCCTCGGCCTTCGGGCCGCCCTTGGCGACGCCGACCATGGCGGGGCGAAGCACGCGGTCGCCGATGGCGTAGCCAGCCTGGACCACCTGCACGACGGTGTTGTTCGGCACGTCCGGATTGGGAATTTCGAACATCGCCTGGTGGAAGTTCGGATCGAACTTCTGGCCTTCCGCCTCGATCTTGCGAACGCCATGGCGCTCGAGCGTCGAAAGCATGCCGCGTTCAGTCATTTCCACGCCTTCGATCAGCGCCGAAAGCCCGGCATCGGCGGCGGCACGGGCCTCGTCCGGCAGTGCTTCGAGCGCGCGGCGCAGATTGTCGGATACCGCCAGCATGTCCCGGGCAAAGCCGGTGACGGCATAGGTCTTGGCGTCCTTCAGCTCGCGCTCGGTGCGGCGACGCAGATTGTCCATCTCCGCGGCCAGGCGCAGGAAACGGTCGCGCAGTTCGGCATTTTCGGCCTTCAGCGCCTCCAACGGGTCGACCGCTTCCTCGCCGGGCGTGGTCGCTGCGTCCTGTGCCATATCGGCTGCGGCGGTCTCGCCAGCCGTTGCGTCAGGTCCGTTGTTGTTGGCTTCGTCGGTCATGACGTCCTCCGAGTGACAGTGTTTGGAATTCGTGCCCGATATCAGGGTTTAAGGTGGAAAAATCAAGGCTTGGGCGAAAGAAGTCTCACGCCCAGCGGCTAAAGCCCCGTCCGGGACAGTCGCGCCATCAGCTGGGCCGTGTAGTCGACCATCGGCACGATGCGGGAATAGTTGAGCCGCGTCGGGCCGATGACGCCGACGGCGCCGACGATCCGGTCCTCGCCGTCGCGATAGGGCGCGACGATCAGCGAGGAGCCGGAAAGCGAAAAGAGCTTGTTTTCCGAGCCGATGAAGATGCGCACGCCGGGGCCGCTTTCGGCGAGATTGAGGATCTCGATCAGGCTTTCCTTGCGCTCCAGGTCGTCGAACAGCAGCCGCAGCCGGTCGATGTCTTCCGAACCGGCGAGCCCTTCCAGCAGGTTGGCTCGGCCGCGCACGATCAGCCGCGTCGGCTTTTCCTCGTCGCTGCCGCCGGACCAGACGGCAAGGCCGCGCTCCACCAGATCCTGCGACAGGGTGTCGAGTTCGCCGGCCACCTGCTGCTTCAGCCGCACGAGCTGGGTTCGCAGTTCCGGCAGCGTCTGGCCGGTCATGTTGGCATTGAGGAAATTCGCCGCCTCGGTCAGCTGCGAGGCGGTGATGCCGGCCGGCAGGTCGATGATACGGTTTTCGACCTGGTTATGCTCGCCGACCAAAACGGCCAGCGCCTTGGTCGGCTCCAGCCGGATGAATTCGACATGTTTGAGAATGGGGTCGTTCTTGGCCGAGATGACCAGGCCCGCGCCGCGCGACAGGCCGGAGAGCATGCGGCTTGCCTCGGTGAGCAGGTTTTCCATCGGCTGGGCCGGACCCGGTGGCCGGATCTGCCGCTCGATGCTGCCGCGTTCCTCGGCGGTCAGATCGCCGACTTGCATGAAGGCGTCGACGAAGAAGCGCAGCCCCTGCTGCGTCGGCAGCCGTCCGGCGCTGATATGCGGGGAATAGATCAACCCCAGATCCTCGAGGTCGGCCATCACATTGCGCACCGATGCCGGCGACAGCGACGTGGACAGGAGGCGGGACAGGTTGCGCGAGCCGAGCGGATCGCCGGATTCGAGATAGGTCTCGACGATACGCCGAAA
>JAHRYZ010000037.1 GCA_020621905.1 Rhizobium sp.
CCGCACCTCGCTGGCCCCACTCATCGCCTTTCTCGCCTTCGGGGCGCAGCCAAAACCGCTGCAGCTCGCCGGGATGGCGGTCGCCTTTACCGGCATTGCGCTGATCGCCTCGTCGATCGACGGCGACTTCACCGTGACGGGGCTGGCGCTGGTCCTCGCGGCAGCCGTCGCCTGGGCCTGCTCGAACATGCTGATGAAGAAGGCGGGCAATGTGCCGATGCTCAACCTGATGGTCTGGGTCAGCCTGGTTCCGCCGATCCCGCTCATCATCATCTCGGCGCTGTTCGAAGGCTGGGACCGCGATCTCGCCGCCATCGCCAACATCAATCTGGCGGGCGCCGGCGCGGTGCTGTTCGTCGCCTATGTCGCGACCATTTTCGGCTTCGCCGTCTGGGGCGCGATGATCAGCCGCTACGGGGTCTCGACGGTCGCGCCGTTCTCGCTGCTCGTGCCGGTGTTCGGCATGTCGTCCGCGGCCCTCTTGCTCGGCGAGGCCTTCGGCCCGTTGAGAATCGTCGCCGCCGTGCTGATCGTCGTCGGCCTGGTGATGAACGTGTTCAACCCGCAATGGCTCGGCCGCAAACCGGCGACCGCCTGACGATCGGGCCTAGAGCAGCCGGCTGCGACGCAGCATGCCCTCGTCCTCGAGCAACGGGTAGCCGATCGAGGCGAAGAGCGAGTTGATCTCCTTCAGGTCGCGCATCGTGTCGATATGCAGCGAGCTCGACTCGAAGCTCGCGGCATTGCCGTTGCGCAGGCGCTGCATATGCTGTTCCTCGCTGGCGCGCACCAGATTGCGCACCGCCTCCTTGCGCGCCACGAGCTGGCGGGCATGCTCGACGTCGCGATTGACCAGCAGGTTGAAGGCGAGGCGCGCATTCTTCACCACCTCGTTGTGCATGGCCGTGAGTTCCGCCCAGCCCTCGGGCGAGAAGGCGGCGTTGCGGTCATGCTTCTTGCGGGCCCGGTTCAGCATGTTCTGCGAGATGATGTCTGCGGCCTGCTCGATCTTGATGGTCGTGCCGAGCAGCGCCTGGCACTGCGCCGCCGATGCCTCGTCGAGCGCGCTTTCCGATATGCGGGCCAGATAGAACTTGATGTCGCGGTGGATCGCGTCGATCTCGTCGTCGAGCGCCTCGATCCGCTGCATCTTCTTTGCATCCCAGGTCTCGTAGAGCTCGAAGATCCAGTTGAGCATGACCTCGGTCTTCTCGCAGACCGTCAGGACCTCGCGCGTCGCATTGCTGATCGCCTGGCGTGGATTGGAAAGGTCGGCCGGATTGAGCACGGACAGGCGAACCGGCGCTGCCGTGTCCGGCGAAGGCCGGGAAAGGAAGGATTCCAGCGCCCGCGCCACGATGCCGCTGAACGGCAGGCCGAAGATCAGCACCGCGCAATTGATCGCCAGGTGGATCACCACCACGGCATCGCCCGGCTGGGCGGCAAAGAACAGGGGATCGAGGCCGAGGGCGAACTGCAGGGCGAGGGCCGCCACCGTGCCCAGACCGCGGATGACGACATTGCCGAGCGGCACGATGCGGGCGCCGGCCTCGGCATTCTTGGTGAGGATCGCGCCGATCACGGCCGCGCCGAAATTGGCACCGAGCACGAGCGGAATGATCAGCGCCGGCGGCAGGAGGTGACGGTCGGCAAGCGAGGCGAACAGAAGGATGGTCGCGACGCTCGAATGGAAGGCCCAGGCGAGCAGGGCGGACAGCAGAAAGGCAGTGATCCAGTCGCCGACAGGTAGTTGAACACCAAAGGCAGGATCTCGCTCGAGCGCAGCGGATCGGACGCCTCGCCGATCAGCCGCAGCGACAGCAGCAGCAGGCCGAGGCCGAAGAGGATGCGGCCGGCCTGACGCCAGTTGCGTTGCTCCGAGGCGCGGAAGGCGATGGTGCCCATCAGCAGCAGGACCGGGATCAGCAGCGACAGGTCATAGCGCAGGATACGCACGACGAAGGCCGAGCCGACATCGGCGCCGAGCAGGGTGGCGACGCCGATGCCGGAGGAGACATAACCTCCGGCGACGAAGGACGAGACGATCAGGGCGACCGCGGTGGCGCTCTGCAGCACGATGGCGAAGAAGAAGCCGCCGAGCGCGGCCGAGAAGCGATTGCTGATCGCGAGCCTGAGCCGCTCCTTGAGCAGATTGCCATAGGCGCGCTCGATGCCGGTGCGAACCATGCGGGTGGCCCAGAGCAGCAGAGCGACGGCCCCGGCCAGATTGATGAAGACGACTATCCCTGACATGCGGCATTCCCGGAGCAAATAGGCCGAATCGCATGCGACGGCATGCCCCGGCAAAGCTGGTGAGCGTTGGCCTAAACCGCGTCGAACGCGCCCGGCCAAGCGACAGACGCTAGTCCATAATCGCCATTGTCACAACTTGATGCGCATGCAGGTATCGAGGGGAGCGAACGCCTCTAGGCGACCGCCTTCTGCAGGGCGCGCGCGCCGTTCGGCGCATTGACCTTGCCGCCCGAAATGAAGAAGGCGAAGACGTCGCGCGGTGCCTTTTCGACAGTCCGATCCGGGGCGATGGCCGGCAGGTCGTCCGGCACCCCGCCGCCAGCATAGGCTTTCAGCCTGTCGGCCCAGGCGTCGATGTCCTTCGGCGGATAGCAGCTCGGAATGTCGTCCTCGCCCTTCTGCAGCCGGGCATAGACGAAATCGGCCGTCGCATCGGCGAACATCGGATAGTCGTGATGATCGGCACAGACCGCCGCCACGCCGTATTTCGCCAGAAGGCTCACGAATTCCGGCACCTGGAAGGACTCATGGCGCGGCTCGACCACATGGCGAAGGGCGATCCCGTCCTGGCTCTTCGGCAAAAGCGCGAGGAAGGCCTCGAAATCGTCCGGCTCGAACTTCTTCGTGCCCATGAACTGCCAGAGGATCGGACCGAGATGGGCTCCAAGCTCGGTAATGCCCTGGGTCAGGAACTTTTCGACCGACGGCCCGGCCTCGGCCAGCACCTTGCGATTGGTGCAGAAGCGGCTGGCCTTCAGCGAGAAGACGAAATTTTCCGGCACGTCCGCCGCCCACTTGGCGAAGGTCGCCGGCTTCTGGCTCGAATAATAGGTGCCGTTGACCTCGATCGCCGTCAACTCGCGGCTGGCGAATTCGAGCTGCCGCTTCTTGGTCAACGTCTCGGGATAGAAAGTGCCTTCCCAGGGGTCGAAGGTCCAGCCGCCGATGCCGGTGCGGATTGTGCCGGATTGGGTCATGAAGCTATCCTCGTCTTTCGGTTCTAACGCTCAATCGGTTCCTGCGGATTTTCGCCGAAACCAAGGGCAGGGTCTTCGTCACCACTTTCGGGTACCAGCCGGAAAACTCTCGCCTCCTGTAGCGCGCCGCGGATATTGCCCGCTCGTAGCGCGCGGCGCACCCGATCGAGCTTGGCAATCCCGGCGTGCCCCATCGACGCTCCCCATTCGCCGACGTCCTCCAGTTCGACGGGGACCTCTGCGAGGTGTTCTCCCTCGCGAATGAGCTGCACTGATTTGTGAGTCATCGCTGACGCCTCCGTGTGAAACTCGCGTCCCAACGCTGCGGATCGTAATGTCCTCGATCCTGACCTCACTCCATTGTAATATTCACCATGAAGGATGAGGTTTGTACACCATCTGAACTAAGTATCCTGTGCCTGACAAAAACATTATGTGTAGCCATAGCCAGTTCTTTAGCCTGCACAAATCGGCTTCGATCGCAGCAAGCTCTTTTGACAATCTCTCCGATACTATCGATTCTGGATGCCGCTCATGCACAAGAGCACTCGCACGTGAGTACATGGACAATAGCTCGCTCGGTGCCACATCTAGTCCTGCTGCTGCGCCTTTCCCACCCTCAAGAACCGCAGCAAAACCAGGTTCAAGCGTGCCCATGCGTTGAGCGCTGGGAAGATGCAACAGCCCTTTATCGCGAAGCCATTTCAAAAGCTTGTCGGGGTCCTTGGTTCGCTGCTGGGCGAGCAACCTTTGATTTCTTATCTCTGCGGCACTCAAGGAAGCAAATACCACTCCTTCGATAATCTTCCGCACGTTCAGAGCTATAAGTTCAGCCCGCACAAGGTTATCACCTAGTCCCAGATTGCGATCATCACAAACGACGAACCGACTGCGAATCCTTAGCATGAGTTGAAAATACGCATCAGTCGGATTCAACGCCGTTCGTCCTCACTCCGCCGCCTGGCGCTTCTTCAGCGGTCGCCGTTCCAGCAGTTCCTTGAGGAACTGGCCGGTATAGGACTTCTCGACCTTGACGATGTCCTCCGGCGTGCCTTCGGCGACGATCATGCCGCCGCCGTCGCCGCCTTCGGGGCCGAAGTCGAGGATCCAGTCGGCGGTCTTGATGACTTCGAGATTGTGCTCGATGACCACCACGGAATTGCCCTGGTTGACCAGTTCCTGCAACATTTCGAGAAGCTTGGCGACGTCGTGGAAATGCAGGCCGGTGGTCGGCTCGTCGAGGATATAGAGCGTGCGGCCGGTCGACTTCTTCGACAGTTCCTTGGCGAGTTTGACGCGCTGCGCCTCGCCGCCCGACAGCGTGTTGGCCTGCTGGCCGACCTTGATATAGCCGAGCCCCACGTCGAACAGCGCCTGCAGCTTGTCGCGCACCGCCGGCACGGCGGAGAAGAAGTCGACGCCTTCCTCGACCGTCATGTCCAGCACGTCGGCGATCGACTTGCCCTTGAAGGTGACGTCGAGCGTCTCGCGGTTGTAGCGCTTGCCGTGGCAAACGTCGCAGGTGACGTAGACGTCGGGCAGGAAGTGCATCTCGATCTTGATCACGCCGTCGCCCTGGCAGGCCTCGCAGCGGCCGCCCTTGACGTTGAACGAGAAGCGGCCGGGCTGGTAGCCGCGGGCCTTGGCTTCCGGCAGGCCGGCGAACCAGTCGCGGATCGGGGTAAACGCGCCGGTATAGGTCGCCGGGTTGGAACGCGGCGTGCGGCCAATCGGCGACTGGTCGATGTCGATCACCTTGTCGATGAATTCGAAGCCGTCGATGCGGTCGTGCTCGGCCGGGTTTTCGCGCGCGCCCATGACGCGGCGTGCGGCGGCCTTGTAGAGCGTCTCGATCAGGAAGGTCGATTTGCCGCCGCCCGAAACGCCGGTGACGGCGGTGAACACGCCGAGCGGGATGGCGGCGGTGACGTTCTTCAGGTTGTTGCCGCGTGCGCCGACGACCTTGACCTGCTGGCCCTTCTTCGGCTTGCGGCGCTCGGACGGCACCGCGACGCCGAGCTCGCCGGTCAGATATTTGCCGGTCAACGATTTCGGATGGGCCATGATGTCCTGCGGCGAGCCCTGGGCGATCACCTCGCCGCCATGGATGCCGGCTGCCGGGCCGATGTCGACGACATAGTCGGCCGACAGGATCGCATCCTCGTCATGCTCGACGACGATCACCGTATTGCCGATGTCGCGCAGGTGCTTGAGCGTATCGAGCAGGCGGGCATTGTCGCGCTGGTGCAGGCCGATCGACGGTTCGTCGAGAACGTAGAGCACGCCGGTCAGTCCCGAACCGATTTGCGAGGCAAGCCGGATGCGCTGGCTCTCGCCGCCCGACAGCGTGCCGGAATTGCGCGACAGGCTCAGATAGTCGAGGCCGACATCGTTCAGGAAGGCGAGACGCTCACGGATCTCCTTGAGGATGCGTACGGCGATTTCGTTCTGCTTGGTCGTCAGCTTTTCCGGCAGGTCGACGAACCAGTTGCGCGCGACCCGGATCGACATCTCGGTCACCTGGCCGATATGCAGGCCGTTGACCTTGACCGCGAGCGCCTCGGGCTTCAGGCGGAAGCCGTTGCAGGACGGGCAGGGGGCCGCCGACATGTAGCGCTCGATCTCCTCGCGGGCCCAGGCGCTGTCAGTCTCCTTCCAGCGCCGTTCGAGATTCGGCACGATGCCCTCGAAGGTCTTGGTGGTGGTGTAGGAGCGCGCGCCGTCGGCATAGTGGAAGTCGATCTTTTCCTCGGTGCCGTAGAGGATCGCGTTTTGCGCCGCCTCCTTCAGATCCGACCATTTGCTCGAGAGCTTGAAGCCGAAGGCTTTGCCGAGCGCTTCGAGCGTCTGGTCGTAATAGGGCGAGGAGGATTTCGCCCAGGGGGCGATCGCGCCGTCGTTCAGCCGGCGCTGGCTTTCCGGCACAATCAGGGCGGTGTCGATCTTCTGCTGGAAGCCGAGGCCGTCGCAGGTCGGGCAGGCGCCGAAGGGATTGTTGAAGGAGAACAGCCGCGGCTCGATTTCCGGAATGGTGAAGCCGGAAACCGGGCAGGCGAACTTTTCCGAAAACAGCACGTGCTCGTGCGTGTCGTTGAGCGACTTGTTGGCACTGCCGCCGGCCGCCGTCTCTTCCGGAGGGAGCGGCTTGTCGGCAAATTCGGCAATCGCCAGGCCGTCGGACAGAACGTGCAGGCAGGTCTCGAGACTGTCGGCCAGCCGGCTTGCGATGTCGGGCCTGACCACGATGCGGTCGACGACCACGTCGATGTCGTGCTTGAACTTCTTGTCCAGCACCGGCGCCTCGGCGATCTCGTAGAACTGGCCGTCGATCTTGACGCGCTGAAAACCCTTCTTCATCAGGTCCGCCAGCTCCTTCTTGTACTCGCCCTTCCGGCCGCGCGCGATCGGCGCCAGGATGTAGAGGCGGGTGCCTTCCTCGAAGGCGAGGATGCGGTCGACCATCTGGGAGACCGTCTGACTCTCGATCGGCAGGCCGGTGGCGGGCGAATAGGGCACGCCGACGCGGGCAAACAGCAGGCGCATGTAGTCGTAGATCTCGGTGACCGTGCCGACCGTAGAGCGCGGATTGCGCGAGGTGGTCTTCTGCTCGATCGAGATCGCCGGCGACAGACCGTCGATCTGGTCGACATCCGGCTTCTGCATCATTTCGAGGAACTGCCGGGCATAGGCCGACAGGCTCTCGACATAGCGGCGCTGGCCCTCCGCATAGATGGTGTCGAAGGCGAGCGAGGACTTGCCCGAGCCGGACAGGCCGGTCATGACGATCAGCGAATTGCGCGGCAGATCGAGATCGATGCCCTTGAGATTATGCTCGCGCGCGCCGCGGATGGAGATATGTTTCAAATCGCTCATGTGGACTGGTCTCGACTGGACAAAGCTCTGCAGGGAGGGCACTCGGGAGGAGAGCTCTCCTTATTTAGTGACGCCCGCGCCCCTGTCGAGCGGCGGGAGTGGATTAAAGGGCGGTAAAATGATTCTATTGACAGCATCCTAGTGCATTACTAGAACAAATAAAGAACATTTTCGTTGTGGATTAACCCCGATCGCCGCCCAACCGCAAGACGGTTTGGTTTAAGGTGGGCGGATTTCTCTGTTTCGGAGCCGCATGATGGCGGCAGCAAGGTGAGTAATATGGCTGGCAGCGTCAACAAGGTAATTTTGATCGGCAATCTTGGCGCGGACCCGGAAATCCGCCGGACCCAGGACGGCCGTCCGATCGCCAATCTGCGCATTGCGACGTCGGAAAGCTGGCGCGACAAGAACACCGGCGAGCGCAAGGAGAAGACCGAGTGGCACACCGTGGTGATCTTCAACGAAGGTCTCTGCAAGGTTGCCGAGCAGTATCTGAAGAAGGGCTCGACGGTCTATGTCGAAGGCCAGTTGCAGACCCGCAAATGGCAGGACCAGAGCGGCCAGGACCGCTACTCGACGGAAGTTGTGCTGCAGGGCTTCAACGGCAACCTGACCTTGCTCGGCGGTAGTGGCGTCGGCGCCGGCGCCGCGCGCGGCGGCAGCGACTTCGGTGGCGGCTATAGCGGCGGCGGCGACGATTACGGCGCGCCGGCACCCCAGCGCGGCGGCGGCCAGCAGCGGGGCGGCGCCAGCGCTCCCCCGTCGGGCGGCTTCTCCCGCGATCTCGACGACGACATCCCGTTCTGATTCATGGCGGCGCTTCGGCGCCGCTTTTTCGTTGGGGGTCTCCGGCGGGAAACGGGGCCGCTTTGCATGATTGATGACCGATACTAGGGGGGACCACTATGGAAGAAATGAAACCGCAAGCCGGGCCGGCCTCATGGCGCATCATCCTGGCCTGCTGCTCGATTTCTTCACCGCCTCTTCGTGTTCGGCTTTGCGTCGCATCGGTGGCGGGCGGACGAACGGAGGAGGGGTTCCAGTTGAACGGGTTGCCGGCGCTGATCTTTGCCTGGTCATCGCCACTTCATCGTCTTCAACCGCTTTCTCGGCGGCACGATCTGAAGCGCATCCTGAAGGCGCAGCGCTGAGTTCGCCGCAGGCGGCAGGCCGGCTTCGTCCGGCCGGCGCATCAGCCCGGGAAGGCCGATTTCACGCCGTCGACGACGACTGCCCAGAGAGCCGACAGAAGCACGCCGAGCAGGCGGTGAGCAACGCCCGGTCGGTGACGCCGAGGAAGGTTCAACTGTTCGGCGAGGATCAGCGCGGCAAAGACCAGCGCCAGCAGACGGCGATGACGGCGATCAGCTGGATCTTGCGGTGACGCCGTCCATCGCGCGGCGATCAGCACGGTGGCGGAAATCGCGCCGGGCCGGCGATCAGCGGGATGGCGAGCGGGAAGACTGCGAGATTGTGGATGTGATCCTGGTGATCGCCGCATCCGACGTCTTTCCTTCATTGCGCTTCTGAAAATCATCTCGAAGGAAATGGCGAACAGCAGCAGCCCGCCGGCGATGCGGAAGGCGCCCGGAGATGCCGGCGCGCCGAGGATGCTGGCGCCGAACAGGCGAAGACGGCCAGCACGGCAAAGGCGATCAGCGAGCCGCGCACCGCGACCTGGCGGCGCTCGCCGGGATTCATGCCCACCGTCAGCCCGAGGAACAGCGGTGCCAGCCCCGGCGGGTCGACCGTGACCAGCAACGTCGTGAAGGCGTTGATCATCGAATCCGTACCGACCATGGATATTCCCCCGCTTTGCCGGAGCATTTAAATGCCAGCCGAGCAGTCTTGGCAAGTTCTTGATCGGCTTGGCTTTCCCACGCGCCAAAAGACTGTTTATAACCACCCCGTGCGGCCGGGCAAAATTGGCGCTTTCCAGCCCTTTCGGCTATAAACTTCGCAGTGATTCCGAACAGAGATCGTGACCTGATTTGACTGAGCAAAACACTCCCGGCGGCGGCAAGTACCCGCAAGGCATCGAGCCTATTTCCATCATGGAGGAAATGCAGCGGTCGTATCTCGACTACGCGATGAGCGTGATCGTGAGCCGCGCGCTTCCAGACGTCCGCGACGGTCTGAAGCCCGTGCATCGCCGCATTCTCTTCTCGATGAGCGAGATGGGGATCGACTGGAACAAGAAATACGTGAAATCGGCCCGCGTCACCGGCGACGTGATGGGTAAGTACCATCCGCACGGCGATTCCGCGATCTATGATGCGCTGGCCCGCATGGCGCAGGACTGGTCGCTGCGCCTCCCGCTGATCGACGGTCAGGGCAATTTCGGCTCGGTCGACGGCGATCCGCCGGCAGCCCAGCGTTATACCGAGTGCCGTCTTGAGAAGGTCGCGCATTCGCTGCTCGACGACCTCGACAAGGAAACCGTCGATTTCCGCGACAACTATGACGGCACGATGAGCGAGCCGTCGGTCGTTCCGGCCCGCTTCCCCAACCTGCTGGTCAACGGCGCGGGCGGCATCGCCGTCGGCATGGCGACCAATATCCCGCCGCACAACCTCACCGAAGTGATCAACGGCTGCATCGCCCTGATCGACGATCCGGCGATCGAGCTGTCGGACCTGATGCAGATCATTCCGGGTCCCGACTTCCCGACCGGCGCGATGATCCTCGGCCGTTCCGGCATCCGCTCGGCCTACGAGACCGGCCGCGGCTCGGTCATCATGCGCGGCGTTGCCCGCATCGAACCCATGCGCGGCGACCGCGAACATATCATCATCTCCGAAATTCCCTATCAGGTGAACAAGGCGACGATGATCGAGAAGATGGCCGAACTGGTGCGCGACAAGCGTATCGAGGGCATTTCCGACCTGCGCGACGAGTCCGACCGCGACGGCTATCGCGTCGTGATCGAGCTGAAGCGCGACGCCAATGCCGACGTCATCCTCAACCAGCTCTATCGCTACACCCCGCTGCAGACCTCGTTCGGCTGCAACATGGTGGCGCTCAACGGCGGCAAGCCGGAACAGCTGAGCCTGCTCGACATGCTGCGCGCCTTCGTCTCCTTCCGCGAGGAAGTGGTCAGCCGGCGCACCAAGTACCTGCTTCGCAAGTCGCGCGAACGCGCCCATGTCTTGGTCGGCCTGGCCATCGCGGTCGCCAATATCGACGAAGTCATCGGCCTGATCCGCCGCGCGCCCGATCCGGCGACCGCCCGCGAGCAGTTGATGACCCGCCGCTGGCCGGCCCATGACGTCGAGTCGCTGATCCGCCTGATCGACGACCCGCGCCACCGCATCAACGAGGACCTGACCTACAACCTCTCGGAGGAACAGGCCCGCGCCATCCTCGAACTGCGCCTCGCCCGCCTGACGGCCCTCGGCCGCGACGAAATCGACGAGGAACTGAACAAGATCGGCGCCGAGATCAGCGACTATCTCGACATCCTGTCGTCGCGCCTGCGCATCCAGACCATCGTCAAGGACGAGCTGACGGCGGTTCGTGACGAGTTCGGCACGCCGCGCCGCACGGTGATCATCGAAGGCGGTCCGGAAATGGACGACGAGGATCTGATCGCCCGCGAGGACATGGTCGTGACCGTGTCCCATGCCGGCTACATCAAGCGGGTGCCGCTCGCCACCTATCGCGCCCAGCGGCGCGGCGGCAAGGGCCGCTCCGGCATGGCGATGAAGGACGAGGATTTCGCCACCCGCCTGTTCGTCGCCAACACCCACACGCCGGTGTTGTTCTTCTCCTCGCGCGGCATCGTGTACAAGGAAAAGGTCTGGCGTCTGCCGATCGGCACGCCGACCTCGCGCGGCAAGGCGCTGATCAACATGCTGCCGCTGGAACCCGGCGAACGCATCACGACGATCATGCCGTTGCCGGAGGATGAAAAGAGCTGGGACAATCTCGACGTCATGTTCGCGACGACCCGCGGCACGGTTCGCCGCAACAAGCTCTCCGACTTCGTCCAGGTGAACCGCAACGGCAAGATCGCCATGAAGCTCGAGGACGAGGGCGACGAGATCCTGTCGGTCGAAACATGCACGGAACGCGACGACGTGCTGATGACCACAGCACTCGGCCAGGCGATCCGCTTCCCCGTCGACGACGTGCGCGTCTTCGCCGGCCGCAACTCGATCGGCGTGCGCGGCATCACGCTCGCCGACGGTGACCGGATCATCTCCATGACCATTCTCGGCCATGTCGATGCCGAGCCGTGGCAGCGTGCCGCCTACCTCAAGCGTTCGGCCGCCGAACGCCGCGCCAGCGGCGTGGACGAGGAGGACATCGCGCTCGTCGGTGAGGAGGTGACCGAGGAAGGTCAGCTCGACGACCAGTTCTACGAGGAGCTCAAGGCACGCGAACAGTTCGTGCTCACGGTTTCCGAGCGGGGCTACGGCAAGCGTTCGTCGTCCTACGACTTCCGTATCTCGGGCCGCGGCGGCAAGGGCATCCGTGCCACCGACACGTCGAAGACGAACGAAATCGGCGAACTGGTCGCCGCCTTCCCGGTCGAGGACAAGGACCAGATCATGCTCGTATCCGACGGCGGCCAGCTGATCCGCGTCCCGGTCGACGGCATCCGTTTTGCCAGCCGCGCAACGAAGGGCGTCACCATCTTCTCGACCGCCCAAGATGAGAAGGTCGTGTCGGTCGAGCGCATCAACGAGCCGGAAGGCGATGAGGAGGGCGATCTCGAAGCCGCTCCCGCATCCGGTGACGAGACCATGCCGGATGCCGGCGCCGCACCGGCTGCGGACGACGCATCGGCGCCGGAAGACACCGAGGAATGACAAAGAGCCCGCCGGAAGCGGCGGGTTCGACATGGAAAGGCCGAAGCATCGTCAAGATGCTTCGGCCTTTTTCATTGGAGGTCATGCAGCGAATGTCAGGAATGATGCGTCTGCGGACTGGCCTGGCCGGGTGGATCCGGGCGGGTGTGACCGCAGCGGCGGCGGGGCCTTGTCAGAACGCCCGGTGGCGTTCGGCCATGGCCCGGAATTCGTCGCCTTCACGGCGAAGCGCGTTGATCGTCGAGGCGACCGACGCGAGGAACATGCCGCAGATCAGGGCGGCGAGTATCGTCAGGGTCGTGAACATGCTCGTCCTTCCTTTCTTTATCCTGCGGCACGTATTCCGGCATTCGACTGGCTATGCGGTGCGACTAACGTCCGACCGGATAATAGCGGGCAAGCTGCGGACCGTAGTTGTTCGCCTCGGCCCGGTCGTTCATGTAGAAGGTGGCGGAGGTGGCGAGCATCGCCGTCATCATGGCCACCCATACGAGATTGATCATCGTAACCTTGTCGTGCATCGAAGTCGTCCTTTCGGAATACGGCCTGGATTGCCGTAAAAATGCGCGGCACGAACAAACGTTCATGCCATTCAATCGGTTTTATTCGGGGCGAGGTGAAACGCGCCTTAACGTTCCGTTCATCTGGCGTTCATCTTCGCGACGGAAAAGGCCGAACGCGGATCCGCCGGCCTCAAGGTAGGCGCGCAGCAGCAGCAGGCCGAACTCGGTGAAAAGTGCCGCGACTGCGGCGAAAATGGCGAGAAGTGCAAGCATCGTGGTCCCCTGGCACAGGATGGGCGGCATGTTTGCCTGCCCCGTCTGACAGCGTTATGAACCCTGGCCGCTGAAGCCGTCTTGAACGCCGCATTCAGCATCCGTTCATCTGCCGGGCAGGGGCGGGGCGGGCCCAAATCACTTGCGGCTGGCGCGCTTCCATGACAAAAGGCGTCGAAACAACCATCGGGCTGCCATGACGATCGCTTTCTATCCCGGCTCATTCGATCCGATGACCAACGGCCATCTCGATGTGCTCGTGCAATCGCTGAACGTGGTATCGAAGGTGATCGTCGCGATCGGCGTTCATCCGGGAAAGACGCCGCTGTTCAGCTATCAGGAGCGGGCAGGCCTGATCGCCGCCGCCCTCGCCGAAAGCCTTCCGGACCGTGCCGGCGACGTCTCCGTCGTCGCCTTCGATCGCCTCGCCGTCGATGCGGCGCGCCAGAACGGCGCGAGGCTCCTCATCCGCGGCCTGCGCGACGGCACCGATCTCGACTACGAAATGCAGATGGCCGGCATGAACTACCAGATGGCGCCGGACCTGCAGACCATCTTCCTGCCGGCCGGCACGGCCTCGCGGCCCATTACGGCCACATTGGTGCGTCAGATCGCCTCCATGGGCGGCGACGTCAGTGCCTTCGTGCCGCCCGTCGTCTTCCAGGCGCTGAAGTCCAAACTCTCGCGCTGATCATCGTTGAAGTCATTGGAGTGATCATGAGACTCTTTCAAATTGCCGCTGCCCTTTTCCTCGCCGTCGCCGCCATCGGCCCGGCGCACGCCGCCTCGGGCGACAATACCCTGACCATCCAGCTGAAGGATGGCCCGGTCGTCGTCGAGTTGATGCCCGACGTCGCGCCGAAGCACGTCGCGCAGATCAAGGAACTGGCCTCCAAGGGCGAGTATGACAACGTCGCCTTCCACCGCGTCATCGAGGGTTTCATGGCCCAGACCGGCGACGTCGAATTCGGCGACATGGAAGACGGTTTCAATGCCGGCCGCGCCGGCACCGGCGGCTCCAAGCTGCCCGACCTTCCGGCGAGTTCTCCAGGTTCCTTGAACGCGGTGTCGTGGGCATGGCCCGCTCGCAGGATCCGAACTCCGCCAATTCGCAGTTCTTCATCATGTTCGCCGACTATCCGCCGCTGAACGGCGAATACACCGTCGTCGGCAAGGTCCTGTCGGGCATGGAGCTGGTCGACAAGATCAAGCGCGGCGACGGCGGCAACGGCGAAGTGTCCGATCCCGACCGCATGATCAAGGTCACCGTCGGCAAGAAGTAACAATCGGGCATCCGCCCCAAAGAGGAGAAATATCATGGCCGAGATCAAGGATCCGGAAAACACCGTCATCATGGAAACCACCAAGGGCAAGGTCGTGATCGCGCTCTTCCCGGATCTGGCCCCCGGCCATGTGGCCCGCATCAAGGAACTGTCGCGCGAAGGCGCCTATGACGGCGTCGTCTTCCACCGCGTCATTCCCGACTTCATGGCCCAGACGGGCGACGTGAAGTTCGGCAAGAAGGGCGGCGAGAGCTTCAACCCGGGCCGTGCCGGCATGGGCGGTTCGGACAAGCCCGACCTGAAGGCCGAATTCTCGGCTACCCCGCACGTGCGCGGCACCTGCTCCATGGCCCGCTCGCAGAGCCCGAACTCGGCCAATTCGCAGTTCTTCGTCTGCTTCACCGATGCCCCGTGGCTCAACAAGCAGTATTCGGTCTGGGGTCAGGTCATCGACGGCATGGACGTCATCGACCAGATCAAGAAGGGCGAGCCCGTCAGCGATCCCGACTCGATCGTATCGATGAAGGTTGCCGCCGACGCTTGATCGGGCTTGATTTGGAGACCCGCCCCGGCGTATCGCGCCCGGGCGGGTTTTCGCGTTTTGAAGAGGTGTCGCAGCAATGCGCGTAGACCAGTTCGATTTCGACCTTCCCGACGAGAATATCGCGCTGAGGCCGATGAGCCCGCGCGACCAGGCCCGGCTGCTCGTCGTTCGGCCGGACGGCAAGCCCGTGCTGTCGGACGCCCGGGTCTGCGACCTGCCGTCGTTCCTGAAACCCGGCGATGCGCTGGTGTTCAACGACACCAAGGTCATCCCGGCCCAGCTCGAAGGCGTGCGGCTGCGCGAGGGCTGATGAACGCCGGTCTCCGCCACCCTGCACATGCGGGTCGATGGCAGCCGCTGGAAGGCCTTTGCCCGGCCGGGCAAGCGCATCAAGCTTGGCGACCGTATCGAATTCGGCCATTCCGGCAATGCCTGCCTGCTCGGCACGCTCGGTGCCGTCATCGAGGAAAAGGGCGAGGCGGGCGAGGTGACCCTGCGCTTCGACTTCTCCGGTTCGGCGCTCGACGAGGCGATCGCCACCGTCGGCCACATTCCGCTTCCGCCCTATATCGCTTCCAAGCGCGAGGAGGACGAGAAGGACCGGACCGACTACCAGACCATGTATGCGCGGGAGGAAGGGGCGGTCGCCGCCCCGACCGCCGGCCTGCATTTCACCCCCGAGCTTTTCGCCCGGCTGGACGCCGCCGGGATCGAACGCCATTTCGTCACGCTGCATGTCGGCGCCGGCACTTTCCTGCCGGTGAAGGCGGAAGACACCGCCGATCACAAGATGCACCACGAGATCGGCCAGGTCTCGCGCGCCACCGCCTCGGCGCTCAATGCGGTCAGGGCGCGGGGCGGGCGGATCGTTTCGGTCGGTACCACGTCGCTGCGCCTGCTTGAGAGCGCCACCTCCGAGGCGGGCGAGATCCAGCCCTGGTCGGGTGCGACCGACATCTTCATCACGCCCGGCTACCGATTCCGCGCGTCGATGTGCTGATGACCACCTCCATCTGCCGAAATCCACGCTGTTCATGCTGGTTTCGGCCTTTGCCGGCCTCGACACCATGCGGGCGGCCTACGCCCATGCGATCGCGGACGGCTACCGCTTCTATTCCTATGGCGATGCCAGCCTGCTCTTCCGGAAAGACACCTGAACCGATGCACGACACCTTCCAGTTCACCCTCAAGGCCACGTCGGGCAAGGCCCGTCTCGGCGAGATCTCGATGCCGCGCGGCGTGATCCGCACGCCGGCCTTCATGCCGGTCGGCACGGTCGGCACGGTCAAGGCCATGTATCTCGACCAGGTGCGGGAAGGGGGCGCCGACATCATTCTCGGCAACACCTATCACCTGATGCTGCGCCCCGGCCCGGAGCGCGTCGCGCGCCTCGGCGGCCTGCACGAGCTGATCCGCTGGCCTGGCCCGATCCTCACCGATTCGGGCGGCTTCCAGGTCATGTCGCTGTCCGGCCTCAGGAAACTCGACGAGCAGGGCGTGACCTTCAAGAGCCATGTCGACGGCTCGACCCACCATATGTCGCCGGAGCGCTCGATCGAGATCCAGGGCATGCTCGACAGCGACATCCAGATGCAGCTCGACGAATGCGTGGCGCTGCCGGCGGAGCCCAAGGACATCGAGCGGGCGATGGAAATGTCGCTGCGCTGGGCCGAGCGCTGCCGCGTCGCCTTCGGCAACCAGCCGGGCAAGGCGATGTTCGGCATCGTCCAGGGCGGCGACATCCCGGACCTGCGCGTGCGCTCGGCCGAGGGCCTGAAGCAACTCGATCTCAAGGGCTATGCGGTCGGGGGCCTCGCGGTCGGCGAGCCGCAGCACGTCATGCTGGAAATGCTCGGCATCACGCTGCCGGTGCTGCCGACGGCAAAGCCGCGCTACCTGATGGGCGTCGGCACGCCCGACGACATCCTCAAATCGGTGGCCGAAGGCATCGACATGTTCGACTGCGTCATGCCGACCCGTTCCGGCCGCCACGGCCTCGCCTTCACCCGCCGCGGCAAGGTCAATATCCGCAATGCCCGCCACGCCGAGGACATGCGGCCGCTCGACGACCAGTCGAATTGCCCGGCCAGCCGCGACTATTCCCGCGCCTATCTGCATCACCTGGTCCGCTCCAACGAAGCGCTCGGCGGCATGCTCCTGTCGTGGAACAACCTGTCCTACTACCAGGAACTGATGCAGGGCATCCGCAAGTCGATCGAGGAGGGCCGCTTCGAGGACTTCAAGGCGGAGACGATGGAAATGTGGGCCCGCGGCGACATCGATCCGGTTTGACGGGGCGGCGGGGCAGACGAGGGCGCTTGTTAGCCTTCCGCTGCATTCGGTCCGCAATTGCGCTCCCCAACCCCTCCCCACTAGGGGGAGGGGCTAACGTCGTCGTTTTGGTCGAACCGAGGAGCGAACCGCTCGTCTTCTCCCCCCTTGTGGGGGAGATGGCCGGCAGGCCAGAGGGGGTCTTTCGCGAAGTGGTCTGCAATCTCTTGCCGGCTAAAGGCTAGAGGTTGGGCGAACCTCGCTTAGCCGCCGAGCCTGACGGCGAGAAACTCTCCTGCCAGTTCAATGCCTTCCGCCGATATCGTGTGATCGAGACCGGGAAGGATCCGGCTATCGACGTCAACGCCCAGCGCCTGCAAGGTGGCAGCCGCCTTGACCGTCTCGGCAGCCGGGATCACCGAATCCGCCGCGCCATGGACGAGCAGCACCGGCGTTGCCAGGCCCGGCGAAAGCGGAAGCGGCGAGGCGAGGCGGCCGGAGAATCCGACGATGGCGCCGACCGGCCAACGTCCGGAAACCAACGCGTCGAGCGCCATGATCGTGCCCTGCGAAAAGCCGACGAAGGCGACCCGGTCGAGCTTTTCGGTAAATCCGTATGTCTCGATGGTCTCGCGAATGACGCGATCGAAGTCGGCGCGTGCGGCTTCGATGCGGCCCGCCCGGTTCTCCTCGGTCACGCCGGCAATGCTGAACCACTGCTGGCCCATGCCGTAGGGAAAGGGGAAGGGCGCATCGGGCGCGGCAAAGGCCGTGCCGGGCAGGGCGTGGCGCAAGGGGCCCGCGAGCGGCAGGAGGTCTTCACCCCGGCTCCCGACGCCATGGAGGAAGACGACGAGGCGGGTTGCGTCATGCATGATCAGACCCTCGACACGGTGACGGGATCGAGGCCGGGCAGGTCCGGGCCGATCGGCACGATCAGGTTCGGGTTGAGCGCCTTGATCGAGTAGTAGCCATGCTTGATATGGGGAATGCTCACCGTCTCGCGCACGCCGGGCAGGGCAAGGAAACGCAGCATATAAGCGGAGAGCGCCGCATAGTCGGCAAGCCGGCGCAGATTGCACTTGAACAGGCCGTGATAGGCGGCGTCGAAACGCACCAGCGTGACGAACAGGCGGATATCGGCCTCCGTCACCTGATCGCCGCTCAGATAGGCCCGTCCGTCGGACAGCCGCGCCTCCAGCGCGTCGAGCATGTGGAAGACGTCGGCGAAGGCTTCCTCATAGGCGACCTGCGTCGTGGCGAAGCCGGCGCGATAGACGCCGTTGTTGAGCTTCGGATAGATCTCGGCATTCATCGCCTCGATCTCCTCGCGCAACGTCTCCGGATAGAGGTCGATGGCGTTCTTTGCCAAGGTCCCGAAACCAGTATTCATCATACGCAGAATGTCGGCGGACTCGTTGTTGACAATCGTGCCGGTCTTCCTGTCCCACAGCACCGGCACGGTGGCGCGGCCGGTATAGGTTGGATCGGCCCTGATATAGATCTCGTGCAGGTAGGTGGCGCCATTGACCGTATCGCGATCGGCGCCGGGGAAATCGCCGAAACGCCAGCCGAAGTCGGTGAGGGCAGGTTCCACCACGGATACCGAGATCACGTCTTCGAGCCCCTTCAACTGGCGTCCGATCAGGGTGCGCGAGGCCCAGGGGCATATCAACCCGATATAGAGATGATAGCGTCCCGCCTCGGCCTTGAAGCCGCCAGTGCCGGTCGGGCCGGCTTGCCCGTCGACGGTCACCCAGTTGCGGAAGCCGGAGGTCTGGCGCACGAAGCCGCCCTTGGCGTCGGTCGCCTGTACCGGCTGCCAGTCGGCCGTCCATTTTCCGTTGACGAGCATGGTTGGTCTGTCTCCCGCGTTTCGTGAGATCCACCCATAGACCGCCCAGGCGGCCGGGGAAATGCCGGAGCTGTGCGACAAACCGTTGCCGGATCACGAACAATGAAGGAAAGCGGGATGCCGGCGCCTATGGCCTGGCGTCGATCTTGTTTTGCAAATGGGCCTGTTCCTGCGGGGAGGGCAAGCGCGGCATGGCCATGGCCTCGAGCAGCGAATCGCAAATCGCGTTTCGCAATTGCTTGGAGGTCCGAACCGTCAGCTTCTTGTCGAGCCATTGGGCCGCCTGCATCAGGCCGACGCCCTCGCGCAAGGCTATCTCTTCTGCGCGACGCAGTGCCCATACTTCACGTTGTTCGCGCTCGTTCATGGGTTCACTTTCAGTTTTGCGAAAACTTCTTCTGTCGATTCGTTTACAAAGAATATCAGAGCATGTTTTCTTTCTATTATTGTCGGGAGCAAGGTTAGGCTGTCGTCGTCTTTTTGCCGGATCTTTTCTTTGGCCGCACCGTCGTCATACTCCATGCCGGGCCAGCGCCACCGCGGCGATCCGGGATGGCGCAAACGTCGGCGAATATGATATCCCGCGAACGGGCCCAGGGCGGACAGCGCATCGGCGAGAATGGGAAGAGCGTGAGCGACGACGAACATCAGGGAGAGCCGGCGGCCGACACACCGACGCCGCGCATGCTGGCCTGGTCGCGCAATTCGGCGCTCTATCGTCTGTCGCGCCGGATGATGACCGAGCGGGAGCTGTCCGACGCCATCGCGCGCAAGGCAAAGCAGAAGTTCGAGGACATTTCGGAGGCGCAGGTGAAGGCGCTATCGGCGGCGGCGGTGGAATTCGGCCGCAGCATGCTGGCGCTCGACGATACGGCCTATGCCGAGATCCGGGCGCGCTCGTCGGCACGCAGCGGCAAGTCGAAGCGCGCCATCGGCCGCAAGCTGATCGAGAAGGGCGTTGATCGCGAGATCGTACAGCAGGCGCTGGAAGAGACCGACGATTTTCTCTCGGCTCTGGTCTTCGCCCGCAAGCGGGCCTTCGGTCCGTACCGCCGGCCTGACGTCGAGGTCGACGACAAGCGCCAGTCGAAGGAATTTTCCGCCTTCGCCCGCAACGGCTTCGGCTTCGAGATCGGTCGAAGGGTGATGGCTATGGACCGCGACGAGGCGGAGGAGATGCTGGCAGGACGGCCATTTGTATGATGGCGGGGAGCTGCCGATAGCGGGCGGAAGGCGCAGCAGCGGGGGTTGGCCAAAGCCACATACAAAGATCGCATAAGATAGATTATGGAACTTTACCAGATACTGGGAACGGGGTGTCCGCAGCATTTGACCATGGCAGCCATAGGCCTAACTCGGCTTGAGACCAGGCGCTGTCAAAATCAGAATGCGTGGAATGTCAACGTCGTCAGCGTGCGGTCGACATCGGGAATGTCGACGAAGATCGCATTGACGTATTTGCCTACGTCCTGGCCGTCGGGAACGTAGATCTTGGCCAGGAGGTCATATTCGCCACTGGTCGAATAGAGTTCGGACACGACTTCCTTTTCGTAGATGCGGTCCGCCACCTCATAGGTCTTGCCGGGCCGGCAGCGCACCTGGATGAAAATGCAGTTCATCGTAGATCTCCTCGCTGAACATTCACGAAATCAACAGCTTGCCGAACACTTCTCATGTGCGGAGCGAACATTTCAGGCCGCAGCCTCGACCTCGACCTCAAAGGCGAGCTGGTCATAGGCCGGTTCCACATGCGGCGGGGTTTCCGCCATCACCGTCTCATAATCGAGCGGAATATGCATATGGGTCAGATAGGCGCGGCGCGGCTTCAGCCGCTCGATCCAACCGAGCGCCTGTTCGAGCGACAGATGGCTCGGATGATGCCGGTATTGCAGCGCGTCGATGATCAGCACGTCGAGGCCGTCCATCCTGGCGACCGTCTCGTCGGGGAAGTCGCTGACGTCGCAGCAATAGGCGACATCGCCGATCCTCAGCCCCAGCGAGGGAATGTCGCCATGCTGCTGGACCAGCGGCTGGAAGCGGATTGTGCCGCCCTTCCCCGTGATCTCCAGCGGCTGCGAAAGATCCTCGATGATGATCGGCAGGACGATCGGCGGATAGTTGCTGCCGGCCGGCGTTTCCAGGCAATAGCCAAAGCCCTGACGGATGCGCGCCATGGTGTCGGCCTCGGCATAGATCGGAATGCGATGCTTCTGCATGACGAAATAGCCGCGCAGGTCGTCAATGCCGTGCAGATGGTCGGCATGGGCATGCGTATAGATCGCCGCGTCGACATGCTGCACCTTGGCGGCGACCATCTGCTCGCGAAAGTCCGGACCGGTATCGACGATCACCGTCGTCATGCCGCCGTCGGGCGCGAACTGCTGCACCATGAAGGAGGCGCGGGTGCGCCGGTTGCGCGGATTGTTCGGATCGCAGGCACCCCAGTCGCCGTTGATGCGCGGCACGCCCGGTGACGACGCGCATCCGAGGATGGTGAAGCGGCGGCGATAGATCATGCTCAGAGCCTCGGCATCTTGGAAAAGAGGCGAAACGCGTTGTCGGTGGTGATCCGTGCCATCTCGTCAAAGCTCACACCCATGGTCTCGGCCAGGACCTCGGCCGTGTTGACCACATAGGACGGCTCGTTGCGTTTGCCCCGCCAGCGCTTCGGCGCGAGATAAGGCGCGTCGGTCTCGACCAGCAGCCGGTCGAGCGGCAGGCCCTTGGCGATGTCGCGCAGTTCGGTCGACTTCGGGAAGGTCAGGATGCCGGAGAAGGACACATAGCCGCCGAGCTCGATGCCGGTCTTGGCCAGCGCTTCACCGGAGGAGAAGCAGTGCAGGATGAAAGGGAAGGCCCCCTTCCCCATTTCCTCGGTGAGGATCGCCGCCATGTCCTCGTCGGCGCTGCGGCTGTGGATGACAAGCGGCAGCTGCGTGCGGCGCGAGGCCTCGATCTGGCGCAGGAAGCCGGTCTTCTGATCTTCCGGCTTCTGCGTGTCGTAGAAATAGTCGAGCCCGCATTCGCCGATGGCGACGATCTTGTCATGGCTTTCCGCCAGGCGCACGAAATCGTCGGCCGTGACGTCCAGCTCCTCGTCGGCATTGTTCGGATGGGTGCCGACCGAGCAGAAGACGCCCGGATAGCGTTCCGTCAGGGCCAGCAGCGTATCGAGCTTCTTCACCCGGGTGGAGATCGTCACCATCTGGGCCACGCCGGCTTGCGTGGCGCGGGCGACCAGTTCGTCGCGTTCCGCGTCGAAGTCGGCGAAGTCGAGATGGCAATGGGTATCGATCAGCATGGACGTATCAAGCCTTCGCGTCCGCTTCCGGCGCGACATAGCGCGGGAAGACCGGCGCCGGCGCCTGAAGCTCGGTTCCGGGAACCAGACGGCCGGCTTCGCCAAGGGCGGCAAAGTTGCGCTTGTCGGCGGGTGCGGCGACCAGATCCAGCAGCTTCTCCGCCGAGGCCGGCATGATCGGCTGGAAGAGGATGGCGATCTGGCGCACCACTTCGGCCGTGACGTAGAGCACGGTTTCCATGCGCGGCACGTCGGTCTTGCGCAGCACCCAGGGTTCCTGCGCGGCGAAATAGCGGTCGGCCTCGTTGACCGTGCCGATGATCGTGGCCACCGCCTTGTGGATGGCCTGCTCGGCCATTTCGGCGCGGCAGGTGGCGAGCATGGCGTCGGCGGTCGCCAGCATCGCCCTGTCTGCGTCGGTCAGCGGACCGGGCGCCGGGATCTTGCCGTCGCAGTTCTTGGCGATCATCGACAGCGAGCGGCTGGCGAGATTGCCGATGCCGTTGGCGAGGTCGGCATTGATACGGGTGGCGATCGCCTCGGCGCTGTAGCTGCCGTCATGGCCGAACGAAACCTCGCGCAGGAAGAAGTAGCGCACCTGGTCGAGGCCGAAATGGTTGACCAGGTCGACCGGGTCGACGACGTTGCCGAGCGACTTCGACATCTTCTCGCCCTTGTTGAGCAGGAAGCCGTGCGCGAAGACGCGCTTGGGCAGCGGCAGGCCCGCCGACATCAGGAAGGCCGGCCAGTAGACGGCGTGGAAGCGAATGATGTCCTTGCCGATGATGTGCACGTCGCACGGCCAGTACTTGGCGCGCGGGCCGTTTTCGTCTTCGACATAACCGGTCGCGGTGATGTAGTTGGTCAGCGCGTCGACCCAGACATACATGACGTGCTTGGGATCGTTCGGAACCTTGATGCCCCAGTCGAAGGTGGTGCGCGAAATCGACAGGTCCTTGAGACCGGATTTCACGAAGGAGATCACTTCGTTGCGGCGCTCGTTCGGGCCGATGAAATCGGGCTGGTCCTCGTAGAGCTTGAGCAGCTTGTCCTCATAGGCCGAGAGACGGAAGAAATAGCTTTCCTCCTCGACCCATTCGACCGGCGTGCCCTGCGGCCCGTAGCGCACGCCGTCGGCGCGCAGCTCGGTTTCTTCTTCCTGGTAATAGGCTTCGTCGCGGACCGAATACCAGCCGGCATAGCTGTCCTTGTAGATGTCGCCGTTCTTCTCCATCCGGCGCCAGACTTCCTGGACGGTGATGTGGTGGCGCTGTTCGGTGGTGCGGATGAAGTCGTCGTTCGACGAGTTCAGCATCCTGCCCATGGCGCGGAATTCGTCGGAATTGCGCTTGGCGAGATCCTCGACCGCGATGCCCTCGGCCCGCGCCGTCTGCTGCATCTTCTGGCCATGCTCGTCCGTTCCGGTGAGGAAGAAGACGTCCTTTCCGTCGAGCCGCTGGAACCGCGCCATGGCGTCGGTGGCGATCAGCTCGTAAGCATGGCCGATATGCGGCTTGCCGTTCGGATAGGCGATGGCTGTGGTGATGAAGTAGGTGTCGTTCATGGTCGGTCTTTGTGATCCGCGTCGATTGCGCCTGTGGGAGTATCGCCGGTTCTTAGAGCATTCCTGCGCCTTTAGAAACAGCAGTTTTATCGAACAGCTGCCTTGCGCCGGGGCGATGGCGCGGCAGTCGGGGCCATCTTCGCCGTCTAGGCGGCGACGGTGGCGAGGATGTCGAGGATGGTCTGCTTACGCTCGAGAGTGTAGGCGCCGGCGATGGATAGCTG
>JAHRYZ010000038.1 GCA_020621905.1 Rhizobium sp.
GGTTCGGCCGGGCGCCGAGATCGCCGGACGCCTCGATCAGGTTGCCGGGAACACGCTCGAGCGCTGCCTGGACCGGCAGGATCATGAACGGCAGCCAGACGTAAACGAACACCAGGAAAGTGCCGATATAGCTGATCGACAGCGAATTGCCGCCGATCACCGGGATCGCCAGGACGGCGTCGAGCAGCCAGGTCAGATGCAGCTTGTCGAAGGCCCAGGTGAGGATACCTTCCTTCGCAAGGATCAGCTTCCAGGCATAGACCTTGACGAGATAACTCGACCAGAGCGGCAGCATGACGCCCAAATAGAAGAAGGCTTTCCATTTGTCGGTGGCGTAACGGGCGGCATAATAGGCGATCGGGAAGGCAAGCACGGCGGAGGCGAGCGTGACGACCGCCGCCATCAGCACGGTGCGAAGAATGATGTCGAAATTGGCCGGGTTGAGCAGCTGCCCATAGGTGGCGAGCGTCGGCTCGTAGTTGATCATCCCGGAGAATTCGTCGATCGAAAAGAAGCTCTGCAGCAGCAGGGCGACCAGCGAACCGACATAGATGATGCCGAGCCACAGGAGCGGCGGGACCAGCATCAGCGCGAGCAGCAGGTTGGGGCGGCGCCAGAACAGGTCCGACAGGCGCCCCATGACGCCGCCGCGCCCCGGCAGGATCGATGTGGTGGCGACCTCGCTCATGCCGCGTCGTCCATGTAATGCAGGTCGGACGGCTGCCAGGAGAGCCCGGTCGCGGCGCCGATGTCCGGCACCGGCTGGCCCGCCGGCACCATGACTGACAGGACGATGTTGCCGGCTCCTACCGTGACGCGGGTGGCGGCGCCGAGGAAGCTGTGCGAGCGGACGGTCGCCGAAATGCCGCCGCTGGAGAGAAGGCGGATGGCCTCGGGGCGCAGGCTCGCCCATTTCGCCTCGCCGCCGAGCTTTTTCATGTCGGCGGGCGAAATCACATTGGAGGAGCCGACGAAATCGGCGACGAAGCGGGTCTTCGGATGGTTGTAGATTTCTTCCGGCGTGCCGGCCTGAACGATCTTGCCGTCGTTGAACACGGCGACACGGTCGGCCATGGACAGGGCCTCACCCTGGTCGTGGGTGACGAAGATGAAGGTGATGCCGAGCGAGCGCTGCAGGGTTTTCAGCTCTTCCTGCATCTGCTCGCGCAGCTTGAGGTCGAGCGCGCCGAGCGGTTCGTCGAGCAGCAGCACCTTCGGCTTGTTGACCAAAGCGCGGGCGAGCGCCACGCGCTGGCGCTGGCCGCCGGAGAGCTGGCTGGGTTTGCGTGCGCCATAGCCGGGCAGCTTGACGAGGTCGAGCGCCTGTTCGGCGAGCTGCAGCCGTTCGGACTTCTCCACGCCCTTGACCATCAGCCCGTAGGCGACGTTGTTGAGGATGTCGAGATGCGGAAACAGGGCGTAGTCCTGGAACACCGTGTTGACGTGGCGGCGATAGGGCGGCACGCCCTCGGCCGTTTCGCCGAAGATCTCGATATGGCCGGAGGTCGGCTGTTCGAAACCGGCGATCAGGCGCAGGCAGGTCGTCTTGCCGGAGCCGGACGGCCCGAGCATGGCGAAGAACTCGCCGGGCGCGATCTTCAGGTCGACGGCATCGACGGCTTTGACGGCGCCGAAATGGCGCGACACCTGCGTGAATTCAACGGCTGCGGTCATGGGTACTCCGATGGATGAAACGGCCCCTCATCCGCCTGCCGGCACCTTCTCCCCGCATGCGGGGAGAAGGCCGAACCTTTCGGCCTTGCGGATCTTTCAATTGCCGCGCGTTTGCTGCGACATTTCGGGATAAGTCCCCTCTCCCCGCCTGCGGGGAGAGGGTCAGGGTGAGGGGCAGAGAGCCCTCATATGCTTCGATCAGCGTCCGCCGATCACGCCGATGTAGTCCGACACCCAGCGGTGATACGGCACGCATTCGCCCTGGCTTTCGCACTTCGAGGTCGGCGTCTTCCAGAAGCTGATCTTCTCGAAGTTGTCGTAGCCGTTGGCGGCGCAGCCTTCGTCGGTCAGCAGTTCATTGCCCTTGCAGGCGGCCGGGACGGAGGGGACGGTGCCGAACCATGCGGAGACGTCGCCCTGGACCTTGGGCGAGAGCGAATGCTCCATCCACATATAGGCGCAGTTCGGGTGCTCGCTGTCGGCGTGCAGCATGGTGGTGTCGGCCCAGCCGGTCACCCCTTCTTCCGGGAAGGTGGAGGCGATCTTGGCGCCTTCGGCCTTCATCAGGTTGACCTGGAAGGGCCAGGAACCGGAGGCCACGACGCCTTCGTTCTTGAAGTCGTCGATCTGGATCATGGCGTCGTGCCAGTAGCGGCCGACCAGCGTGCGCTGGACGCGGAGCAAATCGAGGGCCGCCTTGTACTGGTCCCTGCACCACTTCGAGTCCTGATGAGCCCGCTTGTGCTTCATCAGGCAGAGGGCTGCCGGCGACATAGATCGGGCCGTCATAGGCCTGGACGCGGCCCTTGTTGGACTTGCCGTCGGCGAGCGTCATTTCCTCGAAGACGACCTTCCAGCTGGTCGGCGCTTCCTTGAAGGCTTCGGTGTTGTACATCAGCACGTTCGGGCCCCAGACATAGGGCGTGCCGTAGTGGACGCCGTCCTTGGTGTGCCAGGGCGCGTTCTGCAGGCGCTCGTCGATGGTCTTCCAGGACGGGATGAGGTCGGTGTTGATCGGCTGGACGCGCTTGCCGGCGACGAGGCGGAGCGACGCGTCGCCCGAGGCGGTGACGAGGTCGAAGCCGCCTTCGTTCATCAGGGCGACCATTTCGTCCGAGGTCGCGGCGGTCTTGACGGTGACCTTGCAGCCGGTATCGGCCTCGAACTTGGTAACCCAGTCGTAATTCTTGTCGGTTTCGCCGCGCTCGATATAACCGGCCCAGGCGACGATGGAGAGCGCGCCTTCACCCTTGCCGAGTTCCTTCAGCGGTTCCTGGGCGACGGCATTGGTGGCGAAGCTGGCAACGGCAATGATTGCGGTGCAGGACTGCAATAACTTTTTCATAGCGATTTCTCCCGGTTGGGGGCCGCCTTGTCGCGGCGCTTGTTCCCGACGATGAAGGTGACGCGAAACCGCCGCATTCGCAAATTCATTTGTCAGAAAGTCGCTATCGGTTTTTCCGAATGGTCGACGGGGCGAGTGGCGGGTTTGGCATGTATAAGAGTGTGTGGTCTTTGTAGGGTATTTCCTTGGGGGGAGACAGGCTGGCAAATCAGTGAAATCACCTTAAATCTACCTGTCTGAGACGTCGGTTGAATCTGCCTAGTGAGGAACTCGTGGAGCGGAAAATTTGGAAGCGTAGCCTTAGCTCGTTCTCAGGCTTCCCATGTCCCAGGTGCCGAAAAAGCAATCTCAGCATGGTGGCAAAAGATTTCATCAGAGTGGTGCCGAAATATATGGCACAAGGCATCGAACAGGGTTTGGAAGGTGAATGGGAGCAGGGACGCTTTTCCGGTTTTCTGAAGTGCAATGCAACTTTTTGCGGGGAGCTAGTCGTCGTCGCGGGAGACTACTGGGAGCGAGAATTTCATCAATATGATGAGACTACACAGGAAGATGTAGCGTTTACGGATAGGACTTACTCGCCGCAGATAATGCATCCGCCGCCGCCTATAATTAATATTCCCCGGAAGTTGAGGGCTGAAGCAGTTAAGCAGATCAAGCTCTCGTTCGGACTTCTGTGGTCTGATCCGGGTGCCTGCGCAAACCGTCTGCGGATCGTCGTAGAATTGCTTCTCGATCAGCTCGGTATTGAGCGTGAAGGTGAGAAGGGTCGAAGGAAAAACGCTCGCTTGGACTTGTTCGACAGAATCGAAATCCTTGGAAAGTCAAAACCAGGACACGAAAAGGCGCTTAACGCGCTACGGTACGTAGGAAATGTCGGTAGCCAAGGGTCAGGCCGACGACGACGTTCTGGACTGCTACGAGTTGTTAGAGGATATTTGGCGAGTTAGCTGACGAACCGACGGACGAAACCGGCTGGCAGACGCTATATTAGCCGCAGAGGCAAACCACCAATTCGAGGAAATTAGCTTCTTACCGTCCCCGCCCGCTTCTGAGCGCCTCGGCGATGCCGACGAAATCGCGGGCCGATTGGGGCAGGCTCGAGCCCTTGCGCCAGACCATGCCGACCTGGACGACCGGTAGGGCGCCGGAGACGTCGCGGCTTTCGATGCGGTCGCCTTCCAGCGACCACGGGCGATAGACGAGGTCGGGCAGGAGCGCCACGCCAGCGCCGGTCGCCACCAGGCTGCGCACCGCCTCCACCGAGCGGGTGCGGAAGGCGACGTGCGGGCGGGCGCCGAGCGCCGAGAGGAGCTTGCCGGTGTTTTCCTCGATTTCGTCGACGGTCAGCATGATCAGCGGTTCGCGGGCGATGTCGGCGATCGAGATGATGTCGGCGGAGACGAGCGGATGGCCCATGGGCAGCCACAGGCGGTAGGGCGAGGTTTCGAGGATCTCGGCCTGCAGCGCAAGGCGGTCGCGCAGGTTGGAAATGACCATGACGGCCACATCGAGTTCGCCGCCGATCAGCAGGTGCTCGAGATAGGAGCCGTTGTCCTCGATGGCCGAGACCTCGACGCCGGGGCAGGCGCGGCGATAGCGGGCGAGCAGGTCGGAGAGCACGTAGCCGGCGACCAGCGAGGTGACGCCGATATTGAGCGTGCCGCCGGTGTTCTCCTGCGTCTCGGAAAAGGCGTTGCGCGCGTCGGAGACGGTGCCCAGGATCTTCGTGGCATGGCGCAGGAACTGGTGTCCGTTATGGGTGATCGACAGGCCGCGCGGATGACGCTCGAACAGCTCGACGCCGAGATCGCCCTCAAGTTCCTTGATCGCCTCGGTGACCGAGGACTGCGAAATCGACAGGTTCTGCGCCGCCCGCGTCACGGAGCCCTGCTCGGCGACGGCGATGAAATACTGCAACTGGCGAAGCGTGAAGGCCATGGCGCCGTTAGAGCATGGGCGGCGGCGCAAGGGCAAGCGGCAGCAGTTTGCGGCTGGCCCAGACGCCCTTCGGCTTCATTTGTCGCAGGGCAGCTGTGCAAAGTTCCGACTTTGCAAATGACAAGAGACGTATACGATCGATTCGCCGCTTTCCCTGTGGCGCCCCCGTTTCCGCCCGTCCCAGGTCAGCCGGTTTCATGAAATCCACGCCGCTCGGCTACGCCTTCGCCATCATCGCCTTCACCATATTCTCGGTGCAGGACGCAGTGTCCAAGCATCTCGGCATGGCTTATCCGCCGGTGCTGGTGGCGATGTTCCGCTATTGGGCGTTTGCGGTCTTCGCCATCCTGTTCGCCATGCGCGCACGTGGCGGGCTGAGGGCGGCGGTCGCCACCAAGCGCCCGGTCCTGCAGATCGCCCGCGGCCTGCTGCTGGCCCTGCAGATTCCGATCGCCATCACCGCCTTCGCCAAGGTCGGGCTTGCCCAGTCGCAGGCGATCTTCGCCTCGGGGCCGCTGATCGTCGCGCTGCTGTCGGTGCCGATCCTCGGCGAGAAGGTCGGCTGGCGGCGCTGGACGGCGATCGGGGTCGGCCTGTGCGGCGTTCTGCTGATCCTGTCGCCGAGCGGCGACCAGTTCAGCCCGCTGGTGATCTTGCCGATCTCGACTGCCGTGATCGGCGCGTTCTACGGATTGATGACGCGGCTGGTCAGCCGCGTGGACGGGCCGATGACGAGCTTCTTCTATATCGGCACGGTCGGTGCGGTGGCACTCTCGATTGCCGGTCCATTCTTCTGGACCGAGATTTCGCCGGCCGACTGGAAATGGATGATCCTGCTCTGCTGCACCGGCATCGCCGGTCACTATCTGCTGATCAAGGCCTATGACAATCTCGACGCCGTGGCGGTCCAGCCGATCACCTATCTGCAGCTCGTGCTGGCCTCGGGCATTGCCGTCCTGGTCTTCGGCGAGGTGCTGCGGGCCAATATGGTGATCGGCGCGGCGATCGTCGTCGGCGCCGGCCTGTTCACCGTCTGGCGGGAGAACGTGCTGGCAAGGCGCAATGCGGCGGTTCAGCCGGAAAAATGAGCGCAGAGACCGTTCGGAAACGCAGCGCCAGCCATGCCTTCACGCCGAGTCGGCGATCTTGCGTAGTTCGGTCAGCCCGACGGGTGCGACCGAGCGGAAATCCAGGCCGTTGACGCGGCTGGCGAAATCGCGTTTCACCCGCTCGATCTGGGCGGCCTCGCCCTTGATCCGGGCGCGTAGCAAAGGGTCGCGCGTGCCGGTGATCGCCATCGACTTGTTGACCACCCAGCCATAGGGCTCGATCCTGGCGCGGCGCAGATCCTCCGCGCTCCGGCTTCGAGACCGGCGGCGTTTCGGCAGGGTGACGAGCAGGACGCGTATGGTGGATCCTGCAGGCGCATCGGAGTCACCATGCGGCCGGGGCGTTTCGTCGAGATGCCGCGTCATCTGGCAGTGATAGGCGCGGTCGCGTCAGCAGCAGCAGTATGGCCGGTGGCGCCGTGTCGATGACGACAAGCTGCTGCGTGCCTCGCCGACGACGCGGGAAAGGCGTGAAAGACGGCGACCTCCTCGGTGCAGGGAAGCCAGATCCTCGCGCCCGGGCCTTGCCGTCCGCGTCGAGTGCAGCCCGGTCGTCATGATCTTGTCGATATAACGCTCGGTCTCCGCCTCGGGGTCGATGCGGTCGACGGCCAGGCCCGGCATGGCATCCGAGCCGACGACGAAGGAGAGATGCGCTGCCGGATCGGTGGTCGTCAGGTGCACGGAATGGCCGCGCGCGGCAAGCCCGACCGCCACGGCGGCGGCGATCGTCGTCTTGCCGACGCCGCCCTTGCCCATCACCATCACCAGGCCCTTGCCGCCCGCGGCGATATCGTCGACCAGCGCCGAAAGGCGCGGCAGGTCGGTGATGGCGGGCAGGTCGCCAGCGCCGGAACCGGTGAGATCGTCATTCGGGGCGAAGAGGGCGCGCAGGGCTTCGAGCCCGACCATGTCGAAGGATTTCAGCGGTACTTCGTCGCGCGGCAGCGAGGCGAGGGAGGCGGGCAGTTCGGCGAGTGCTGCCGTTTGCTCCGCGGCGAAGCGGCCGCGACCGTGTCGTTCGGGTCGGAGGGCGTGGCGGCCGTTGACCGCGAGCATCTGGTTGGAGAGGCCGAGTTCGGCCAGCTCTCCCGCCGTGCGCGCCGCCTCGCGGATCGCGCCCCGCTCTGCGCGGGTCACCAGCACGATGGTGGTGCGGGCCGGGTCTCCCAGGCAGTCGAGAGCCTCGCGGAAGCGATCTTCCTGCATCTTCAGGCCCGAATGCGGTCCAAGGCAGGAGGCGCCGCGCTCGTTGGCCTCGAGGAAACCGGTCCAGGCCTTGGGCAGGCTGAGGAGCCTGAGCGTGTGGCCGGTCGGCGCTGTGTCGAAGATGATGTGGTCGAATTGCGGATTTTCGTCGGCGAGCAGGCCGACGAACTCGTCGAAGGCGGCGATCTCGGTGGTGCAGGCGCCGGACAGCTGTTCGCGCACGGTCGCCTTGTCCTTGTCGGTGGCGGCCGGCCCCATCTGGTCGAGCACACGGACGCGGTAGTCCTCGGCCGCCGTCTCCGGGTCGATGTTCATGGCGAAGAGGCCGGACACGCCCGGCACAGGAGTCGGATCGCTGCCGAGCGCCACGCCAAGCATCTCGTCGAGATTGGAGGCCGGGTCGGTGCTGACCAGCAGAACCTTCAGTCCCTTGTCGGCCAGCGTGATCGCGGTGGCGCAACTGATCGAGGTCTTGCCGACGCCGCCCTTTCCGGTGAAAAACAGGTGGCGGTTCGGCTTCGTCAGCAGCGTCATGGATGTCATCGGGCTTGGTCCTCGTTCAGGCGTGACGTTCACGCTAGACGATTGCCAAAGGGAGCGACTTGACTCAAGGCAATTCCGGCGCGGCTAAGCGTCGATCTCCGGCTGAGGCTGCCTGCGCAGGTCCCGCGACTTCCATACGGTGCGCAGGAAGGCGAGAATGAACATCGCAGTCATCAGCAGGACGATGGTCGGCGCCGGTGCGCTGTCGATCAGGAAGCTGAGATAGATGCCGAGCACGGTTGCTGTGACCGCGACGACGACGGCGGCCACCAGCATGGTCTGGAATCGGCGGGTGATCAGGAAGGCAATCGCGCCGGGCGCAACCAGCATGGCGACCGAGAGGATGATGCCGACCGCCTTCAGTGCGCCGACGACGGTCAGCGACAGGACGGCCAGCAGGCCGTAGTGCAGAAGGCGTACCGGCAGGCCGATGGCGCGGGCGTGCTGCGGATCGAAGGCATGGGCCAGGAGATCCTTGCGCAGGATCACCAGGAAGGCGGTTGCGGAAAGGGCGATCAGGCCGGTCTCGACGAGATCGGAGGGCAGGATGCCGAGCATGTCCCCGAACAGGATATGGTCGAGATGGACGTCGGATTCGACCTTGACGAAGAGTATGATGCCGAGGCCGAACATGCCGGAGAAGACGATGCCGAGCACCGTGTCTTCCTTGATCCGGCTGTTCTCCTTCACATAACCGGTGGCGAGCGCGCAGATCATGCCGGCGACGAAGGCACCGACGGCGAGTGGCAGGCCGACCATGTAGGCGATGACGACGCCGGGCAGCACGGCATGGGACACCGCATCGCCCATCAGCGACCAGCCCTTGAGCACCAGGAAGCAGGAGAGCAGCGCCATCGGAACGGCGATCATCAGGGTCACCGCGAAGGCCGACTGCATGAAGGGCAGCTGGAACGGCAGAAGCAGAAGCTCGAAGGTCTCGTTGTTCATGGCGTCGGCTCCAGGGCTTCGGCCGCGCGCCGGCGGGCGGCGATGAGGCCGTGCTTCGGCGCGAAGACGAAGGCGAGCAGGAAGAGTGCGGTCTGCAGCACGACGATGACGCCGCCCGTGGCCCCGTCGAGGAAATAGCTCGCATAGGCGCCGGTGAAGCTCGTTCCAGCGCCGATCAGGAAGGCGAGCACGATCAGCCGCTGGAAGCGGTCGGTGAGGAGATAGGCGGTGGCGCCTGGCGTCACGACCATGGCGACGACGAGGAAGGCGCCGACCGTCTGGAGGGCGGCGACCGTCGAACCCGCCAGCAGGGTGAAGAAGACGATTTTCAGGAGGTCGGGGCGCAGGCCGATCGATCGGGCATGGTTCTCGTCGAAGAAGGCGACCATGAAGTCCTTCCACTTGGCCGTCAGCACCACGAGGCTGACGCCGCCGATCAGGACGAGCTGCAGCGTGTCGGCCGGGGTGATGGCGAGAATGTTGCCGAGCACGATGGTCTGGATGTTCACCGACACCGGCGAGAGCGAGACCATGAACAGGCCGAGACCGAAGAAGGAGGTGAAGATCAGGCCGATGATCGCGTCTTCCTTGAGCCGCGTGCGCTGGTTGAGGAAGAGCATGGCGGCGGCGGCAAGCCCGCCGGAGATGAAGGCGCCGAAGGCAAAGGGCAAGCCGAGCATGTAGGCGCCGGCGACGCCCGGGACGATGGCATGCGAGAGGGCGTCGCCGATCAGCGACCAGCCCTTCAGCATCAGATAGGCGGAGAGGAAACCGCAGACCCCGCCGACCAGCGCGCTCACCAGGATGGCGTTGCGCATGTAGTCATAGGTGAAAGGCTCAAGCAGAAGGCTTGTCATCGGCTTTTCCCGTCTGCGGCTTGCCGTAGATGACGAAAGGACGTTCGTCGTCGGTGATGACCTTCAACTGGCGCGCATCGGCGTCGTCATGCAGGTCGGCGCCGCCGAGAACGAAGTGGCGCAAGGCCCCGCCGAAGGCGGTCTTCAGGTTGTCCTCGGTGAAGGTTTCCTCGGTCGGGCCGGACGCGATCACCGTGCCCTTGACGAAGATGGTGCGGTCGCAGAATTCCGGCACGCTGCCGAGATTGTGGGTCGAGACCAGCATGACGCGCCCTTCGGCGCGCAGGTCCCGCATCAATGCGACGATCTGCTCCTCGGTGTTGACGTCGACGCCGGTGAAGGGTTCGTCGAGCAGGATCACCTGTCCTTCCTGGGCAAGTGCCCGGGCGAGGAAGACGCGCTTGCGCTGGCCGCCGGAAAGCTCGCCGATCTGGCGCTTGCGGAAATCGCTCATTCCGACCCGCGCCAGCGCATCGGCGACCATCTTGTGGTCGGTGCGCGAGGGGATGCGGAAGAAGTTCATGTGGCCGTAGCGGCCCATCATCACCACGTCCTCGACCAGGACCGGAAAGTCCCAATCGACCTCCTCGGCCTGGGGCACATAGGCGATGAGGTTCTGGCGCTGGGCCTGGCGCACGCTCATGCCGAGCACGCTGATTTCGCCCGCGGCGAGCGGAACGAAACCCATGATGGCCTTGAACAGGGTCGACTTGCCGGCGCCGTTGACGCCGACGAGCGCGGTGATCGTGCCTTTCGGGATGGAGAAGCTTGCGGCTTTGAGCGCCGTCAGGCCGTTGCGGTAGGTGACCGTCACGTTCTTGGCGGTCAGGCCCTCGGGCAGTGTTCTGGTGCTGGGTCCCATGATCATCGGGCGAGCCCCTCCGCGATGGTCGAGACGGTGACCTTCAGCAGGTCGAGATAGGTCGGAACCGGGCCGCCTTCCTCGCTCAGCGAGTCGACATAGAGAACGCCGCCATAGGCAGCCCCGGTCTCCTCAGCCACCTGGCGGGCAGGCTTGTCGGAGATCGTGCTCTCGGAGAAGATCACGGCGATCCGGTTTTCGCGTATGGCGTCGATTACGGCGCGCACCTGCTGAGGCGTGCCCTGCGCATCGGCATTGACCGGCCAAAGGAAGAGTTCCTTCAGGCCCAGATCACGGGCGAGATAGGAGAAGGCGCCCTCGCTGGTCACCAGCCAGCGCTTTTCGGCCGGCAGGGCGGCGATCTTAGCCTTCATCGGCTCGATCTCGGCGCGGATCTGGTCGGAATAGGCCTTGGCGTTCGCAGCATAGGCCTCGGCATGGTCGGGATCGACTTCGGCCAGCGCCTTGCGAATGTTCTCCACATAGATCAGCGCATTGTCCGGCGACATCCAGGCATGCGGGTTGGGCTTGCCGTCATAGCCGCCGCCGGAAATGCTGATCGGCTGGACGCCGTCGCTGATGACGGCGGCCGGCACCGAGCCGAGATTGGCGAGGAATTTTTCGAACCAGCGTTCCAGGTTGAGGCCGTTCCACAGCACGAGGTCGGCATCGCGTGCCTTCAGGATGTCGCGCGGGGTCGGCTGGTAGTTGTGGATCTCGGCACCCGGCTTGGTGATGCTGTCGACTTCGGCCATGTCGCCCGCGACGTTTCGGGCAATGTCGGCGATCACGGTGAAGGTGGTGATGACCTTCGGCTTTTCCGCAGCGGCAAGCGGGAGCGGCAGCAGGATGAGGGCGGCAGCGAGAAAGCCGGCGATGCGGGGCAGCATGAAAACTCCTGGGGCTTCTTGCGAATAATTCTCATTAAAAGCTAAGGTGGAAAATCCGATTGTCAATGCTTTTTGCGAATGGCTCGCAAAAAGACGAAAAAATCGGAGGTTCTGACGGCAGGCCGGGCGACGTGCAGAGGAGTGTCGCGAGCGGATTAAACCTTCATCAAGACCGTTGTGGCAAGTATCGACGTCAGTATTGCGTGTTGCGGCGGGGCGGGATTGATGTCGGAGTTCATGGCGTGAAGGGTCTTTTCAGCAAGATCCGGATCTCTCGCAAGATCGTCCTCGCCTTTGGCGGCGTGCTTGTCCTGTGCGGTGCGACCGGTGCCGCGGCCGTGTTCATCGGCGCCGACGTCATCCTCGGTCCGTCCTATGCGGACCTGAACGGCCTCGAATGCACCGAGGTCCAGACCGTCACGATCAAGAAGAAGGACCGTTTCTGGGTCCGGAAATACATCACCACCGATGACCCCGGCGACGGCATGACGCGCGTCAAGACCGCACTTCGCGTGGCGCGAACCCTCTATGAGCGTGAGAAGCCGGATCTGGTGCAGGTGGTCGTGCTCGACAAGAACGGGCCGACCGACCGTTCGGCGATGCGTGGCCGCGCCGTCGGCGCCGACGTCGTCTACATTGCCGATCCGAGCCGCGTGCCGGAGGAGGCGAACGGCCAGGTGTTCACCGCGCGCTATGTCGACAAGCTCGCGAATGCCGAAGGGTTGTTCTACGGCGAGAAGATCGCCCTTCCCGAGGCGGAGATCGAGAAACTGGTCGCCCGGCTGGACGACAAGACCGATTGCATCAAGCCCGAAGTGGTCATTCCCGAGGGGCACGGGGCGCCTGCCGAGCACGGTGCGCCGGCCGGCCATGGAGAGGTTGCGCCCGCCGAGGGTCATGGAGAGGCCGCGCCTGCCGAGGGCCACGGAGCGGAAGCACCCGCCGCGGAGCATGGCGCGGAAGCCGCAACCGATGCGCATGGCGCCGCAGCGCCCGAGCAGGGTCCTGCGGAAAGCAAGGGCTGGCTCGATTCGGTCACCGGAATGGTGTTCGGCTCGGATGAGAAAGCGCCGGCCGAAGATGGCCACGGTGCTGATGCCGGAACCGGCGAGGCGTTGCCCGCCGATGGTCACGACGCCGCTCCGGCGGACCATGCGGTCGCTCCGGCCGATGGCCACGCGGAAGCGCCCGCCGACGAACCGGCGAGCGCCCATGACGCGGCCCCTGCGGATGCCCATCCTGCTGCGCCGGTTGAAACCGACGTGCATGGCGCGGATGCGGGCCATGCCGCCGAAGCGGCTCCCGCCCACCAAATGCCGGTTGGCGAAGGCGGGCAGGACGAAGCTGTGGCCCATGCAGCCGAGGCTGACGCTCATGCCAAGGCGGTCGAACCGGCCGAGAGCGGCGGCTGGTTCTCGTCGCTGAAGGGCATGGTGCTTGGCAGCGATGAAGAATCGCCCGCGCCTGCGACGCCGGACGGCACTGCTGCCGGCCACGACGCCGCTCCGGCCAAAACGGAAGAGGCAGCGGCACCGGCGGCGCATGACCCCGCACCGACCGAAGACGCCGCGGCTGCGGAACACGAAGCTGCACCCGAGCCTGCTGCGGAAGGCAAGGCGAAATCCGCCGGCGCCGCATGGCTGGAGAAACTGAGGTCGCAACCGCTCGAAGGCGTGACGGCCGCACCGGGAGCAGGCGAGATGCCGGCCGAGGATTCCGACATCCTGCCGCCGAAGGCAAGCGCCAAGGCCGATGCCGAAAAGCACGCCGAAGCGACCCACTGAGGCGTGCCCTGGCCGAGAGCCGGCATCGAGGCCGGTATTCCGGCAAATGCCCGACACGGGGCTGACATTGCGATCGGTCGGACCAGCCCGGCATACGGTCTTGCCGCTCCGGGCGTCATTCGCTAGTCTGGACCTGTCGAAAAGGACCCAGGACGGCAATGGTAAGCCCGTTCTCTTCCCATGGAAGGCTCCGTACCGCCCCTTCGGCGGACCCGCGGCAAGCAACCGGCGCGAAGACCGGCGGCTTGACGCGTGCCTGAACTTGTTCGCGTCCTGACGCCGGCTGCCGCGCCTCCAACCCTGGAGAACGCACATGCCCATCATCCTTGCGAATACCGCCATCGTTACGCAGATCAATGTCTTTACGGTTCCGCCAGGCGGGCAGGACGCGATGGTCGCCTTTCTCGTCGAGGCGGCGAGGGTGGCTCGCGAGGAGCCTGGCTGGATTTCGGCCAGTCTTCACCGATGTCTCGATGGCACACGGGTCGTCAACTACGCCCAGACGGAGAGTATGGACGCAGCCCGGCGGGTCATCGACCGACTGAATGCCAGGGGACTGATCGCGGAGAACAAGAAATACGGCGTGGCAAACCCCGGCCTCTACGAAGTCGTCTTCACCCTCGAACGGTAGGCCGGCTCCCGGCGCCCACGGCTGCACCGTGCCAGCGACCTGTCGCCGTCGGGGCGGTCGATTCCGCCCCGGTCCCTGCCGGCCCCACAGGCCGGCAGTCGCGCATAACTCTTTGCAGTTTCTCATAGTTCTTTGCCCTCCTCGCCGTGTTGGCGCGAAAGTCACGGATCGCTATGACAGGTGCATGCGATTGCCGGAGGTTGCCGTGCGCCTTGTCCTTGCCTTGTCGAGCCTGTTTCTGACGTCCGCTACCATGGCCTGCGCGCAGGACCCGTTTGCCGGCAATCCGCGCGGCAGGCTCGATGTCCGCATCGAACTTTCCGGCAGGAATCGCGTCGATCTTCCCAACGGTGTGGAATGGGCGGCCATCGAGGCGCGGCGGACGCTGGAAATCGCGTTTGCCGTCGTCGATGTCGGCAATGACGGTTTACCCATCGTCTCCGCGAGCAAGGCCGACGCCGCACTGCCGCCGGCGATGGAGGATCTGAAGGCGAAGATCGATGCCTGCGGCGAAGACCAGCAATGCCTGGCCCGGACGATGATGGAATTCGCCAAGACGGGCAGTGGCAATCCCTTCCTGCAGATGACCGGCCAGCAGCCCGGCCGCTACGGCAATTTCGCCGCCGATCGCGCCGGCACCTGCGCGTCTGGCACGCTGGTGGTCGAGGACGTGCTGAGCGGCGTCAATATCTCGCCGCCGGAGCCGGCCCGCGCCTACCGTTTCACCCGCAATGGCAGCCTAACGCTGCCCAAGGACGATTTCGGCCTGATGGACGCCGTCTGTGCCGTCGAACTCACCCTCGACCGGCAGACGGGCCATATGAGCCTGCGGCTTTCCGCCGCCAAGCTCGCGGTTCCGGTGACGCTGGGACCTGGAGCGTTCACCGACGAGAGGGCGGTGCCGCTCATCGAGGGCAAGCAGGTCATCGAACTCTTCGATCAGCCCGCCGGGCGGGACGGCGCCTGGACCGGCGTCGCCGAGGTCGCGGCCGCAGGCTCGGCCTCGCACAATTCCGGCCAAGTCGCAGCGCCTCTGGAGGCGCGCGTGACGTGGTCATTTTCCGAGGAGTGAGCAGGCGGTGATCGGCACCCTTGCCCTGTCCTTCGGCCAGCGCGAGGTCGTCCTGGTTCCGGCGCCAGAAACAACAAAGGCAACCCGCGAGGGTTGCCTTTGTTTGTCTTGTCCCTTTGTTGCGCCGCTCAGTCGCCCTTGTGGCGGCGGGCCGGGAAGAGGATGACGTCGCGGATCGACGGCGCGTTGGTCAGCACCATGATCAGGCGGTCGACGCCGACGCCGAGGCCTCCGGCGGGCGGCATGCCCTGGTCCATGGCATCGAGGAAGTCCTCGTCGAGGGCCTTTTCCTTTTCGCCGCGGGCATGGGCCTGTGTCAGTTGCTCGACCATGCGGGTGCGCTGCTCTTCCGGATCGTTGAGTTCGGAGAAGGCATTCCCGAGTTCCCAGCCGTTGACATAGGTCTCGAAGCGCTCGACCAGGCGCGGCTCGCCCGGCACTTCCTTGGCAAAGGGCGAGATGTCCTTCGGGAAGTGGATGACGTGGGCCGGCTGGATGAGGTCGCCCTCGACGGTTTCCTCGAAGACGAAGGCGAGGCATTCGCCCCAGGTGGAATCCTTCTCGACCTCGAAGCCGGCATGGCGGGCGGCGGCGCGCGCCTCCTCGTCGGTCTTGATGGCGAGGAAGTCGATGCCGGTCTTTTCCTTGACGGCGCCGGGCATGGAAATGCGGCGGAACGGGCCCTTGAAGGACAAAACCTTGTCGCCATAGGGCACTTCCGTGGTGCCGTGGATGGTCATTGCCAGTTCCGAGAACATGCGCTCGACGAGGTCCATGATGTCCTCGTAGTCGGCATAGGCCCAGTAGCACTCCATCATGGTGAATTCCGGATTGTGCCGGGTGGAGACGCCTTCGTTGCGGAAGTTGCGGTTGATCTCGAAGACCTTGTCCGACAGGCCGGAAACCAGCGTGCGCTTGAGATAGAGTTCCGGCGCGATGCGCAGGAACATGTCCATCTTCAGCGTATTGTGGTGGGTCTTGAAGGGCTCGGCCGTGGCGCCGCCATAGATCGTCTGCAGCATGGGGGTCTCGACTTCCATGAAGCCGTCGTTTTCCATGAAGCGACGCACGCCCGAGATGATCTTCGAGCGCTGCTGGAAGCGCAGCTTGGATTCCTCGTTGGTCAAAAGGTCGAGGTGGCGCTTGCGGTAGCGCGTCTCGATGTCGGCGAGGCCGTGATATTTTTCCGGCATCGGCAGCAGCGACTTGGTGAGCATGGTGATCTCATGCGCATTGATCGTCAGCTCGCCGCGCTTGGTGCGGCGCACCGCACCGGTCACGCCGATGATGTCGCCGAGGTCGATCATCGGCAGAAGCGCACGGGCTTCCTCCGGCGTCGTGTCCTTGTGGGAGAAGATCTGGATCTTGCCCGAGGCGTCATGGATGTCCATGAACATGCCGGAATTGCGCGACGAGTAGACACGGCCGGCGACAGTGACGATATCGCCGGATTCGGTGTCGAGCTCCAGGTCGGCATATTTCTCGGCAAGCTCCGCATTGGTGATGGTGCGGTGGAAATGCGCCGGATACACGTCGCCGATCTGCTGGCGCAGGAGGGCGAGCTTCTGGGCGCGGACTTCGGTCACGTCGGAGGAGAGGGCGGGTGCTGCGGTCTTCTGTTCGGTCATCGTGTCGTTCCTGTGGCGGCCTCTGGCCTCTGCCGTATGTCTTTGCCCCTCACCCTGCCCCTCCTCGCAAGCGGGAAGAGGGGGCTGCCTGCGGCGCCGCTTGTGGCCTTCTCCCCGCTCGCGGGGAGAAGGTGCCGGCAGGCGGATGAGGGGCACTATCTCAAGTCAGTTCTGGGCACCCACCATGGCGGTCAGCACCTGGCTTGCAACCTTCAGGCGCTGGCGCACGACCGAACGGCCGAGCAGCGCCATCGAATCGAACAGCGGCAGCGAGCGCGCCGAGCCGGACATGGCGACGAAGAGCGGCGGGGTGACCACGCGCAGCTTCTTGCCGAGGCGGTCGGCGATGTCGCGCAGTTCCTGCTCGATCGTTTCGACATTCCATTCGAGGATCTTCTCGAGATCGAAGGCCACCGTGTTGACGATTTCCAGCGTTTCGGCCGGCGAGGTCTTGAGACCGGCAAACGAGGCGGGCGTCAGGCCGACGTCGCTGGCAAGCAGGAAGCCGGAAAGCTGCGGCAGTTCGCCGAGCTTGGAAATGCGGCTCTGGGCCAGCTTCAGGCCTTCCGTCAGGCGATCGTTCTCCGAGGCCCAGCCGAAGACGCGGGCCAGGAAGTCGTCGGGCGACAGCTTCGCGGATCCAGCGGCCGTTCAGCCAGTCGAGCTTCTGCACGTCGAAGATCGCGCCGGCCTTGTTGAGGTGGTCGGGGTCGAACTTCTCCGCCAGCTCATCCATGGTCAGCAGTTCCTCGCCTTCGGCGATCTGGATGAAGAACAGGCCGAGGAAGTTCATCAGGGCTTCCGGCAGGTAGCCGAGGGCCGAGTAGTAGGAGATCGAGGTCGGGTTCTTGCGCTTCGACAGCTTGGACTTGTCGGCATTGCGCATCAGCGACAGGTGCATGAACTTCGGCGGCTCGAGGCCGAGATATTTGTAGATCAGGATGTGCTTCGGCACCGAGGCCAGCCACTCCTCGCCACGCGCGACGTGGGTGATCTTCATCAGATGGTCGTCGACGACATTGGCCATGTGATAGGTCGGCATGCCGTCGGCCTTCAGGAGGACCTGCATGTCGACGCTTTCCCACGGAATGGACACGTCGCCATAGACGCCGTCGTGGAAATCGCAGGAGCCTTCGGTCGGAATCTTCAGGCGCACGACCGACGGTTCGCCGGATTCCATGCGTTCGGTGACTTCCTCGGCCTTGAGGTTGAGGCAGTGGCCGTCATAGCCCGGCGGCAGGCCCTTGGCGCGCTGGGCGTCGCGCATCATTTCCAGGCGCTCGGGCGTGCAGAAGCAGCGGAAGGCATGGCCGTCACGCACCATCTGCTCGACGAAGGGACGGTATATGTCCTTGCGCTCGGACTGGCGGTAGGGGCCGTAGGGGCCGCCGACATCGGGGCCTTCCGACCAGCTCAGGCCGGTCCATTTCAGCGCATCCAGCACCTTCTGCTCGAACTCGGCCGTGGAGCGCGTCGCATCGGTGTCCTCGATGCGCAGAATGAACTCGCCGCCGTGTTTCTTGGCGAAGAGATAATTGAACAGCGCGATATAGGCGGTGCCGACATGGGGTTCGCCGGTCGGGGAGGGTGCGATGCGGACGCGGACGCCGGAAGTGCTCATGGAATCTTGCTCGTAGTGACGTGCGGGGTGATCGAGCGGTGGCCGCAGGATCAGCGAAAAAATGGAAAACAATCGGGCGGAAAGACGAGAAAAGGCCTTATAAACACGCCCATGCCGTCAATTCCGTCGGTTGGCCTTAGGCCATATTCAGCCGCAGGCGTCAAGGAAAACTGCAGGTGCGCGCGGCATGGCAGCCGTGTTCCAACGCAAGTTTTAGGAAATCGCGGGGCTCGGGAACCAAAGCATGGCACCGTCGTTTTGTGAACAGAGCGCAGGTCGTGCCAACCGGACGCGACGGGAAAAGGGGAATACGGAGATTTTTCCGGTTTCTCTCCGTAGCCAACGAAACGGCAGACGAGCCTCTTACCCGTTCGGCCCGCGCTCGTTCCTAGTCTCCCGCCCCGAGGAAAGCCTGCATCCCGCCGATGCAGGCTTTTCCTTTTTGGTGCCCAGGGATAGACGATCCGACCGCTGATACGAAAGCAGGCCCGGCTTTTAAGCGGGCCTGTCCTTGTGTCGACGCTCGGGGTCTTCCTACTGAACGGGCCAGACGAGCAGCAGCATCGGGATCGACACCACGATGATGATGATCGACAGCGGCAGGCCGAGACGCGGATAGTCGCTGAAGCGATAGCCGCCGGGACCCATGACCAGCGTGTTGCACTGGTGGCCGATCGGGGTGAGGAAGTCCGAGCCGGCGCCGATGGCGACCGCCATCAGGAAGGCGTCCGGCTTGTAGCCGAGACCGGCGGCGAAGCTGGCGGCGATCGGTGCCATGACCAGCACGGTAGCGGCGTTGTTGAGGAACGGTGTGACCGCCATGGCCGTGACGAGGATCAGGGTCAGCGCGCCATAGGCGGGCAGTCCGTCCGCGGCCGTGCCGAGCCAGCCGGCGATCACTTCGCTTGCCCCTGTGGTGCGCAGCGTGTCGCTGACCGGGATAAGGGCGGCGAGCATGACGAGGATCGGACCGTCCACCGCGCGGTAGATCTCGCTGAGCGGGATGACTTTCAGGATGACCATGGCCAGCGCTGCGGCGAAGAAGGCGACGGGTACCGGGGCAAGGCCGAGTGCCGTGGCGCCCATGGCGGCGACGAGGATCGCCAGCGGCACCATCGCGCTGCGGCTGGTGCCGAGCAGGATCTCGCGTTCGGCAAGCGGCAGGCAGCCGAGTTCGAGCAGCAGGCCGGGCAGGGCCTGGCGCTGGCCCTGCAGCACCACGACATCGCCGGAGCGCAGCGTCAGTTGGCCTAGACGTTCGCGGATGCGCTTGCCCTTGCGGCTAACGGCGAGGAGATTGACCCATGGTGTTGTAGGCGAGCTGCGGCGGACAGGCCGATGAACGGAGTCCGGCTGATGACTGCCTCGATCGCGGCGATCTCGCCGCTGGCCTTCGTCTCGCTTTTTCCGATCGGTTTGCCGGACAGCAAAAGCTTGGCCTGGGAGACGATGCGGTCGAGGGGTTCGGATGTGCCCTCCAGCAGGACCGCGTCGTTTTCCTTCAGCACGATGTCGGGGAATGGCGAGATGCGGGTGTGGCCGCGCAGGATCGCCGTGGCGATGACTTCGCCCGGCGCGATCGCCAGGAGCTGGTTGAGAGACTTGCCGAGGAAGGGCGACTGCTTGCCGACGGTCGCCTCCGTGGAGAAGGTCGAGCTTTCCAGCGCTTCCTGGAGGGAGGGGGTCTGGTTCTCGCGCTTTGGCACCAGCCAGTAGAAGAACATCAGGAAAATTGTGCCGGCAAGGGCGAGCGTCGCACCGACCGGGGTGAAGTCGAACATGGAGAAGGCTTCGCCGGTAATCTCGGCGCGCAGGCGCGACACGACGATGTTCGGCGAGGTGCCGATCTGCGTCATCAGGCCGCCGAGCAGGGCGCCAAAGGCCATCGGCATCAAGAAAGCGGAGACCGGCGTGCCGGAGCGCCGGGCAAACTGGAAGGCGACCGGCATCATGATCGCCAGCGCGCCGATGTTCTTGATGAAGGCCGACAGGATCGTCACCGTCACGACCAGAAGCAGCATCTGGCCGCGGATCGAGGTGAGCGAGGGGAAGAATTTCTTGATGGCGAAGTCGACGATACCGGACCGCGCCACGCCGGCGCTGACCACAAGGGCGCTGCCGACGATGATGACGATGTCGTCGCTGAAGCCGGAGAAGGCCTCTGCGGCGGGAACCAGACCCAGGGCCACGGCGACAATCAGGGTAACGCAGGCGACCACGTCATAGCGCAGACGGTCCCAGAGAAAGGCGACCATCATCGCACCGATGACAGCGAAGGCAAGGATTTGCTCGGTGGTCATGGGACTCCGGATGTGTTGTGTCGAGGAGATATAGAGGGCAGGCGGTCGCTATCAATGCCGCCGCATTGGCTTTGTTCCTGGCGCGAGAGCATTGCGCCAAAAATGGAGGCCCGCGACGCGGTCGCGGGCCTCTCTTATGTGTCCCTGTCGGCGAAGGTCGCCGGCTCAGTGCAGCTTGGTCTTCGATACCTTCTCGGCCTGTCGTTTGCGCCGTGCGAACATGTTCAATACCTCGACGAGGCCGGAGAAGGCCATGGCGGCGTAGACGTAGCCCTTCGGCACATGGAAGCCCATGCCGTCAGCGATCAGGGTCATGCCGATCATCAGCAGGAAGCCGAGCGCCAGCATGACGATGGTCGGGTTCTTCTCAATGAAGTTGGCCAGCGGAGTCGCTGCGATGAGCATGACGGCCACGGCGATGACCACGGCGGCGATCATGATCGGCAGGTGGTCGGTCATGCCGACGGCGGTGATGATGCTGTCGACCGAGAAGACCAGGTCAAGCAGCAGGATCTGGCCGATGGCGGCGGTCATCGTTCCCGATTTCGAAGAAGCGATGAAATCTTCGTCGTGGTCGACCGGATCGACGCTGTGGTGGATTTCCTTGGTCGCCTTCCAGACGAGGAACAGGCCGCCGGCGATCAGGATCAGGTCCTTCCACGAGAACCCGTGGCCGAAGGCTTCGAACAGTGGTGTGGTCAGCTTGACGATATAGGCGACGGTGCCGAGCAGGGCGAGGCGCATGATGAGCGCCAGGCCGATGCCGATGCGCCGTGCTCTTTCACGCTGTTCTGCCGGGAGCTTGTTGGTCAGGATGGAAATGAAGACGAGGTTGTCGATGCCGAGGACGACTTCCATCACCACGAGGGTGATGAGGGCGATCCAGGCGGCGGGATCCTGAAGGAGGAGGAGGATTTCCTGCATGAGCTCTTTCCGGTTTGCATTGGCGGTCGCTGCAACAAATGGAGCAAGGCCCTCGCAAGGGCAAGGGCCGGCGCAAAGAGCGGGTCAAAAAGATTGTCCTTACGGCCTCAGCCCGGCTTCGAGCAGGATTGCGTCCCGTAGGCGCACAGGAATACCCGCACGGCGCTTTCGACCACCCGGTCGATCTCCTCGCGCGTCGGGTCGCGCCGCATCTCGCCGAACAGGCGCTGCTTGAAATAGGTGCCGGTGGAGAGATCGATGAACTGGCGGGCGGCGAGATCGGGATCCTCGGTCTTCAGCGCACCCTCTTCGATCTGCCGGCGGATGAAGTCCTCCAAAACGCTGCGGGCATTGGCCGGGGCATTGGACAGGAAGCGATGGCAAAGGCCGGGCATGCGGTCGACGACGCCGAGCACGATCCGCATCGCCGGGATCATGTCGGTGGAGACGATTTGGTTGATGAAGACGGTGGCAAAGCGGCGCAGGCCCTGTTCGGCATCCTTGCTCTCGGCGAGGATGTCGCGCAGCGCTTCGGTGAAACGGCCCTTTTCCCGCTCGATCAGGGCGGCGAACAGGTCTTCCTTGCTCTGGAAGTAGACGTAGATCGTGCCTTTCGAGACGCCGGCCTCGCGGGTCACGTCGTTCATGCTGGCCGCGTCGAAGCCCATCTTCATGAAGACTTGTTTGGCGCCGTCGAGAATCTGGCCGCGCTTGACCGGGTCCGCACCGGCCGGAAAGCGGTTGGGAACGACAGGGTAGGGGAAGTCGGTCGCGGCGATCTCCTCGACCTTTTTAGGCTTGCGGGTCATGGACTATCCGAAAATTAACTGCATCCCGTCAGATAGGAAACGTACTGACTTTCTGGCTCTTGATATGTGATAGAAAAGCCTTTATGTCAATCGAACCGAACGGTTCAGTCCGATTTCCTTTTTCGCCAACAAATGGTTTGATCATGTCAGGATCCTCAAGGACGGGTGCCGTCCGCTCTGTCGCTGCCATCGACGCGCAGTCAGCCGAAAACGGCTCTGCCGTTCTGGAGGCGCGTCCCGGCGTGACGGCGGAACGGCAGGCTGCCCCGGCCGCCGCCGCAGAACAGATTGCGCCCAAGAAGCGCCGCAGCCTGGTGCTGCCGGTGATCCTGGCCGCGCTCTTCGCCGGCGCCGCCTGGTACGGCTACGGCTGGTGGACCGAAGGACGCTTCATGGTCTCGACCGAAGACGCCTATATCGAGGGCGACATCGCGATCATCTCGCCCAAGGTCTCCGGTTATGTGAAGGCGGTCGAGGTGACGAACAACCAGCGCGTGAAGGCCGGCGATCCGCTGGTGACGCTGGATGACGGCGACTACCGGATCGCCGCCGAGCAGGCCCAGGCACAGATCGCCGTCGAGCGCCTGACGCTCGCGCGGATCGACGCCCAGATCAAGGGCGGGGATGCCTCTCTGGCCCAGGCCATGGCACAGAAGCAGTCGGCCCAGGCGACGCTCAGCCTTGCCGAGCTTTCGCTCAAGCGCGTCAGCGACCTGCAGCAGCAGAAGGTGGTTTCGACCGCCGATCTCGACAGCGCCAGGACCCAGCTCGAGCAGGCCAAGGCAAGCATTGCCGCCGCCGACGCCAATATTGCTGCCGCTGACGCCAGCATTGCCGTGCTGAAGGCGCAGCGCGCGGAAGCCGATGCCGGCATGCGCTCGGCCGAGCTGTCGCTGGAAAAGGCGGAGCGCGATCTCGCCTTCACGGTGCTCAAGGCCCCCTATGAGGGCATTGTCGGCAACCTTTCGGTCCAGACGGGCGATCTCGTTTCGGTCGGCAAGCGCCTCGCCGCGCTGGTTCCGGTCCAGGAACTCTATATCGAGGCCAACTTCAAGGAGACCCAGATCGCCAGGCTGGTTCCCGGCTCCAAGGTCGCGATCCATGTCGATGCCTATGGCGACCAGGCGATCGAGGGCACAGTGACGTCGATCGCCCCGGCTTCGGGTTCGGTCTTCTCCATGCTGCCGGCGGAAAACGCCACGGGCAATTTCACCAAGGTCGTGCAGCGGGTTCCCGTTCGCATCGAGATTCCGCAGGACGTGCTTGATTCGGGCCATCTGCGTGCGGGCTTGAGCGTCGTGGTCGATGTCGACACGCGCACGGCGCCGGAAGGTGCCGCGCCGGTGGCCAAGTAACGCGGATCGCAGGGGGCCCGAGACAATGGCGGCAGCGGGAACGACAGGGGCAGGTGCCGTGGCGCTGCCGGTTGCCGACGAGCGCATGGATCCGAAGCGTGTCATCGCCTTTTTCGCGATGGTCTTCGGCATGTTCATGTCGATCCTCGACATCCAGATCGTCTCGGCCTCGCTGGCC
>JAHRYZ010000039.1 GCA_020621905.1 Rhizobium sp.
GCGCCGCGGCCAATTAACGCTTGGGTTACCATGATCCTTTACATTCCCGCGAGATTGTACCGGGAGTTGGGCATGTCGAGCGTAGGCAACAGTCACCAGGACGTAGACATTGATCTTACGCAGCTGTTTCGCGCAGTATGGCGCCGCAAGGCGCGCATTCTGGCGGCGACGGCCCTTGTCGGTTGCCTTGCCTTCGTCGGCGCCAGCATGCTGTCGCCCAAATACAGCAGCGAGGCGCGCATCCTGATCGAGCCGCGCGAACCGAATTTCACCACGCAGACCAATGTCCAGGCGTCGACCGAGCCTCTGTCTGACGAACTCAACATCGTCAGCCAGGTGCAGCTCCTGCAATCGGTCGACCTGATCAAGCAGGTGGCGCGCGACCTCAAGCTCTATGAACTGGAGGAATTCGATCCCGACACCAATCCCTCGGCCGTGTCCGACCTCCTGGTCATGCTCGGGCTGAAGAAGAACCCGCTCGACATGGCGCCGGAAGAACGGGTGCTGAAGGCCTTCCAGGAAAAACTGCAGGTCTACCAGGTCGAGAAGTCGCGCGTCATCGGCATCCAGTTCACTTCTAAGGACCCGAAGCTCGCTGCCGCGGTGCCGAACGCCATCGCCAATGTCTATCGCTCGCTGCAGAGCGGTGCCAAGCTGGACAGCAATTCCGAAGCGGCGCGCTGGCTCGAGCCGGAGATCGCCAATCTGCGCGAGAAGGTGAGGGAGGCCGAAAACAAGGTCGCCGAATACCGCGGCAATGCCGACCTGATGCAGGTCAGCGAAACGACGAATTTCTCCTCGCAGCAGCTGAGTGATATTTCCGCCGAACTGGCACGGGTCCGCGGCGAGCGGGCCGATGCCGAGGCCAAGGCCGAGAACGTGCGCAATGCGATCAAGGCCGGCAAGTCGACCGATACGCTGGTCGCCATCACCGGCAACGAGGCGATCCAGCGGCTGAAGGCCAGCGAGTCGGAAATCCGCGGCAAGATTGCCGACCTGTCGACGACATTGCTCGACGGCCATCCGCAGATGAAGGCCCTGCGTTCGCAGCTTGTCGGCATTCGCGAGCAGATCACCTCGGAATCGACCAAGATCGCCGCCGGGCTTGAAAACGACGCGAATGTCGCCCGTTCGCGCGAGACGCAGCTCATCCAGCAGTTGAACACGGTCAAGGCCGACAGCGCACGGGCGGGCACCGACGAGGTCGGCCTGAAGGCGCTGGAGCGCGAAGCGACGGCCCAGAGACAGCTGCTCGAAACTTATCTGGCTCGCTACCGCGAGGCGACGACGCGCCTCGACAAGGGGGCAAGCCCGGCCGATGCGCGCGCTTTCCAGCGCCGTCGAACCGCATGAAGCGAGCTTCCCAAGGTCATCCTGATTCCATCGCCGCGCTCGCCACTTTGTGCTGAGCGCAGTCATCGTCATACCTGAATCATCAGCGGACGTGCCTTGCGCCCTGTCGGTCCTGCGCATGGAAGGGCAGGAGCCCGCGGCGAGTTCGTTGCCGAGACTGCGAACGAGCGCGCCGCTGCCGTTTCAACGCCGCGTACTGTTGCGGCCTATACCATCCCGGCGAGCCTGCTTTCCGTCGAACCGAGAGGAACTGGCGGACGCCATGGAGGAGACGCTCGAGCCATGGCCGCAGCCAGGCGGAGCTGGAAGACTATGACGAGTTCTCGGTCAGCGGTGGCCGGCACCCATCGGTTCGCAGGCACGCATTGCCTTTGCCATCTCGCCCTCGGCGACGACGGATCGACCGCCACCGTCATGCTTGCCGCGAACCCGATGAGCGCGGCCGCGGTCGTGGTGATCGACATGACCGGTTCGCCTTCTGACCTGGCGGAGGCGGCGCGCAAGGATTGCCCGGCATCACCGACCCACTGTGTGGCGCAGCACTGTTCTCGGAGACGATCCACCCGGATCGCCTGTCCGGCGCCGATGTCGCCCCCAGGGCACCGACGTCCGCCGTGCCATGCGCGGTGCAGACCGCTTGTCGATGATCGCCGACGCGCTGGCCGACGCTCTGGGACTCTGTGGAATGCGCCCGGCCAATGCCGAGAGCGTCCACGGCTTAGCCGTAACGGCGCCCACGATCATTCTCCGGCGCCGAAGCCGGACGAACAGGAACTGGTGGAGATCATGGCCGCCTTCGAGAAGGTCGGCTATTCCGATCTGGTGCTGATGAGCGGTGGCGGCAATAAGCAGCGCAAGGCGGCAGAGCGCAGCGCCGCCTGATCAGTCGTCGGTGCCGGTCGAGCGGACCGGTACTTCGTCGGCATGGGCCCTCAGGCGCTGGATCACCGAATAGAGCTGCGGATTGCCCTTGATCACGGCCTTGGCCCGCGTCACGCCGCGCTGGGCGATCGCCGCCAGGTGGCCGGTTGCGCTGACGGGTAGCAGGATGTCGTGCTGGACCGTCTCGACCGTGCACCAGCGGCGTTTGTAGTCCTGGTCGCCGAGGCCGAAGTCGAACAGGGCCGCACCCTCTTCGCAGCTGCGTTCGATCATCAGCCAGAACAGGAGTTCGCCGGGGCTGGCATCGGCCATGACGCTCTCGTCGATTGAGCCGAACTGGCAGATGACGTGGTCGCCCTTGCGCGACAGGCCGGCGATCGCCGCGATCCTGCCTTCGAACTCCCCCATCAGCCGGATGGCATGCAGTTCGAGCGGCGTATCGTGGCCGCCGCTGTCGGCCTCAAGCAGCAGGCGGAAGAAAGCCTGGGTTTCGGGCGCCTGGAAGACGTTCGGGATGCCAAGCGCCTTGAAGCGGATCGCCTTCTGTTCGAAGAAGGTATCGAGCAGTGCGTTTTTCTCCTTCGGCGTGCGGGCGATCACATGATCGAACCCGCCAGAAGCCTCCAGCCTGCGGCACTGGCTGCGGAATTTCTTGCGCGTGCGCTTGGCGTTCAGCTGGCCGATGGTCTGTTCGAAATCGGCCATCAGCGGCAATTGGAAGGCGTGATTCTGGTTCTCGATGGCCGGCAGGCCCGCCAGCGGATGGCGTTCGCCCCGCCATTCGAGCGGGATGTTGGTCAGGCTGACGAGGTCGGCCTTACCCGAGAGCAGGGTGGCGAGCGCCTGGCTGATCTGGGTCGCCTCGGTCGCCCCTGCACTGGCACGGAACCCGGACGAGAACAGGCCGCTATTGATGTTGTTGAAGCGCGCGCCGATGAACTGGGCGCTCTTGACCATGCTGTGCCGGACGATTTCGAGCGGCAGGATGAAGGCGGTTTCCTCTGCGCGGCGCCCGAGCACGATCGCCAGCGGATTGCGATGGGTCTTCGCCCAGGCGAGGCACCAATCATAGGCCTGGTGCAGCGAGTTGGCGGGATCGGCCTCAAGCCTGCGCCATTCGGCCTCCAGCGGCTCCATGCGGTCGAACAGGCGGATCTCGATATCCTGGCTCATGGTCACACCGCCCTCCTTGAGGCTTGCAGGTGCGCCAGGGCCGGCAGAGGCTGCCGTCACGCGTACGGTGCTGTGAAATTCCAGCGGCGATGTCTGCACAGTCCTTCTCCGACGGACGAAACTCTGCGCGGACCATAGCGAAGGGAGAAGGAAAAATCGGTTAGCGGCGGATGCATCTGCCGGATTACTGCAAGATGCGGTTATCGCCCGGTTAACAGCCGGGGAGACAAGTAAAGCACCAGGCTCTTTACTTGCGGATCGGACCGGCCATCCACTTGATGATCAGCATCGCCGGGAGGATCCAGAGCAGGCCGGAAAGCAGGAAGTAGAGGAAATGCACCCACCACGGCGACGTGCCGAGATAGGCGGATGCGATCGCCGTCGCGAGAATCGCGTATAGCAGGACGAGACAGATGATGAGGATGGTGCCAATGAATTTGCGCAACCTGAGAGGCATCGTCTATCTTCCTTTTCCGCGGCCGGGCGCTTCGCTGCCATGGGTGGGACGCGACCGCTTGCCGCAAACAGCCGGGCTTGTTTTGCACAGCCATGTCATGCAAATCAACTGGCGAAACAAGGATTGACGAATGACAAGCGCGATGACCGTCGACCAAACCGCCGTACGCCACAAGATCGTCCAGCTGGAAAGCAACCGCCGGGCCATCCGCATCTGGCTGGGCGTCGTGCTTCTCACGCTGTTCTGTCTGGTACTGGTCGGCGGCGCGACGCGGCTGACCGATTCCGGCCTGTCGATCACCGAATGGAAGCCGATCCACGGCGTTATTCCGCCGCTCAACGCCGAGCAGTGGGAGGAGGAGTTCCGCCTTTACCAGCGGATCCCCGAGTATTCGCAGATCAACAAGGACATGACGGTCGACGACTTCAAGCGGATCTTCTGGTGGGAATGGGCACACCGGCTGATCGCGCGCGGCATCGGTGTGATCTTCGCCGTTCCGTTGTTTTTCTTCTGGGTGACCGGCCGCATTGAGCGGCGGCTCAAGGGTCCGCTCCTCGGCATTCTGGCACTCGGGGCCTTCCAGGGCTTCATCGGCTGGTGGATGGTGTCGTCCGGGCTCGCCGAACGTGTCGACGTCAGCCAGTACCGGCTGGCGACCCATCTCGTCATCGCCTGCCTGATCTTTTCCGGCTGCGTGTGGATCATGCGCGGGCTTGCGCCGCATTCCGCTGACGAACCGCCGATGGAGAGCTCCCGCACCTGGGCCGCGGCGATCGCGGTCCTCGCCTTCTTCCAGATATATCTCGGCGCACTGGTCGCCGGCCTCGACGCCGGCCTCACCTACAACACCTGGCCGCTGATGGACGGCGCGATCATCCCCGGCGACCTCTTCATTCAGCAGCCAGCCTGGATCAATCTCTTCGAAAATCCGAAGACGGTCCAGTTCGTCCACCGCCTCGGCGCCTACGTGCTCTTCGTCGCGGCGCTCTCGCACATGGTCGGATCGCTGCGGGCCGCACCGGAAACGACCCACGCTCGGCGCTCGGTCGTGCTCTTCCTGCTGATCACCGTCCAGGCGGCGCTGGGCATCACCACGCTCCTTACGCAGGTGCAGCTCCATGTTGCGCTCGCCCATCAGGCGGGCGCGCTGATCGTGCTCGGCTTTGCGGTGGCCCACTGGCGGGGCTTTGTCGGCGCCTATCCGCCGGAAGTGGCGATCGCCGTCCGCGACTGACGACTGCCTGCTCCTGCCTCAGCCGAAGCGGTAGCCCGAATAGGGCTTGCCGCGGAATTCGCCGCGGAACACATGCCGGCCGGCATCCGCCCCCGCCGCCCCGATCGCGACGAAGAGCGGAACAAGGTGATCGTGGTCGGGCACATGGCAGGTGAGCGCGTCCGGGTTTCGGTCCCAGGTCGCGAGCCGCGCGGCGCGTTCACCCGGATCGGCCATCTCGACCGTCTCGGACAGCCAGTCGTCGAAGCGGACCGCCTGCTGCCTGTGCTCAGGCGTATCGCGGAAGAACATCCGCATATTGTGGTAGCTCATGCCGGAGGCGAGGATCAGGACGCCTTCGTCGCGCAGCGGCTCCAGCGCCTTGCCGATCGCCACATGGCTCTCGACGTCGAGCGAGTTTTTCAGCGAAATCATCACCACCGGCACGTCCGCATCGGGATAGGCGACCATCAGCGGCACGAAGACACCGTGGTCGAAGCCGCGGGTCGCATCCTCTGCGGTCGGAATGCCGGCCTTCTCCAGAAGCGCCTTCGCCCGCCGCGCCACCTCGGGGGAACCGGGGGCCGGGTAACTCAGGCGATAGGTTTCCCCCGGAAATCCGGAGTAGTCGTAGAGCATTCCGGGCCGGGCCGCCGTGGAGACGGTCGGAACTGGCTCCCTCTCCCAGTGGCCGGAGGCCACGAGAATGGCCTTCGGGCGGCGACCGATCTCGGCATCGAGCCCCTTCAGGAAGGTATCGAGGTCACCCCAAGGCTTTTTGCCGTCGGGACCAGCCGGAAAATCCATGAACGGCCAGGGACCACCGCCATGGGGGATGAAATAGACCGGAAAACGTTCGCTGCTCATGTCGCGCCTCATTCGTTGCTGGATGACATATAGCGAGCGGCAGGAGGCGTGACGATGCGTCGTTCCGGCGACGAATTGTTCGACGTTTTCGAACGCCAATTCGTCGTGCCGGCACGTGTTGTGAACAATGCTAAGGTAATCGCTCGGACCGGTTAGGCCGGCTTGTGGCAGACCGCCTCGATGTTATGGCCGTCCGGATCGAGCACGAAGGCTGCGTAATAGTCCGGATGGTAGTGCGGCCGCAGTCCGGGTCCGCCATTGTCCCGTGCCCCGGCCGCCATGGCTGCCGCATAGAAGGCATCGACGGCCGCACGGTCCGGCGCGGTGAAGGCGATGTGGATTTGCCCCGTGCTGCGCCCGCCGGTGCCGATCCAGAAGCTCGGCTTGCCGGCGGAACCGTAGCCGGCGCCCTCGTAGGTGCCGCCGGTTTCCGCCGCCGTCACCGCCATGATGCAGGAGGCGCCGATCGACGGCATCACGGCATCGTAGAAGGTCTTTGACTTCGGATAGTCCGAAACGGAGAGTCCGACATGATCGAGCATCGTAGACTCCTTTTCGTCGTTGCGATGCCCTCCGCCGTGATCAGGCCGAGAGCATCAGGTCCATGTTCTGCACGGCAGCTCCCGAAGCGCCCTTGCCGAGATTGTCGAGCAGGGCGACGAGGTTGACATGCGCACCGCCCGGGGTGCCGAAAACGAAGAGCTTCATCGTATCCTGACTGACCAGCTCCTCGGCGTCGACGCGGGCAAGTGCCGCACTCTCCTCGAGCGAAACGACGCTGACGATGTTCTGGCCGGTATAGTGGGCGACGAGGGCGGCGTGAATTGTCCCGATTGTCGTTCCTTCCTTCAGGCCGTCGAGGAAGAGTGGCACCTGGACGATCATGCCCTGGGCGAAGCGGCCGACGGACGGCGAGAAGAGCGGCGCGCGGTCGAGAAGACCGTGAACCTTCATCTCCGGTACGTGCTTGTGCTTCAGCGTCAGCCCGTAGAGGAAATTGTTGGCGGTGATCGCGTCGGGACGCCTCTGGTCTTCCATCTGCGCGATCATCTGCTTGCCGCCGCCGGTATAACCGGACACGGCATTCACCGTCACCGGATAGCCGTCCGGCAGAATGCCGGCAGCCCTCAGTGGACGGATGAGGCCGATCGCGCCGGTCGGATAGCAGCCGGGATTGGAGACATAGCGGGCGGACCGGATCTTCTCCTTCTGCGCCCTGTCCATCTCGGCAAAGCCGTAGGCCCAGTCCGGATGGACCCGGAAGGCGGTCGAGGCGTCGAGCAGCCGCACGTTGTTGTTCGCTGCCGTCATTTCGTAGGCCTGCTTCGAGGCGTCGTCCGGCAGGCAAAGGATCGCGATGTCGGCGCTGTTCAGCAAGTCCTCGCGCATCTTCTCATTGCGCCGCTCCGATTCCGGGATCGACAGCAGCTCGATGTCGCGACGGGCGGCCAAGCGCGTGCGGATCTGCAGACCCGTGGTGCCGTGTTCGCCGTCGATGAAGATCTTCGCTGCCATTTTTCCTGTCCTGTCAGTGCTTTGGATGAGAGTTCGGACTCTGTTTCTGAGTGTGTTGAATCAATGTGTCAGGCGCGTGTCGCAAGCTTTTCCGCGCGCAGACCGAGCATATACATCGCAACCGTCGCGCCAGCAATTGCGGTGATGTCGGCATGGTCGTAAGCCGGCGCCACCTCGACGATGTCCGAGCCGCGGATGTCGAGGGCGCCGAGCTTGCGCAGTACCGAGAGCATCTTCGCCGACGACGGCCCGCCCGCGACCGGCGTGCCCGTTCCGGGCGCATAGGCAGGGTCGAGGCAATCGATGTCGAAGGTAACATAGCAGGAGCGATCTCCGACATGGGCGAGGATCGTGTCCGCGATCACCTGCGCGCCCGTGTCCTCCACTTCCCAGCCGTGGATGATCCGGATGCCGAAATCCTCCGGCGCATGCGTGCGGATGCCGACCTGGATCGAATGGACCGGATCGATGACGCCCTCGCGCACCGCCCGGCAGACGAAGGAGCCGTGGTCGATCCGCTTTCCGTCGTCGTCCCACGTGTCCTGGTGGGCGTCGAAATGGACGAGCGCCAGCGGCCCATGCTTGGCGGCGTGCGCCTTCAGGAGCGGCCAGGTGACAAAATGATCGCCGCCGAGCCCGAGCAGATAGGCGCCCGAGGCGATGATCTTCGCGGCTTCTTTCTCGATCAGGGCAGGGGTCTTCTGGTGATTGCCGTAGTCGAGCAGCACGTCGCCGTAGTCGATGACCGCCATCCGCTCGAACAGGTCGCGCGCGAAGGGGTACTGCGGATCGTTGTCGAAAATCGCCGACGCCCGGCGGATCGCCTGCGGCCCGAAGCGTGCGCCGGGGCGGTTGGAGACGGCGGCATCGAAGGGAATGCCGAGCACGACCGCGTCGACGTCTTTCAACGTCTTGGAATACTTCCTCCGCATGAAGGAGAGGGCGCCGGCATAGGTCGGGTCGGTGGCCGCGCCGCGAATGGTTCTGGCGGTGAAGGCGTTGTCGATGGATTTGCTGACCATGGAATCTCTCGAAGGGGGCGTTGCCGTGTGCTGCAGATATTAGGGGCGGGAGGAGCGAACGCCAGAGCTTTCTTCCGGCGACCGCAGGCAGCACAAACGAAAAAGGCGGAGCCGAAGCCCCGCCTTTCCTGAAATCCGAAATCCGGAAGCGATTAACGCTTGGAGAACTGGAACGAACGACGGGCCTTGGCCTTGCCGTACTTCTTGCGTTCGACGACGCGGCTGTCGCGGGTCAGGAAGCCACCCTTCTTGAGCACGGCGCGCAGGCCCGGCTCGAAGTAGGTGAGGGCCTTGGAAAGACCGTGGCGCACGGCGCCGGCCTGGCCGGAAAGACCACCGCCGGCGACGGTTGCAACGATGTCGAACTGGCCGGTGCGCGCAGCGGCGACGATCGGCTGCTGCAGGATCATCTGCAGGACCGGGCGGGCGAAATAGGTCGTGTAGTCACGGCCGTTGATGATGATCTTGCCGGAGCCCGGCTTGACCCAGACGCGGGCAACGGCGTTCTTGCGCTTGCCGGTCGCGTAGGAGCGGCCTTGGGCGTCGACCTTGCGGACGTGAACCGGAGCAGAGGCTTCCGGAGCGGCCGTGCCGAGATCCTTCAGGGAAGAGAGGTCAGCCATTATCAGGCGCTCCTTACGTTCTTGCTGTTCAGCGAAGCCACGTCGATTGCGACCGGCTGCTGGGCTTCATGGGGATGGTTCGAACCGGCGTAGACGCGCAGGTTCTTCATCTGGCGACGGCCGAGCGGGCCACGCGGAATCATGCGCTCGACGGCCTTCTCGAGAACGCGCTCCGGGAAGCGGCCTTCGATGATCTGGCGCGCGGTGCGCTCCTTGATGCCGCCCGGATAACCGGTGTGCCAGTAGTACTTCTTGTCGGAGTACTTCTTGCCGGTCAGTGCGACCTTCTCGGCATTGATGACGATGACGTTGTCGCCGTCGTCAACGTGGGGGGTGTAGGTGGCCTTGTGCTTGCCACGCAGGCGCATGGCGATGAGGGAGGCGAGGCGACCAACAACGAGGCCTTCGGCGTCGATGATGATCCACTTCTTCTCCACCTCTGCAGGCTTCTGAACGAAGGTAGACATGAGTGATACTTTCCGTTTGGGACCCAGCTTGCCGAGGCGCGCCGGGCGTTTCTTGTTGCTTGATTTCGGGCGCCATAACGCACGAAACAGAAAGCGGTCCCGAAGGCCCGCAGACTGGGCGTTGTATAAGCCGGGGGCTTTTTGCGGTCAAGAGCGGCCGGCTTGGGTTCTGTTCTGAATAGTTGCATAAAAACAATGGCTTGGCTATGTGGTAATATTTTACCGCACAATTGCTATGCCTTTCATGGCGCCCTGCGACCTTGTTTTTTGCCAAACAGCGCGCCGTACCGCTCAGCGCGGCGGAATCGAATAGGTGGCGGTTGCCTGGGCGATCGGGCCGTCGCCTCCGTCCTGGAGCAGCAGCGCGTCGATCACGGCGAGCCGCTTGCCGAGTTTCAGTACCCGGCATTCGCAGAAGATGAGCTGCGGCTTGGGCAGGCGCAGGAAATTGATGTTGAGACTGGTGGTGACGGCCAGCGCCACCGGTCCGATATGGGCCAGCACCGCCGCATAGGCTGCGACATCGGCCAAAGCGAACATCGCCGGACCCGACACGGTGCCGCCGGGACGCAGATGCCGCTCTGACGGATCGAAGGTCATCGTGATGCTGCCAGGCGAGACCTTGGTCACATGAAAGACGCGTCCGTCGGTATGGATCTGCGGAAAGTCCGTCTCGAGAAAGGCATTGATCTCGTGGGCGCTCATGATCGGCTGCATGGGGCAAGTTCTCTATTCGAATGGGCTTTCAAAGGGTGAGCGTTTTATGGCAGGCTTTGGCCCAAGTGCAAACGCCAAGGGAGATCGGTGATGGCGGAGGTTGTGTCGTTCAAGAAGGATGGTGGCGACAGCGGGGTGGGGCCGGTGCTGTCGTCGCGCGACAAGGGCGTCCTGCGCCTCACGCTCAACAATCCGCCGGCCAATGCCCTATCCATCGCGCTGATGGAGGCGCTGCTGGCCGAGCTTGCCGCGGCGGGGGAGGATCCCGACGTGCGCGTCGTCGTGCTGTCGGCAGCCGGCAAGCTGTTTTCCGCCGGTCATGACCTGAAGGAAATGACCGCCCACCGGGCCGACCCGGATCGCGGCAGGGATTTTTTCGAGAAGACCATGCGCCTCTGCGCCGACCTGATGCTGGCGATCACCCATCTGCCGAAGCCGGTGATTGCCGAGGTCGATGGGCTTGCGACCGCGGCCGGTTGCCAGCTGGTCGCGTCCTGCGATCTGGCGATCTGCACGGACACCTCGGCCTTCTGCACGCCTGGCGTCAATATCGGTCTGTTCTGTTCGACCCCCATGGTCGCCGTCAGCCGCGCCGCGCACCGCAAGCAGGCCATGGAAATGCTGTTGACCGGCGAGACGATCGATGCGTCGACGGCCAAGGATTTCGGGCTCGTCAATCGCATCGTGCCTAAACAATATCTCTCCCAGGTCGTCGACAAATACGCGGCCGTCATCGCATCCAAATCGCCTTTGACCCTGAAGATCGGCAAGGAAGCCTTCTATCGGCAGATCGAAATGCCACTTGAGGAGGCCTACGACTACGCCGCCCGCGTCATGGTCGAGAACATGCTGGCCCGCGACGCGGCGGAGGGGATCGGCGCCTTCCTCGACAAACGTCACCCGACCTGGACGGGAGAATGAGCCCTGTTCCGCGCACGGGAGGCGAGGCCACTTCTCGCCTCGGGTCGTTAGTTACATATTAAAATGATTGTAGTTTTAGCTTTTACAACCATGAGCTTACCCTAATATTGACGTGAATGAAAAGTAAACATAAGAAGAACAAAACGGAATTTCGACTCAATATTCAGGAGTGGGACCATGTCGCTCGAACGGCGCATATCGATCGTTACCCTTGGCGTCGCCGACGTGGCCACCAGCACTGCCTTTTACGAACGGCTGGGCTGGAAGAAATCCTCGGCCTCACAGGAAAGCGTGACCTTCATCCAGATGAAGGGGACCGTTCTCGCGCTGTTCGGGCGTGGGGCCCTGGCCAAGGATGCCGAGGTCGCCGATACGGGCCCCGGTTTCTCCGGCGTGACGCTTGCCCACAACGTATCGAGCCCGACCGGCGTCGATGCGGTGATCAAGTTTGCCGTCTCGTGCGGCGCAACGCTCGTCAAGGCGCCGGAGAAGGTCTCGTGGGGCGGCTATTCCGGTTACTTCGCCGACCCCGACGGGCATTTGTGGGAAGTGGCCCACAATCCCTTCTTCCCCCTGGACGAGCAGGGGCATGTCGTGCTGCCCGAATAGGTTCCCTTCGGGCGCCATTGTGCAATCACTCGCATTTGTCCCATTCCGGGCATTAATGATTAAGGGGCTGCTCATATAGTTCGGATGGGAACGAAGGGCGGGGTTCGCCGCACGCGGCTTGGCCGCAAGGAGGACGCCATGAAGCACGACACCTATTCCGATGCCTATCTTGCCGGCATACTGGGATCGGCGAGCACAATCGCGATTGTCGGGGCTTCTCTGAAGGACAACCGGCCGAGCCACTGGGTGACCGGTTTCCTGCTCGGCAAGGGCTATCATGTCTATCCGGTCAACCCGGCGCATGCCGGCGAAAAGATCCTCGGCCAGACGATCTATGCCAGGCTCGACGACATTCCGGAACCGATCGATCTCGTCGACGTGTTCCGCCGCTCCGAACATTTTTCCGAGGTGGTGGACGAGGTGCTGCACCTGCCGCATCTGCCCATGGCGATCTGGGGCCAGCTCGGCGTGCGTGACGATGCCGCGGCCGCCCGAGCCGAGGCTGCCGGCATCAAGGTCGTGATGGACCGCGCGCTGGTGACCGAATACCCGCTTGTCTACGAACTGAGCCATTCAAGCGCCCACCCACCGTTGCCGGGCAGGGGGCGCAACGCCGCTTGAGGTGTCTTTGTTCGCGAACGGCGGGTTCACCTGTCCTCAGAAGCGAATCCAGGGGCGGCGTGGACGGGCGAAGCTATCCTCGGGAAGTGGTTCGCAGGCCAGTACCGGGCAACGCGCGTCGTCCTTGGTGGGGATGTAGGCTCGGGCCGCATATTCGTGCGCGTCGCATTGGCGGTTGTCGCGCACATAGCGATCATAAAGAATTAGTCCCCGAACCCTTTTGGAGGGGAAGCGGAAGATCACGGCACGCTGGCTAAGGACGGCCTGGCGCGCGGCGGTACAGGTCATCGACTGCGCGTTGTAGCGCGAGATCGCCAATGCCGGCGACGCCGCCAGCAGCGCCGCCAGAACGCAGATCATTTTCTTCATGTCTCGTGTCCTTCGAATGCGGCGCGGGATTCGCAGGCCCGAACGACTGTCGTCCCCATCGCCCGCAAGTCAATGGAAAATGCGTCTCGCATTGTTCGACATCCTTGCGCGGGCCGTGGCCGTCGAGCCTCAGGGACGCGTCGGGTCATTGGGGCTCCGCTGCGGCTCTTCGCCGCCATGGCGCCGGTCGTCGGGCTTGCATTTCAATACTGGACAATAGGACCGGTTGGCGCTGGGCACGCCGACCCGCTCGGTAATTTCGCCAGGCCGACAGAAGCGACGGCTCGAGACGTAGTTGTCGTAGAGCATGCGCCCGCCCTTGGGGGCCGGATAAGTCAGCACGACAACGCCGTGCTGGCGCACCGTCGCCTGTACCTGGTCGCAGGACATGCGCGTGGACGTGTATTTCGGCAAGGCTTGGACCGATGTCGCAATGAACAGCATCGGCAGAACGGCAAGCAAGGTCTTCTTCATGGCATTTCTCCTCGGAAGAGATTGTAGTCCTCTATGCGCGTCTGCTTGTTGTCGGGCGGCCTCGTCCCGCATAAGCAAGGCAGACCATCATACGCTCCTGAAGCAAAGACTGAAATACGGGAGGTCCGCCCATGAAGATCGATCACGACCACTACGAAGCCGCCTATCTCTCCGGCATTCTCCGCGACACGAAGACCATCGCCCTGGTCGGCGCATCGCCCAATCCGGCGCGCCCGAGCTATGGCGTCATGCGGTTCCTGCTGTCCAAGGGTTACCGCGTCATTCCGGTCAATCCCGGCCAGGCGGGCAAGGAAATCCTCGGCCAGGCCACCTATGCGACACTGGCCGACATCCCGGTGCCGATCGACATGGTCGACGTCTTCCGCGCCTCGGAATACCTTCACGAAGTCGTCGGCGATGCGATCGCCCTTGATCCGCGCCCGAAGGTCATCTGGTCGCAGCTCTCCGTTCGCGACGACCTTGCCGCGCGCGAAGCCGAGGCCGCCGGGATCAAGGTCGTCATGGACCGCTGCCCGGCGATCGAAATGCCGCGCCTCGGACTCTAGGCCGGCACGTCCGATTTCTCAGCCGAGAAGAAATTCCGGATTGGCGCGCAACGCATTGAGATCGCTTGCATTGCCGCAATAATGGGCGAAGTTCTCGCTCGCCGTGTGCGCGCCCAGATCCTTGCGGCACTCGCCCTTGGAGGCGCAGTGCGCGCAGGTGATCTGCATGTCTCGGAACTGATTGCGCAGCCGCAACTCGACCTCCACCGGATCGATGTTGAGCGCCCGCATCATCTCGATCATCTCGTCGGCCGCATGCGGGCCGGCCTTGGCAGCTCGATCAGCTGATCGGGCGAAATGCCGCAGTCATGTGCGATATTGTTGATGGTGAACTGGTCCAGTGACGCGATCATGTCGGCCTCGGCACTGCTTTCCCATCCCTTGGCGAACCAGTCCACCAGGCGCGAAAGGACGGTGCGGCTCGGATCGTTGACGACGGTATTCATGGACAACCTCCAAATGATGTTCGCAGCATGCTGCCGCGACCCGACGCCTGCATTGATTTCGATCAAAGTAAGCACCCCGGAACCGGTCTCCGATTGGTGAAAAAACCGGGCTGACATCACGGCTCGAGCCGCTATGATCGCCGCGACAGAATTCTAGTGGAGGCAAGAAATGTCCAAGAACAATCCGGGTTTTGCGACCCTCTCGGTGCATGCTGGCGCCCAGCCGGATCCCGCGACGGGCGCGCGCATCACGCCGATCTACCAGACGACGGCCTACGTCTTCAACGACGCCGACCACGCCGCAGCGCTGTTCGGGCTGAAGCAGTTCGGCAATATCTACACGCGCATCATGAACCCGACGCAGGCGGTGCTGGAAGAGCGTGTCGCAGCCCTCGAAGGTGGCACGGCAGCACTTGCCGTCGCCTCGGGCCACGCCGCCCAGATGCTGGTCTTCCACACCCTGATGCAGCCGGGCGACAACTTCGTTGCAGCAAAGAAGCTCTATGGCGGCTCGATCAACCAGTTCGGCCACGCCTTCAAGAATTTCGGCTGGCAGGTGCGCTGGGCCGACCCGGCCGATCCGGACAGCTTCGCCGCGCAGATCGACGACCGGACGCGCGCCATCTTCATCGAGAGCCTTGCCAACCCGGGCGGCACCTTCGTCGACATCGCGGCCATTTCCGAAGTGGCCAAGCAGCACGGGCTGCCGCTGATCGTCGACAACACCATGGCGAGCCCCTACCTGCTGCGCCCGCTGGAGCACGGCGCCGACATCGTCGTGCATTCCGCCACGAAATTCCTCGGCGGCCACGGCAATTCCATGGGCGGCATCATCGTCGACGGCGGAACCTTCGACTGGTCGGCCTCCGGCAAGTTTCCGATGCTGTCCGAGCCCCGGCCGGAATATTCGGGCGTCGTGCTGCACCAGACCTTCGGCAATTTCGCCTTCGCCATCGCCTGCCGCGTGCTGGGCTTGCGCGACCTCGGCCCGGCGATCGCGCCGATGAATGCCTTCCTCCTGCTCACCGGCATCGAGACCCTGCCGCTCAGGATGCAGCGCCATTGCGACAACGCGTTGAAGGTCGCCACCTGGCTGAAGCAACATCCGAAGGTCGCCTGGGTGAACTATGCCGGTCTCGACAGCGATCCGAACCACGCGCTGCAGAAGCGCTATTCGCCGAAGGGCGCGGGCGCCGTCTTCACCTTCGGCGTCAAGGGCGGTTATGCCGCCGGCAAGGCGCTGGTCGAAGGACTGCAACTGTTCTCGCACCTCGCCAATATCGGCGACACCCGCTCGCTGGTCATCCATCCGGCCTCCACCCATGCCCAGTTGACCGAAGCCCAGCAGATCGCTGCCGGCGCCGGTCCGGACGTGGTCCGGCTGTCGATCGGCATCGAGGATGCCGAAGACATTATCGGCGATCTCGAGCAGTCGCTCGCCAAGGTCTGATCCGTCAACCGAACGAGCGCCGCAGCCCGCGTGGCCGCGGCGCCGAGGAGCGAGCATGTCGCATTTCCTGAATTTCGATCCTTCGACGGTCGAGCCGGAGGAGGGCGCGCCCGCCGCCGACCGGCTGATTGACGGCAATCCGCGCTTCACCACATGGAACCTCGAAGAAGCCCCGGGCGGCGTATATGCCGGGATCTGGCAATCGACCCCGGGCAAATGGCGGATCTCCTACGAGGAGTGGGAATATTTCCACGTGCTCGAAGGCCATTCCGTGGTCACGGAGGACGGCGGAAAGCCCGTTCATCTGAAGTCTGGCGACCGGATGATCCTCAGGCCCGGCTTCAACGGCACCTGGGAAGTCGTTGAAACGACTCGCAAGGACTACGTCATCCGCATCTAGCCGACAGCACAGAGCGCGCACCGGGACCGATGCGCGCCGTGATTCTGGATGGGAATTCTGACGACAACCGCGTCAGGCGGCGGTGCCGGCCACTGCATCCACCTCGGCCTGGTGCCGGGCTGCAAGGGCAGCGTCTTCCTCTGCCACCTTGCGATAGGATTCAAGCGCCGTCACGCGCGCGATGTAGTCGCGGAATACCGGGCGATCCGGAACAAGCCCGAACATCGTCGTCCAGTGCAGCGCCGTGCCCCACAGCAGATCGGCGGCGCTCATCCTCTCGCCGAGCAAATAGGGACCGGGCTTCAGCGCGTCCTCGATCGCCGCCAGCATGTCGTCATAGCTGCTGTACGGCGTGTCGTTCGGGCTGGCCGGTTGGCGCTTCAGGTAGCGGTCGATCATCGCCGGTTCGAAGCAGCTGCCGTAGAAGACCAGCCAGCGCAGATAGGCGCCGCGATCCGGGTCGTCGAGCGCCGGCGCAAGACCGGCCTCGGCAAAGAGGTCGGCGAGATAGAGATAGATCGCCGCCTGCTCGGTGACGAAGGCTTCGCCGTGGTGGATCGCCGGCACCTTGCCGAGCGGATTGATGGCGAGATAGGCGGGCTTGCGCTGCTCGCCGGCCTTCATGTTGAGCACATGCAGCTGATAGGGCGCCTTCAGCTGCTCGAGCAGAAAGCGCGCGCCTGTCGCGCGGGTCTGGGGCGAGTAGTAGAGGGTGATGGGTTCCTGGGTCATCGGTCGTCTCCTTCGGTTGGGTGGAATGGATGGACGAAGGATGGCACCCCATACCTGTCAGCTTTTGTCAGGTTGGTTTAGGATAATATCCGAAAGGGAGATTTCCTGATGCGGGCGAGCCGGCTGATCAACATCCTGACCACCCTGCAGGCCAGAGGCCTGGTGACCGCCGAGACCCTGGCGGAGGAGAACGAGGTCTCGGTCCGAACCATCTATCGCGACATAGACGCGCTCTCGCTCGCCGGAATTCCGGTCTACAGCGAACGCGGGTCGGATGGCGGCTACCGCTTGCTCGACGGCTACCGTGTGCGATTGAACGGCCTGTCGCAGGCGGAAGCGGAAGCCATGTTCCTGTCGGGCCTGCCGGGCGCGGCCGCCGATCTCGGCCTCGGTTCGCTGATGGCCGGCGCCCAGAAGAAGCTGACCGCGGCGCTGCCGGAGGAGTTGCGCCAGAGTGCGGCCAAGATGCAGGCAAAATTCCATCTCGATGCGCCGACCTGGTTCGGCGAGAACGAGCAACCGCTCCACCTCCAGGCGATCGCCGATGCGGTGTGGAATTCCAAACGCATCCGCATGCGCTACCGGGCCTGGAAGTCGGAGAAGAACCGTGAGGCCGAGCCTCTCGGCGTCGTGCTGATGGGCGGCGCCTGGTACATGGCGGCAAAGGTCGAGGAAAACGTCCGCACCTACCGCATCGCCCGCATACTTGATCTCGTGGTCACCGAAGATCGCTTCGAGCGGCCGGGCGATTTCGATCTTGCCGGCTACTGGACGGAGAACACCCTGAGGCTGGAGAGGGAACTGCATCCGAACACGGCAACCTTGCGCGTCTCGAGATGGGGCCTCAGGCTTCTGGAGCACATCTCTCCCTCCTATGTCCGTGCGCGCATGGAGACAGAGAAAGACGAGCGGGACGAAGACCGGTGGATCGTCACGCTGCCCTGCGGCCAGGCGCAGCACGCCATCTCGGAATTCCTGCGGCTCGGCGCCGAGGCCGAGGTGCTGGCGCCGGACACGCTGCGCGAGGCGATGCGGGACACGCTCGAAAGACTGTCTGGCTTCTACGGCCGCAGCGCCTCCTGACCCGCTCAGGGCAACGGGCAAAGCGACATGATCTTGTCGAGGAGACCGGGAAAACGGGCCTCCAGATCGTCCGTGCGCACCGTGTTGATGTTCTCCACGCCCTGCTTGTGGGTGCGGATGAGACCGGACTCCCGCAAGATCCGCAGGTGATTGGAGAGCGTCGAGCGCGGCATGTCGTTGCAGGGCGCGACCGAACCGCAGTTTTGTCCATCCTGGGCGTGCATGAGCTTGCGCATGATCCCCATGCGGGCGGGATCCCCGAGGGCGGCGAGAACGGCGGTGAGCGACATGTCCTCACGGCTGGGATGAAAAAACTGGGCCATGCACAGCCTCTATCATTTCCGTTGACAGGCTTCAATATTTCAATAAAACCGAAATACCGAATAACGGTATTAGTGAAACAAAGAAGCTCAGGAGACGCAAATGGACATGCATTTCGACGGCAAGGTTGTGGTTGTCACCGGCGGTTCGACCGGCATCGGCTATTCCGCGGCAAGGCTCTTCCTCGAAGCGGGCGCGGCGACGGTCTATGTGACGGAACAACGGAGAATAGAGTCAAGCCGCTCGCGCTGGGAGACAAGGCGGTTCCGGTCGTCGCCGATTCGGCGAAGATCGCGGACCTGGAACATCTGCGGGCACGTATCGAAGCAGACGGACGCAAGATCGACGTCCTGTTCGCCAATGCCGGCATCGCCGAGAACAACGACATCGGCGCGACCGATGAAGGGCTCTTCGACCGCATCTTCGACGTCAACGTGAAGGGTGTGTTCTACACCGTGCAGGCGCTTCTGCCGGTCATCCGCGACGGAGGCAATATCGTGCTCACGGGTTCCATCGTCGGCAACAAGGGCATGGAGAGGCTGAGCGCCCAACCCCAGGCCGCGGTCCGATCGTTCGCCCGCAGCTTCGCCAATGACCTGAAGGGCAGAGGCATCGCGTGAACTGCGAGTCATGTCACCCGCACGCCGATCATGGAGAACGGCCTGAATGGACGAGGAACAGATCGCCGGTTTCGAGGCCTACCTGAAATCGGCCTCTCCGATCGGCCGCATGGCCCATCCCGACGAGATCGCCGAAGCGGCCCTTTTCCTGTCGTCGCCGAAGGCAAGCTACATCAACGGTGTCGAACTGTCCGTCGACGGCGGTCTCGCCCAGATCTGACGTGATCGGACAGATGGGGCTCGCTGGGCGGCCTTCGCGAGGCCAAGCCCGGCGGCTACCATTCGAGGTCGAGCCGCTCCAGCCCGTGGAAGTGATAGACGTCCTTCACCTTTGGTTGGGCGGTGAGCTTTACACCCGGCAGGCGCCTGAACAGTAGCGGCAGGACGATGTTGAGCTCGAGCCTCGCCAGCGGCGCGCCAATGCAGAAATGGATGCCGGCGCCGAAGGAGAGGTTGGGCGCCTCGTTGCGCGCCGGCTTGAAGGTCAGCGGATCGGCGAACTTCAGCGGGTCGAGATTGGCGGCGGCAAGGATCAGGCTGACCTTGTCGCCGCGCTTGAACGTGACGCCGTCGATCTCGGCCGGCTCCAGGCAATAGCGCTGGAATATATGCACCGGCGCGCAGATCCGTACTCTCTCGACGGTCCGTTCCGTCGTCGCCTCGTCACGAAACATCTCCGCGGTCGACAATCCGCTTTCGAGGATGATGCGCACCGAATTTCCAATCTGGTGCACGGTCGCCTCGTGGCCGGCATTGAGCAGCACGATCGTCGTCGAGATCAACTCGTCCTCGGTGAGGAACTGGCCCTTGTGCTCGGTGTGGATCATGTGGGTCAGCAGGTCGTCGCGCGGATTGGCGCGACGCTCGGCGATCATGCCGCGCACATAGTCGGCGAATTCCCTGGCGGAGCGGTCGGCGGCCTCCTCGTCGGCGCGATTGCGCTTGAACATGTACATGCCGACATAGTCGTGGCTCCATTTGAGCAGCTGTGGTCCCATCTCCTCCGGGATGCCGATCATGCGGGCGATCATCGTCACCGGAATGACGTCGGCGAAGGAGGAGAGCAGTTCGGTCCTGCCGTCTTTTTCGAACGCGTCGATCAGCCCGTTGGCCAGCGTCTCGATCTCGGGCTTCATCTTCTCCACATGGCGCGAGACGAAGGCCCGGTTGACGAGCGTGCGAAGCCGCGTGTGTTCCGGCGGTTCGAGTTCCAGCAGCGAATGCGCCTCGGCCGCATCGAAGTGCCGCGTATGCGGGCACGGTTCCGGCATGCCCAGTTCTTCCCGCGTGGCGATGTGCAGGATCTGCCGGCCGAAGCGGCGGTCGCGCAGGAGGCCGTTGACGTGGTCATAGCCGGTGAAGAACCACTGCTTCTGCTCCTCCCAGTAGAAGGTCGGGCAGGAAGCATGCAGTGCGGCGTAGACGCGGTTCGGGTCGCTGTAGAAGGCCGGGTTACGGCCGTCGAGGCTGACACGGCGCGCGGTCTTGTCGATGGTGAGGAAGGGGAGATGGGTCATGGGGGTGATCTACAGAATTTGCGCGGGGGGCGAAAGGCCGATTACGGCTTGGACAGACCGGTTTGCGGCGATGCCTTGGCGACCAGGCGCCTGAGGGCGGCGACCTGGCGGTCGGCCTGCGCGTCCAGGCCTTCGGGGCCCTCCGCCGGAACGGTGAGCACCCGGTCGCCGCGCAGCACCGTGGTGCGGTTGCGCCCGCGTGCCTTGGCCTTGTAGAGCGCCCTGTCGGCATTGCTCATCAACTGGTCGAGATCGACCTTTGCGGCCGGCGCCGTGGCGATGCCGATGCTGACGGTCGCCGAAATCGGCCCCTTTTCGGTCTCGATCCGCGCGGCCGAGAATGCCTGGCGGATGGCCTCGGTGACGAGTGCCGCTTCGCGCACGTCCCCGACCGCGATGCCGGCCATGAATTCCTCTCCGCCGGTGCGCCCGAAGATGCCGGCGGCGGGGATCAGGGTCTGGCAAACGCCGGCGAAGGCGATGAGCACGGCGTCGCCGGCCTGGTGGCCGTAGGTGTCGTTGATCCGCTTGAAATGATCGAGGTCGAAGAGGGCAAGCGCGAGCAGGCGGCCGGAAGCGGTCTTGGACACGGCAAGGCCGGCGAAGTCCTCGACCAGGCCGCGACGATTGAGCGCGCCGGTGAGCGGATCGGTGCGGATCAGGTGCTGCAGGCGTTGTTCTGACCGATCCATGACGATCCTGGCGCCGATCATGATGACGGCGATGAAACCGAAGACGCTGGCCAAGGTGGAGATGACCGAGAAGGGCGCCTCCTGAAGGCTCCGGGGCATCGTGACCAGGCTGATCGCCGCGACCGCCAGGCAGATCATGGCCTGGCAGGCCCAGATCCCCGCCAGCAGACGGCGCAGGCGTTGCCCGGCGATATCGTGCCGGACGGCGACAGTGGCCAGCATGAGGAAGCCACAGGCGGCAGAAAGGTTGTAGAGCACGATCCGGTAGGCGATCTGCTCCCGGATCGGCTCAAGCAGCATTCCGGTGATCCAGATCAGCACCGGGATGACCGCCCACCCGGCCAAAGGGCGCTTCGCAAGGGCAAGCATTCCGGCGATCCAGAACGGGAAGCTCGAGAGTGCAACCGCGTTGGCGAAGGGGATCGACAGCCAGTCCGGGATCGCACCCCGCGCCGCGATGAGCGCGACGCCCAGCCCGTGGCCGGCAAAGCCGAGGGACCAGAAGCCGTAATGCCTCTGGGAGCGGTCGTGCAGCCATATGGCGGCGAGCAGCACGGCCAGGGTCGAAGCTTCCATCGCCCACAGGAATAGCGCGGTCTTGATATCGAGCACGGGATCGGCCTTGCGTGCGGTCGGGAGGATTGGAGCAAGATGGGGCAGAGTGTTTAACGAGTCCTTACGCAAAGCCCGCGTACCGCAGGCTCGTGGCTTGGCGGTATTTATTAGCATTTGATTTACCAACGGCCGCAATAGCTGTGGCTGCTAAGCGCGACGGCATAGGCGAGGGCGGGGCGGGTTTATGCGTCTTGCTCCACGCCCGAGGTATGGCGGATAACCGAGCCGCGAGTCTTGAAGTCGAGGGTGCGGACACCTGTAGGATTGACAGGTTTTATTTGATTCCCGCCGCATCGAGTGTTTGGGGATGAGGCTGATAAAGGACGGACATGAGAAATCCAGTTGATACCGCCATGGCCCTGGTGCCGATGGTTGTGGAGCAGACGAACCGCGGCGAGCGCTCCTATGACATCTTTTCCCGCCTCCTGAAGGAGCGCATCATTTTCCTCACCGGTCCGGTCGAAGACACGATGGCGTCGCTGGTCTGCGCGCAGCTGCTGTTCCTCGAAGCCGAGAACCCGAAGAAGGAAATCGCGCTCTACATCAATTCCCCCGGTGGCGTCGTCACCGCCGGCATGGCGATCTACGACACCATGCAGTTCATCCGCCCGGCCGTCTCGACGCTCTGCGTCGGCCAGGCCGCCTCGATGGGTTCGCTGCTTTTGGCCGCCGGCGAGAAGGGCATGCGCTTTGCCACCCCGAACGCCCGCATCATGGTTCACCAGCCGTCGGGCGGGTTCCAGGGCCAGGCCTCGGACATCGAACGTCATGCCCGCGACATCATCAAGATGAAGCGTCGCCTGAACGAAATCTACGTGAAGCATACGGGCCGCAGCCTCGAAGAGGTTGAACAGACGCTCGATCGTGACCATTTCATGGAAGCGGGCGAGGCCAAGGACTGGGGCCTGATCGACAAGATCCTGACGTCGCGTCAGGAGAACGAGGGCGTTCCTGCGGCATGAGTGCAGCCCAGGCCGGAGGCGGTTCGGTTTCCATGAACCGCTTGTGATCGGCTTTAGGGGTGTAAACGGTCGAGGAAAGCGCTATTAGTACCTATTAAGGCTATGTTGTGGTTTTGTGACGTAGCCTTGCGATTTGAAGGGGTTCTCGTTGCCGCCGATCCTGAAACTGGATTGAATGGATCGGTAAGTACCTCCAAGTCGGATAAGGTTTCGGCCGTCAGGTGACAGCCGGAACCGGCGGTGTGAGTGACCGCCCTCCGCAGGTCGGGGGAGCGGCGTGCTGGAAGGATAAAGACATGAGCAAGGTCAGCGGAAGCAACGGCGGTGACTCCAAGAATACCCTCTATTGTTCCTTCTGCGGCAAGAGCCAGCACGAGGTCCGCAAGCTGATTGCCGGACCGACGGTGTTCATCTGCGATGAATGCGTCGAATTGTGCATGGACATCATCCGCGAAGAGAACAAGTCGTCGATGGTCAAGTCCCGCGACGGCGTTCCCACGCCGCAGGACATCATCAAGATCCTCGACGAATATGTGATCGGCCAGAGACAGGCCAAGAAGATCCTCTCGGTCGCGGTGCACAACCATTACAAGCGCCTGTCGCACGCCTCCAAGGGCGGTGACGTGGAGCTGGCCAAGTCGAACATCATGCTCGTCGGCCCGACCGGCTGCGGCAAGACCTATCTTGCCCAGACGCTGGCCCGCATCATCGACGTGCCCTTCACCATGGCCGATGCGACGACGCTGACCGAAGCCGGCTATGTCGGCGAGGACGTCGAGAACATCATCCTGAAGCTGTTGCAGTCGGCCGATT
>JAHRYZ010000040.1 GCA_020621905.1 Rhizobium sp.
GGGAAACTGGACGGGGCGCGAAATGACCAAGCTCTATGCGCGCTTCTTCTCCTTCCCCTTCCTGATCTTCCGCGAGAGCTTCGACCTCTATGCGATCTCCGCGGGGATTTGCGTCGCGGCCGCCTTTGCCGGGGCGATCCGGGCGATCTGGGCTGTCGTTGTTCTGCCGGCCGCCGTCGCCATGCAGCCGCCTGCGCCGCTGCGCTTCCGCTCGCTGTTCAAGGGGCATGGACGCGGGCCGAAGTTCGTGTCCCAACTGACCATCATGGCCTTCAGGCAGATCATCAGGGCACCGCTCCGCTCGTTCCTGACCTCGCTCGGCGTGTCCTTTTCCGTCGCCCTGCTGGTGGTTTCGATGTTTTCGGCGGATGCCATCGGCTACATGGTCAACGAGATCTTCTTCCGCATGGAGCGGCAGGATGCGAGCCTCTATTTCGACCAGGACAGGCCGATGGCGGCCCTCGATTCCGTACGGCAATTGCCGGGCGTGATGCGCGCCGAACCGTTTCGCGCCATTTCGGTGACGCTGCGCAACCGCAACAAGGAGAAGGATCTGACGATCTTCGGCGTCGGCAGCGACACCGATCTCGGACGCATCATGGATGCCGAGATGCGGCCCATTCCGCCGCCGCCGAGCGGCATCCTGCTGATCGGGCGCGTCGCCGAGGCGCTCGGCGTCAGGGTCGGCGACAGCGTCGAGGTCGAACTGGTCGAACGCGACCACCGAAAGGTGAGCGTTCCGGTGACCGGCATCAGCCAGAGCCTGGTCGGCATCGACGCCTATATGCATATCGAGGCGCTGCACCGGCTGGTCGGCGACGGGCGGCGCATTTCCGGCGCGCGCGTCTCGCTCGACGCACTGGAGAAGGATGCCCTCTTTGCCGAGATCAAGAATACACCCGCGCTGGCTTTCGTCATGCTGATCGGGCTGTCGCGCGAGCGCTTCCGGGCGACCATCGAGGAGAACATCGTGATGATCCAGATCGTCTATACGACGCTGGCCGTCATCGTCGCCTTCGGCCTGATCTACAACTCGGCGCGCATCCAGCTCTCGGAGCGGGCGCGCGAGCTGGCGAGCCTGCGCGTGCTCGGCTTTACCCCGGCGGAGGTCTCCAGCGTGCTGATGACCGAACTCGCGGTGGTCATCCTCGCCGCCCAGCCGCTCGGCTGGCTGCTCGGCTACGGCTTTGCCAGGCTGGTGGTGGAGGGGATCGAGAGTGATCTGTTCCGCATACCCTTCTTCATCAACGCATCGACATTTGCCATTGCGAGCCTCGTGGTTCTCGGGGCATCGCTGGCTTCGGCGCTGATCGTGCGCCGGCGCATCGATGAACTCGACCTCATCGCGGTTCTGAAATCGAGGGAGTAACCCCATGCAGGGAAAATGGATCAAGCGGGTCATCGGTGTCGTGGCGGTCGGCGCGATGGTTGCCGGCTTTGCCTATGCGCTCAGGGAGAAACCGCAACTGGTCGACGTCGGCGCGGTGACGCGCGGCCCCATGCGCGTCACCGTCTCGCAAGAGGGCGTGACGCGGGTGCGGCAAGTCTATGCGGTTTCGTCGCCGATCGCCGGACATCTCGCCCGCACCGTGCTCGACGAGGGCGACGCGGTGAAGGCGGGCATTACCGTGGTGGCGGCGATCCATCCGCTCGATCCGCCGCTGATCGACAGCCGCAGCGAGGCCGAACTGATTGCGGCGCGGGATGCCGCGCGGGCTGCGGTCTCGATGGCCGAGATTGACCTGAAGCGCCTGCAGTCGGACCTGCAGTTTTCGCGCGACAACCTGCAGCGTGCGCAGGCGCTCGCCAAGACGAATTTCCTGGCGCAGAGCACCCTGCAGAAGGCCAGCACGGATGTCGAGGTCCTGGAGGCGCAGATCGGCTCGGCCAAGGCCGCGATCGAGTTGCGCAAGGCTGAGCTTGCCAGCGCCGAGGCGCGGCTCATCCCGCCCAAGGATCCCAACCGCAGGCCCGAGGCCAGTTGCTGTATCTACCTGACCGCACCGGTCGACGGCGTTATCCTGTCGGTCTTCGCCAGGAGCGAACAGCCGGTGGCGATCGGCACCAAGATCGCCGAGATCGGCGATCCGGCGGATCTCGAGGTGACGGTCGATCTCTTGTCCTCGGATGCGGTGCGCATCGCCCCCGGCTCCAAGGCGGAGATCTTCGACTGGGGCGGAGACAAGGCGCTTTCGGCCACGGTCCGGCGCATCGATCCGGCCGGCTTCACCAAGGTCTCGGCGCTTGGCATCGAGGAGCAGCGGGTCAATCTGGTGCTCGATCTGGAGGACAAGGATCCGCGCCTCGGCCACGGTTTCCGGGTCTATGCGCGGCTGACCCTCTGGCAGAGCGACGAGACGCCGCAAGTGCCGATCAGTGCGCTGTTCCGCGACGGCCGGCAGTGGAGCCTGTTCGCCATCCGTGACGGCCGGGCAAGGCAGGTTGCTGTCGAGATCGGCCATATGAACGACGAGACGGCGGAACTGATCGGCGGGCTGGCCGAGGGCGACCAGTCATACTGCACCCGAGCGACGTGATCAGCGAAGGAACGCTGGTCGAGCAGCGGCAGGAATAGCGGAGGCGCCAGGGGACCCGAAGTTCGCGGAGCGCCAAGGCAGTTTCAGCCGAAACGAGAGGGGGAGAGTCGATGCGCAAGACCACAGTGATAGGCGGGTTGGCGCTCGCGTTCCTTCTGTCGCCGGTGCTCGCTACAGCCGCAGAACGGCCGGCACTCGTCGGCTTCCAGGCGCTCGAAGGACAATGCCTTGAGGTCGTTGCCGGCAAGGACGACCTCACCGCGGGCTGCGGCTCTAAGGTTGGCATCATGCGCTATGCGGACGGACGCACCGGCTTCTATTTCCTGCTCGCCAAGGACAGGATGCTGACCTTCTCAGGTTTCGCCAGGGGCGGGGACCGGAGCACCTATGCACTCGACCGGGTCATCTACAACGACGGAACCTCCGCGACCGCTCCGATGGCTGCTCCCGCGAGCGGCGCCTGCAGCCATGGCGACATCGCCAAGGGACCCGTGACCGTCCGCTGCAAGGGCAGGACGCCGCGAGGCGTGGAGTTCTCGGCGACCTTCCGCTCGAACGGAAAACCGCCAAAGCAATAGGCGGCGGTCAGAGCGCTCCGCCGGTTTCGCCGATCACGCGCGTCAGGCTGCCGGTGGCCGGAAAGAGCGGGATCAGGCAGGCCTGCAGGGCGTGGTAGATGTCGCCCTTGCCGGGGAAAAGCGAGTTGGAGGGTTTCAGGTCCTCGGTCAGTTCCTCGTGCCAGCCACCGAAAGCATGGTCGAGGCTGTTGTTGGCGATGAAGCTCCAGATCCTGCGGTAGCTTTCCTCGTGGAAGTCGCTCGGCAGATGCTGGTTGAGGAAATGCGCGGCGGCAGCGCCCTCGCACAGTGGCCACCAGAGTTTCATCTTCTTGTCGGGGACGTTTTCCCAATCGAGCGTATAGAAGAAGCCGCCCCTGTCCTTGTCCCAGCCGAGCGACATGGACTGGAAGAACAGGCCGCGCGCCGCTTCCGGCATCCAGTCGTGCTTTTTGTCGCCGAGTACCCAGAGCTGCAACACCAGACGGGCCCATTCCAGCCAGTGGCCGGGCGTGGTGCCGGCCGGACGGAACATCTCGTTCGGGTGATAGTAGATGCGGTCGAGCGTCCAGGCTTCGTCGAAATGCTCGGGCACGCGGTAACCCTGTTCGGCGGCGCGGCGGCGGATCAGGAGGTCGGCGATGCTCGTCGCCTTGTCGAGATAGTGGCACTCGCCGGTCGCCTCGAAGGCGGCCATCGCGCTTCGGTGAGATGCATGTTGGAGTTCTGGCCGCGATAGCCGGGCGCCGGCTGCCAGTCGGCGGAGAACTCCTCGGCGATCGCGCCGTGCTTGTCGTCCCAGAAGCGGGTTTCCAGGATCTCGGTGATGTCTGCCAGCATGCGGTCGGCGAGGGGGTGGCCGACGATCTTGGCGGAGGAGGCAGCCAAAAGGACGAAGGCATGGCCGTAGCCCTGCTTCGAGGCATCGGCTGCGCCTTGGTCGTCGACCTGCCAGAAATAGCCGCCATGGGTCTCGTCGCGATGGCGGTTCCACAGGAACTGCATGCCGTGATCGACGATGTCGGCCGCGCCGGGCCGGCCGAGCAGGTCACCGATGGCGAAACAATGCACCATGCGGGCGCTGGCATGGATGCCGCGTACCGGATTGTCCGAGTTCAGCGGCTTGCCGTCGCGGGAGAGGTCGAAGAAGCCGCCCTTCGGATTGATACTGCCATACTGGAAGAAGCCGAACAGGCCGTTTGCCTGGTTCAGCAGCCATTTGCGGTGGTAGGGTCGGCCGGTCCAGTTTTCTGCCAGGGTCGAAGTTGTGGTGACCGCAGACATGACGTTCCTCCCATCGTGCATCTAATCGTTTGAATTCCATACCGGCAAAAGCCGCGCTTGTCACCGCGCCCGAAGACCTCCTCCACCGATGGCGGCGCGAAGGGTAAATGAGGTGACAATGTCATTCGTATGTTGACATAAACATATCTTTATGTGATTTCGCTGTATTGTCTTTTGTAAGGAAGGGGTAGCCTATGCTCGACACGCTGTTCGGTTCTGAGGCCACGAAGCGGGATGGGGCGGAGGTCATGCGCGCGCTTAAGCAGGCGGCCAGCGAACGCATCCTGATCCTCGACGGCGCCATGGGAACGCAGATCCAGGGGCTCGGCCTCGACGAGGAGGCGTTTCGCGGCTCTCGTTTCATCGGCTGCCCCTGTCACCAGCAGGGCAACAACGACCTTTTGATCCTCAGCCAGCCGGACGCGATCGAGGAGATCCACTTCCGCTACGCGATGGCCGGTGCCGACATCATCGAGACCAACACCTTTTCGTCCACCCGCATCGCCCAGGCCGACTACCAGATGGAAGAGGCGGTCTACGACCTCAACCGCGACGGCGCACTGGTCGCCCGCCGTGCCGCGATCCGGGCAGAGCGCGAGGATGGCCGGCGCCGTTTCGTCGCCGGCGCCATCGGTCCGACCAACCGCACCGCATCAATTTCGCCGGACGTCAACAATCCGGGATACCGCGCCGTCTCCTTCGACGACCTGCGCATCGCCTATGGGGAGCAGATCGACGGCCTGATCGACGGCGGCGCCGACATCATCCTGATCGAGACGATCTTCGACACGCTGAATGCCAAGGCGGCGATCTTCGCCTGCGAGGAACGCTTCCTTGCCAAGGGCGTGCGCCTGCCGGTGATGATCTCCGGCACGATCACCGATCTCTCCGGCCGCACGCTGTCGGGCCAGACGCCGTCGGCCTTCTGGTATTCGGTGCGCCACGCCAACCCGTTCACCATCGGGCTGAACTGCGCGCTCGGCGCCGATGCCATGCGGCCGCATCTGCAGGAACTGTCGGGCGTTGCCGACACCTTCATCTGCGCCTATCCGAATGCCGGTCTGCCCAATGAATTCGGCCAGTATGACGAAAGCCCGCAGGACATGGCGCGCCAGATTTCAGGCTTTGCCGAGGAGGGACTGGTCAACGTGGTCGGCGGTTGCTGCGGCTCGACGCCGGAGCATATCCGGGCGATCGCCGAGGCGGTTGCCGGCAAGGCGCCGCGCCGCCCGGCCGAACACCGGCCGTTCATGGCGCTTTCGGGCCTCGAGCCCTTCGTGCTGACCAAGGACATTCCCTTCGTCAATGTCGGCGAGCGCACCAATGTCACCGGCTCGGCCAAGTTCCGCAAGCTGATCACCGCCGGCGACTATTCGGCAGCCCTCGTTGTCGCCCGCGACCAGGTGGAGAACGGCGCGCAGATCATCGACATCAACATGGACGAAGGCCTGATCGACTCGGAAAAGGCGATGGTCGAGTTCCTCAATCTGATCGCCGCCGAGCCGGACATCGCCCGCGTGCCGGTGATGATCGATTCATCCAAGTTCCCGATCATCGAGGCGGGGCTCAAATGCGTGCAGGGCAAGGCGATCGTCAACTCGATCTCGATGAAGGAGGGTGAGGCAGCCTTCATCGCGCAGGCGAAACTGGTCCGCAACTACGGAGCCGCCGTCGTCGTCATGGCCTTCGACGAGCAGGGCCAGGCCGACACCTATGAACGCAAGGTCGAGATCTGCGAGCGGGCCTACAAGCTGCTGACGGAACAGGCCGGCTTTGCCCCGGAAGACATCATCTTCGACCCGAACGTCTTTGCCGTCGCGACCGGGATCGAGGAGCACAACAATTACGGCGTCGACTTCATCGAGGCGGCCCGCACGATCCGCCAGAAGATGCCGCTGGTGCATATTTCCGGGGGCGTTTCCAACCTCTCCTTCTCCTTCCGCGGCAACGAGCCGGTGCGCGAGGCGATGCATGCCGTCTTCCTCTACCACGCCATCCAGGCGGGCATGGACATGGGCATCGTCAATGCCGGACAGCTGGCGGTATACGAAAGCATCGACGCGGAACTGCGCGAGGCCTGCGAGGACGTGGTGCTCAACCGCCGCGCCGACGGCACCGAGCGGCTGCTGGAAATCGCCGAGCGCTATCGCGGCACCGGCGAGAAACAGGCCCGAACCCAGGACATGAGCTGGCGCGATCTTCCCGTCGAGAAGCGGCTGGAGCACGCCCTGGTCAACGGCATCACCGAGTTCATCGAGGCCGACACGGAGGAGGCGCGGCTCAAGGCCGATCGTCCGCTGCATGTCATCGAAGGTCCGCTGATGGCCGGCATGAACGTGGTCGGCGACCTCTTCGGCGCCGGCAAGATGTTCCTGCCGCAGGTGGTGAAGTCCGCCCGCGTGATGAAGCAGGCGGTGGCGGTTCTGCTGCCCTATATGGAAGAGGAAAAGCGCGCCAATGGCGGGACCGGCGAGCGCGAGGCCGCCGGGAAGGTGCTGATGGCCACCGTCAAGGGCGACGTGCATGACATCGGCAAGAACATCGTCGGCGTCGTGCTCGCCTGCAACAATTACGAGATCATCGACCTCGGCGTCATGGTGCCAGCGACGAAGATTTTCGAGGTGGCGCGCGAGCAGAAGGTCGACATCATCGGGCTGTCGGGCCTGATCACGCCGTCGCTCGACGAGATGGTGCATGTCGCGGCGGAAATGGAGCGGCAGGGCTTTTCTATCCCACTGCTGATCGGCGGGGCGACCACCAGCCGCGTGCACACGGCCGTCAAGGTGGCGCCGCAGTACAAGGCAGGGCAGGCGGTCTATGTGACCGATGCCAGCCGCGCCGTCGGCGTCGTCTCGGCGCTGCTGTCGCCGGACACCAGGCAGGCCTACAGCGACGGCATTCGTGCCGAATATGCCAAAGTGGCCGAGGCCCATGCCCGCGCCGAAGCGGAAAAGCAGCGCCTGCCATTGGCGAGGGCCCGGGAGAACGCCGTGAAGCTCGACTGGTCGAGCTACAAGCCGGCCAAGCCGCGATTCCTTGGGACCAAGGTCTTCGACGACTATAATCTGGAAGAGCTCGCCCACTACATCGACTGGACGCCGTTCTTCCAGACCTGGGAGCTGAAAGGCCGCTATCCGGCGATCCTCGAGGACGAGAAGCAGGGCGAGGCGGCACGTCAACTGTTTGCCGATGCGCAGGCCATGCTGTCCAAGATCATCGCTGAGAAATGGTTCCGGCCGCGGGCGGTGGTCGGCTTTTGGCCGGCCAATGCGGTGGGCGACGACATTCGGCTCTATGCCGACGAAGGCCGGGGCGAGGAGCTCGCGACGCTCTTCACGCTGCGCCAGCAGCTGTCAAAGCGCGACGGACGGCCCAACGTGGCGCTGTCCGACTTCGTCGCGCCGGAAGCGAGCGGCGTTGCCGACTATGTCGGCGGCTTCGTCGTCACGGCCGGCTTCGAGGAGATCGCCATTGCCGAACGTTTCGAGCGGGCCAATGACGACTATTCCTCGATCCTCGTGAAGGCGCTGGCCGACCGCTTCGCCGAGGCCTTCGCCGAGCGTATGCACGAGCGCGTGCGGCGCGAATTCTGGGGCTATGCACCCGATGAAGCCTTCACGCCGGACGAACTGGCCGCCGAAGCCTATGCCGGCATCCGCCCGGCGCCCGGCTATCCGGCCCAACCCGACCACACCGAGAAGACCACGCTGTTTGCATTGCTCGACGCGGAGAAGGCGACCGGCGTGAAGCTCACCGAGAGCTATGCGATGTGGCCCGGCTCGTCGGTGTCCGGCCTCTATATCGGCCACCCGGACAGCTATTATTTCGGCGTGGCCAAGGTCGAGCGCGATCAGGTGGAAGACTATGCGGCGCGCAAGGGCATGACGATCCGGGAGATCGAGCGTTGGCTCGGGCCGGTGCTCAACTACGTGCCGGCGGTTCCCGGCGAAGAGGCGGCGTGATCGTCGCCACTATCGCCGCAGGGGCGGCCGGCAGCGGGCTTTCAGGCGTGCCAGGACACGCGTGAAGGCCTGCGTGTCCTCCAGTCCGCGGGCAAGGATCAGCCCGCCCTGGATGCCGGCCAGGACTTCTTCGGCGAGGGCGCTCGCCTCGTCTCCGGCAAATCCGGCACGCGCCAACGTGGCGGCGAGGTCCCGTTTCCAGCCGGCGAAATAGTCCTGGACACGTTCAGCAAAGATGTCCATCGCCCCGCTCGAGGCGATTACGCCCATCAGGCAGGCCCTCTGACCGGAGCGGAAATAGGTCTCGACGCTGGCGAACATCGCCTCGATCGCCGCGTTCGCATCCTTCGTCTCGCGCAGCGGTGCGAAGATATGCGTGCGGAACCAGCCGTCGACATCGTCGAGCACTGCCTCCGCCATCTCCTGCTTGCCGCCGGGAAAGAAGTGGTAGAGGCTTCCCTTTCCGAGCCCGGTCCGCTCCGTGATGATCTTCAGGCTCGTTCCTTCGTAACCCTGCTCGCGGAAGATCTCGGCAAGCTGCGGAATGACGTCGTGGCGTTCGGCGACGAGACGGGCCATGGTCAACCAGCCTTCAGCGGATAGGGCGTGCGGGTGGCGCGGTGGAACAGCGCGCCGACAGCAACGAGGCACAGCGATCCGGACAGCACGGGGAAGAGCAGGTATTCGAAGCCCGGGTCGGCGGCGAAGACGACGATCGGATCGGCACCTGCCGGCGGATGGGTGATCCTCAGCGCCGACATGGCGGCGATCGACAGCCCGACGGCCAGCGCGACCGCCCACCATTCATTGGGCAGGGCGGCGCGAAGAACGAGGCCGATCAGCGTCGAGACCAGATGGCCGCCAATGACATTCGCTGGCTGGGAGAAAGGACTGGCCGCCGCGGAGAAGATCAATACGCAGGTCGCACCGAAGGGCGCCATCAGGAACGGCGTGCCGGCATAGTGGCTCAGCGCCCCGGCCAGGGCGATGGCGATGAGACCGCCGATGCCTGAGAGGAGCCAGCGGCTTGCAGCAACGGGCGGTTGATGGCGGCGGAGGAAGGCTTGCATCTGTCTGTACCTTTCGTGACGGAGTTTACCGATTGGTACAGGTGGACGTCAAACCTGTCAAGCTTCGGTGGCCGGGTGGATCAGCGGCTATTCGGTGCGGACACCGTGCGGCCAAGGGGGCGAGCGTGTGAGGCCGTCGGGCGGCACTTCCGAAAGCGCGCTCCCGCGATGGAACAGATGGGGGATCCTGGGCGGTCGTCGGGTTCGGGGCCATTGGCCTTGACCTGGTCGTGATCTGGCGCGCCTGATGTATCGATTCAGGCTGTTCAGAGGCTGAGTCAGGTCGTTGGCGAATTGATTCAAGCGCCGGCTGCAAGGCTTTGATGCTGAATCGCAAAACCTCTTCGCGCCGGCAGGCGCCGATGAAGCCATGGGCCGGCACGTTCAGTTCTTCCAATGCCAGCACGGCGCGATTACGGCAGCTTGCGACGCCAATTCGGAAAACGGGGAAACGGCATTGATCCCGACAGCGCCCGTCAAGCGGCCTTGAACCGTGCCATCAGCTCTGCCCGGCCGGGATCGGTCAGCGTCACGGCGGCTCCGAACTCCAGCTCGGTAAGGGCTGCCTGGTCCGGATAGATGATGGTGTTCGTCCGGACTTCTTGCGGCAGGAGTTCCAGCACGCGGCTGTCGGTGGTCGCCGCACCGTTGGCGAGGTGTTCCTTCACAGCGATCTGCGGGTCCATCAGGAAGTCGAGCAGGGCGTAGGCGGCCGCCTTGTTCCGCGCGGCGGTCGGGATGGCGAAGTAGTCCGTCCAGATCTCGCCTCCGTCCTTGCCCAGTGCGAACGCGATCTCCGGCATGTCGCGGTGCAATTGCTGGCCGTCATTGGCCCAGCACATGGCGAGCCAGGCATCGCCGGCGCGCATGGCGGGCTGGTAGTCGCTGTTGATCGCCAGCAGGTGCGGCTTGACCGCGAGCAGCAGCTTTTCTGCCGCCGCGAGTTCGGCAGGCTCGACCGAATTGAACGAATAGCCGAGCGAAACCAGCGCGCAGCCGATCGTCGTCAACTGGTAGTCGTGTATCACGGTTCGGCCGCTGGCCTCGGTCATCGCGACGGCGAAGAAATCGGCCCAGCTTGCAATCTTCGTCCCGAGCTCATCGGTATTGGTCGCGATCCCGGTCGTGCCCCAGTTCTTCGGCACGGCATAGGTGCGGCCGGAAATCTGGCCGGCCCCGGTGAAGAGCGGATTCTGGCCGGCCGCGCTGTAATGGCTGAGGCGCTCGAGCGCCAGTTCGTCGATCAGTCCGAGTTCGACATAGGTGGAAATCGTGTAATTGGTCGGGACGAAGAGATCCCAGTCCGCCACGCCGGTGCGCAGCTTCTTCAGCATCTCCTCGTTGGAGTTGGTGACGGTGAGATCTACGGTCGTTCCGGTTGCCGCGGTGAAGGCCTCGAAGGTCGCCGGATCATGGTAGTTCGGCCAGGAGTTGAGGCAGACATGGCCGCCGATCGCCTGCGCTCTCGCCTCGCGCCAAGACGGCCTCCCGCCCGCGCCCATCACGGCTGCGGCTAGGCCGAGCCCGGTGACCCCGAGGAAATGTCGGCGGTTCACCGAGCCGCGCTTGAGCCGCATGAACTCGTCCATGAATCGGGGCGGAGCCACCGGCAGATCATCTCTGTCGTGCTTCCACATGCGCAGGATCCTCACGCTTCTGTTTGCTTCCGCCTATGGTTCCATGATTTTGTAAAGAAAATGGAATGCCCGGGAGCAGTTCAGGCGTGCAAAATCCACGCTGCCAGGTCGAGCGCAATGGGGTCGCAAGAGGGGTGGCGCGTCCGGTGAGGACGCGCCACGTCACGCCTGCAGGATCAGCAGATCGGCGGAATCGATCTTGAGCGCCACTGTGTCGCCAAGCGACGGCGGCGCAATGCTCGGATCGTTGAACATGTCGAAGGAGACGATGTTGCCGGCGACATTGATGCGTGTGCGAATGACCGAACCGAGGAAATGGCTGGATACGACCTCGCCACGCAGCGTCGTGTCGCCCTTGGCGCCGTCCATGATCGAGCCCGCTTCCGGACGCATGGCGAGCTGGACCGTGCTGCCCGCCGGGGCGTCGATCTTCTCCTTGATGGCGATCGTCAGGTCGCCGATGGCGACGGTGCTGTCCTGCGGATTGACGACCTTCGCCTCGATCAGGTTCAGCGTGCCGACGAAGGAGGCGACGAAGCGGGTCGACGGCTTGTTGTAGATCTCGAAGGGCGTGCCGATCTGGTCGGCGCGGCCGGCATTCATCACGACGACCCGGTCGGAGATCGACAGGGCCTCTTCCTGGTCATGGGTGACGAAGATCGTGGTGATGCCGAGCTGCCGCTGGATCTGGCGGATTTCCTCGCGCAGCGACACGCGGATCTTGGCGTCCAGCGCCGAGAGCGGCTCGTCGAGCAGCAGGACCTGTGGCTTCGGTGCGAGCGCCCGGGCCAGCGCCACGCGCTGCTGCTGGCCACCCGACAGCTGGTAGGGATAGCGTTCGGCGAGATGATCGAGATTGATCAGCGCCAGCATTTCCTTCACGCGCTTCTCGATGTCGGGCTTGGGCATGCCGTGGATCTTGAGGCCGAAGGCGACATTGTCGAAGACGTTCATGTTGGGAAACAGCGCATAGGCCTGGAACACCATGCCGATATTGCGCTGGTTCGGCTTCAGGCTGGACTGGTCGCGGCCATCGATGACAATCGCGCCGCCGGTCGGGGTCTCGAAACCCGCCACCATGCGCAGGATCGTCGTCTTGCCGCAGCCCGACGGCCCGAGAAAGGAGACAAATTCTCCCTTGTGGATCGCCATGTTGAAGTCATGGACGACTTTGACCGGGCCGAAGGACTTCTGAATGTTGGTCAGGGTCAGGAATGTCATGGGATGTGATCCTCAGGCCGGGCGTTGCGTGGTTTTCTGGAAGCGCGAGACGAGCTGGATCAGCCCGAGGCAGCCCCAGGTAATGCCGAAGGCGATGACCGCCAGGGCGGCCGGTTCATAGGCGCGGTTGGCGCCGAGCAGCTGCATGTAGGGGCCGAAGGCCGGCCGGTTCAGCAGCGCCCCATGGTGAATTCGCCGATGACGATGGCGAAGGTCAGGAAGGCGCCCGACAGGACGGCGATCAGCACGTTCGGCAGGATGATGCGGAAGAGAATGCGGGTCCAGCCGGCGCCGAGACTCTGGGCGGCTTCGGTCAGGGTGCGCACGTCGATCGACGACAGGCCGGTATCGACGGCCCGGTACATGTAGGGCAGGGACAGGGTCGCATAGCCGAACATCAGCAGCAGGTTGGTGCCCATCAGCGATCCGGTCAGCGGCAGCCAGCTCGAGGTGTTGTAGAGGCGGATATAGCCGAAGACGATGACGATCGCCGGAATGACCAGCGGCAGCAGCGTGACGAACTCGATATAGGGGCGCAGGCCCGGCAGGCGCAGGCGGACCCAGTAGGCGGTCGGAACCACCAGGATGACGCCGAAGAGGATGGTCACCAGCGCCATCGTCACCGAATAGGTGAAGGTCTGCTGGAACTGGGGATCGCCGAGCACCTTGGCATAGGCGTCGAAGGAGTATTCGCCGCGCCGCATCTTCAGCGAGAAATTGGTCATGCCGATGAGCGGCAGGAGGAAATAGAGGAGGCCGAATGCCAAGGCCCCCCAGGCCCAGAGCTTCTTCATTTCAACCACCTTTCGCTGCGGGCGCGCAGCCAGATATAGATCGCATTGGCAACACCGGTGACCACGATCATGCCGAAGGCCAGCGCATATCCGAGGTGCGGGTTTCCGAGCACGTCGCCGCGGATCTGGGCGAAGAGCAGGATCGGCACAATATTCAGCGACGAGCCGGTGAGCGCGATCGCCGTTGCGACAGCGCCGAACGCATTTGCGAACAGAAGCGCAAGTGTGCCGAGGATGGAGGGCAGGAGGATCGGGAAGGCCACCATGCGCCAATATTGCAGGTTGGTGGCGCCGAGGATCGAGGCTGCTTCCTTCCATTCGCGCTTCAGGCCGTCGATGGCCGGGGTGATGATCAGCACCATCAGCGGGATCTGGAAGAACAGATAGGTGAGCGTCAGCCCCCAGAAGGACAGAAGGTTGAAGCCGAGCGAGCGCAGGTCGATGCCGATCTGCGTGCGCAGGAAGACGGTCACCAGGCCCATGGGCCCAAGCGTCGCCAGGAAGGCGAAGGCGAGCGGCACGCCGGCGACATTGGAGGCGACGCCGGAAAAGGTCAGCAGCGGACCGCGGATCCACAGCGGCAGCCCGCCGAGAATGACGGCGGTCGCCATGCCGAAGCCGATCAGGCAGCCGAGCAGCAGAAGACAGGCTGATCTTGATCGAGATCCAGTAGGCGGCGAGAATGGAGGGCGTGAACGGCCTGAATGTTCGAGCGTGAAGCTGCCATCCGGGGTCTGGAACGCGCCGACGACGATCTTCATCGTCGGGAGGATCAGGAAAAGCAACGCAAAGGCCGCGAAAGGCGCAATGCCGACCCATTGGAGCGGCAGCCGCCTTGTCGGGCGCGTGGTGTGTGATACGGCCGTGCTGTCAGACGCCATCGAATTGTCCCCCGTCCGCGCTTCATGCGCGGCTTCTATTGAAGAGAAAAGCCGCCCCGGCCTCAAGACCGGGGCGGCATTTCACAGCGTTTAATTACTGTACGTTGGCGCCGACGACCTTGTCCCAACCGCCGGTGACGGCAGCCTTGTTGGCGTCGACTTCTTCCAGGGTCGGGAAGTAGGCCTTCTCGTAGGAAGCGGCCGGCGGCAGCTTGTCGAGCAGGGCCTGCGGGATCTTGCCGGCCTTCGACATTGCGTTGAAGCGGGCCGGGTGGCAGTAGCCGGCGAGCCATGCGGTCTGGCCTTCGTCGGAATAGAGGTACTCCATCCACAGCTTGGCGGCGTTCGGGTGCGGCGCGTAGGCCGAGATGCCCTGAACGTAGACGCCAGCGAGAACGCCCGATTCCGGAACGATGACGTCAACCGGCGGGTTGCCGGCCAGCGTGTCCTTCCAGGACAGGGCGTTGTAGTCCCAGGCGACGACGATCGGGGTCGAGCCCTGGGCGAGCGTGCCGGACTTGCCGATGACGGGCACGAAGTTGCCGGCCTTGTTGAGTTCGGCGAAGTACTTCAGGCCGGCTTCTCCGGCTTCGGTACCAGCCTTGGCGCCGGAAGCGAGACCAGCGGCGAGAACGCCGAGGATGGCCTGGTTCGAAGCGCGCGGATCGCCGGCGAGAGCGACCTGGCCGGCATAGTCGGCCTTCAGCAGGTCAGCCCAGTTCTTCGGGGTTTCCTTGACGAGATCCTTGTTCACGATCATCGACATGACGCCGTAATAGTCGCCGTACCAGAAGCCTTCGGCGTCCTTGATGGTGTCCGGAATTTCGTCCCAGGTCGAGACCTTGTACGGCTGCAGCAGGCCTTCGGCCTTCATCTGCGGGCCGAAGGCGAGACCGACGTCAACGACGTCCGGAGCCTGCGGGCCCTTGTTGTCCTTGTTGGCCTTGACGGCTTCGACTTCGTCGGCCGAGCCGGCATCCGGGTTCAGTTCGTTGACGGTGATTTCCGGATACGTCTTCTTAAAGCCGTCGATGACCGCACCGTAGCCGCACCAGTCGTGGGGCAGGGCGATCGTGGTCAGCATGCCTTCCTTCTTGGCAGCTTCGATCAGTTCGGCGCTCGGCTCAGCGAATGCGAGTGAGGTGGATGCGACGACCATGGCGGTCGACAGCGAGAGCATGCGGCGAAAATTCGTAATCACTGAAGTTCTCCTTGTTGGTGTACAGCGATGCGGGACTGATATTCAGCTTGCATGATAGTTATGTGACGGGCGCGGCAGCGCTTTTTGCTGGCTTGTCGCTTCTTCCCGATATTCTGGCTCCTCTCTTCTCCCCTTTCGGTGCGATGGCGATCAACGCGGCCGGCGAAACAGCCGCGCCTGCTCGAACAGACCTTCAAGCGTATTCATGCGCTCGCGCGTCTCCTCCCACGCGGAGCTCTGTACCGCCTCGATCAAGGCCTCGATGACGAACAGCGTGACGACCGAGGAATCCCATGCGGACGGCGCCTCGATCTGGACCTTGAAGCTGTGCTGCGCGTATTTGGCCACGGGCGAAGTCCAGTGATCGGTAAACAGCACTATAGTCACGCCGCCCGTTCTGGCTACGTTTGCCAGCGTCGCAATATCATCCTCATAACGACGTATATCGAAGATCACGAGGACGTCGCCGGCACTCATGTTCAACATATGCTGCGGCCATGCGCTGGTGTTCGACGACATCAGCGTGGTTTTCGGCCGGATGACCTGCATGTGCGTGAAGAAGTATTCGGCCAGAGCACCGGTGATGCGGCCGCCGACGAAATAGATGCTGCGCTTGCGGTCGGCGAGCAGCCTGGCGACCTGATCGAAGGTCGCGGTGTCGAGTTCGCTCAGCGTCTGGCGCATGTTGTTCATCACCGCTTCGGCGAAGCGGTTGAGAATATGCGTGCCCGGTGCGTTCGACGCCCACCGGTCATGCTTGGCGATCGGATTGGAGAGTGTGGCCTCCAGCTCGTGATGCAGGTGCGCCTGAAACTCGGGATAGCCTTTATAGCCGAGCTTCTGCACCATGCGCGCGACGGTCGGGGTGGAGACGCCGGCATTCTCCGCGACCGTGGTGATGGAGCCGAGGCCCGACACCGGATAATTGTCGAGCAGGCTCTCCGCGAGCTGGCGTTCAGCGCGCGTCAACCCATCGAAATGGGCGCGGATCACGTCCGAGACTGTCTTCGGCGTATTGCTCAACTGCTGTTTTTCCCCTGGGACCGATCTTTCGCCGGTCTGTCACAAAACTATCCTTGCAGTAGGAAAATCTGTCAATGTGCAAATTGAATAGAAATTTTCATAACGCAGTTGACAGCTTGGCAATCGTGAAGAATTCTCTTCGCAATGATAAAAAGCCGGAAGGCGCCGGGGAGTTTCCGCATGCTCTTGAGGTCGGACATCCTAACAGAGGCTGACGGCGAAGCCGTGGCCGTCGAGAATGCAGAAGGGGCGGGGATCTGCCTGTTCGTGTGCGAACACGCGTCCCGCCGCATGCCCGAACGGGCCGGCAATCTCGGCCTCGACAGCGACGCCCTGGTCAGCCACATTGCCTGGGACCCTGGGGCGCTCGAGGTTGCCAAACGCCTTTCCGTCATGCTCGACGGGACTCTTGTCCATCAGCGCTTCTCGCGGCTCGTCTACGACTGCAACCGTCCGCCGGAGTCTCCGGCTGCGATGCCGGAGAAGAGTGAGATCTACGATATTCCCGGCAACCACGGTCTGACTGTTGCCGAGCGCTATGCGCGCACCGCCGCACTCTACGTGCCGTTCCATGACCGGGTCTGCGCCGTCCTCGCGGCCCGCAAGGCTTCCGGGCGTCCGTCGGTGATCGTCACGGTCCACAGTTTCACGCCGGTCTATCTCGGCGAGCAACGTGCGGTCGAAATCGGCATACTGCACGACGACGACAGCCGGCTGGCCGACGCGATGCTCGCGGCCGCCGAGGGCGGGCCCTACCGCGTCGAACGCAACAAACCCTATGGACCGGAGGACGGCGTTACCCATAGTCTTCAGCTGCACGGCCTGCCGGACGGGCATTTGAACGTAATGATCGAGGTCCGAAACGACCTGATACGAGATGAGGTCGGCCAAGGGGTTGTGGCCGACTATCTGGCGGGATTGATACGCAAGGCGATCGATACTGCCAGCCAATAACAAGGCCCCGGGGATCAGTTGATCTGCGAAACAGCCGTCGGCGCCGCCGGCGGCGCAGGATACGAAATTATCCGCAATCCCGCGGATGATCGGTTAATTGGGGGACGTCATGTCAGATTATACCGAAGCAGACAAAAAGCACGATGTGCACATGTTGCACTCGATGGGCTATGCTCAGGAACTCGAGCGGCGAATGAGCTCGTTTTCCAACTTCGCCATTTCTTTCTCGATCATTTGCATTCTGTCCGGCGGCATCAATTCGCTCGGCCAGGCGACGTCGGGTGCCGGCGGTGCTGCCATCGGCATCGGCTGGCCGGTCGGCTGCCTGATTTCAGGCCTGTTTGCCATCGGTCTGGCGCAGATCAGTTCCGCCTATCCGACCGCAGGCGGCCTCTACCACTGGGGCTCGATCCTCGGCAACCGCTTCACCGGATGGCTGGCGGCCTGGCTCAACCTGCTCGGCCTGGTGACCGTTCTCGGCGCCATCAACGTCGGCACGTTCTACTTCTTCTTCGGCGCCTTCGGTTCCTACTTCGGCATCGAAGACACGCTCATGCACCGCGTGGTCTTCGTCGCGGCGATCACAGCCGTCCAGGCCCTGATCAACCACTTCGGCATCGGGCTCACCGCCAAGCTGACCGACTTCTCCGGATACCTGATCTTCGCAACGGCCATCCTTCTGACGATCGTCTGCCTGGTGTCCGCGCCGAGCTTCGAGTTCGCCCGCCTGTTCACCTTCTCCAACTACACCGGCACGGAAGGTGCTTCTCTGGTCTGGCCGTTCGCCGTCTCCGGCGGCATGGCCTTCCTGCTCGGCCTGCTTCTGCCGATCTACACGATCACCGGCTACGACGCGTCTGCGCACACGTCCGAAGAGACGGTCAAGGCCGCCCATTCGGTACCGAAGGGCATGATCACTTCGGTGATCTGGTCGGCGGTGTTTGGCTACGTCATGCTGTGCTCGTTCGTGCTCATGCTGCCGAACATGGATGATGCTGCAAAGCAGGGCTGGAACGTGTTCTTCTGGGCCATGGACAGCCAGGTCAACCCGACGGTCAAGGAAATCCTGTACTTCCTGATCTTCCTCTCGCAGTTCCTCTGCGGCCTCGCGACCGTGACCTCGCTTTCGCGCATGATCTTCGCCTTCTCGCGTGACAAGGGCCTGCCGGGCTCCGCCGTACTCTCGAAGGTCAGCCCAAAGCACCGCACGCCGGTTGCCTCGATCTGGATCGGCGCAATCCTGTCGGTCCTGTTCGTCTGGTTCACTTCGGCCATCACCATCGCCGGCACGCCGGCCTATTCGATCGTCGTGTCGTGCACGGTCATCTTCCTGTTCCTCTCGTTCGCACTGCCGATCGCGCTGGGCTTCGTTGCCATCGGCACGCCGAAGTGGCCGACGATGGGGCCGTGGAACATCGGCGCCGGCGCGTTCCGCGTGGTGGCGGTTCTCGTCCTTCTCGCCATGGCGCTGATCTTCTACATCGGCATCCAGCCGCCGAACGACTGGGCGCTGCCGATCACCATCGGCTTCTTCGTGATCACCGCCGTCGTGTGGTTCGCGTTCGAGAACAAGCGCTTCAAGGGCCCGCCGATCGGTGACGAGGTCGCCCGGCGCCAGGCTGGCATCGCCGCAGCCGAAAAGGCTGTCGGCGAGGCCTGAGCCTTGCACCCGGCAAACTCCCCGGCCGCCCGGCGGCCGGGGTCTCCTGAACACATGGGAAAAGCGGGCCGGCAGGGCCGGCAACAACAATAATCAGCGGGCTCACTCACATGACCTACACGTTCGACGATTTGAAGAAGGATGTTGCCGAAGGCCGCATCGACACTGTGCTCGCCTGTCAGGTCGACATGCAGGGACGGCTGATGGGAAAGCGCTTTCAGGCGGAATATTTCGTCGAGAGCGCCTACGAGGAAACCCATAGCTGCAACTACCTGCTGGCGACCGACATGGAGATGGAAACCGTGCCGGGCTACAAGGCGACGAGCTGGGAAAAGGGCTATGGCGACTACACCATGAAGCCCGATCTTGCGACGTTGCGGCGCGTGCCGTGGCTCGAAGGCACGGCACTGGTGCTCTGCGACGTTCAGGACCATCACACCCATGCGGACGTGCCGCATTCGCCGCGCGCCATCCTCAAAAAGCAGGTGGCCCGGCTCGAGGCCATGGGCTTCAAGGCCTTCATGGCCACGGAACTGGAATTCTTCCTGTTCGACCAGACCTATGACGACGCCCGTGCCTCCGGCTATCGCGACCTGCAACTCGCCAGCGGCTACAACGAGGATTACCACATCTTCCAGACCACCAAGGAAGAAGACGTGATGCGGGCGATCCGCAAGGGCCTCCAGGGTGCCGAGATCCCGGTCGAGAATTCCAAGGGCGAAGCCTCCGCCGGCCAGGAAGAGATCAACGTCCGCTATGCCGACGCGCTGACCATGGCCGACCGTCACGTCATCATCAAGAATGCCTGCAAGGAGATCGCCTGGTCGCGCGGCAAGGCCATCACCTTCCTGGCGAAGTGGCACTACAATGCCGCCGGCTCCTCGTCGCACATCCACCAGTCGCTGTGGAGCGTCGACGGCAAGACGCCGCTGTTCTTCGATCCGAACGGCGAGTACGGCATGTCGACGACGATGAAGCACTACATGGCGGGTCTTCTCACCCATGCCAGCGAAATCACCTATTTCCTCGCGCCCTACATCAATTCCTACAAGCGCTTCATGGCCGGCACGTTCGCGCCGACCAAGGCGATCTGGTCGAAGGATAACCGCACCGCCGGCTACCGGCTCTGCGGCGAAGGCTCCAAGGGCATCCGCGTCGAATGCCGCGTCGGCGGCTCTGACCTCAATCCCTATCTCGCCATGGCGGCTCTGATCGCCGCCGGCATCGACGGCATCGAGCGCAAGCTCGAGCTGGAGCCGGCCTTCACGGGGGATGCCTACGGGGCTCGCGACGTGCGCGAGATCCCGCGGACGCTGCGCTCGGCCGCGGTCGCGCTCAACGGCTCGGCCATGCTGCGGCATGCCTTCGGCGACGACGTCGTCGAGCACTATGTCCGCGCCGCCGAATGGGAGCAGGAGGAATACGACCGCAAGATTACCGACTGGGAGGTGGCGAGAGGGTTCGAACGGGCATGAGTGTTGATGCTGGCTGGATTGTTGTGTTGATATAATCGCAACGTTGCGCTAAATTGGGCTCCGCTTAGGAGGTCGTGTGGTGACGCAGAAGTTTCCGATCGATAGCGACTGGTTCACCGAGCGACTGAAGCAGAAAGGCTATTCTCTTCGGCGCTTTTCCGGTGCCCTGGGAATGGATCCAAGCGCGGTTTCCCGCATGTTCAACGGCAAGCGTAACATGTCCGCCGAGGAACAGGACCGGGTGGCCGCCCTCCTGGGGCTGACGCTTCTCGAGATCTCGGCACATCGCGGTTCATCTGTCGGAGGGTTCGAAGAAATGGGGCAGTCAGGGTACTACGCATCAACCGGAGACACCAAGCGCCCTCCCGTCGATAGTGAAGGAGACAGGGGCATCCGTCGTCATCCGATCATCGGATGCATGAAGGGGACGATGCGAATTCCGGACGATCTTGATCTCACGGCCCCTGTGGATCCCGAATGGGCTAAAGTCTACGATGACCGATAATGGTCTGTTGCTGGACACCTGCGCCATGATCTGGCTCGCGCATGACGAGCCGGTCGCCGCCGGGATAGACGATGTATTGCTTCAGGCGGTTGATGATAACAAGAAGGTTGCAGTGTCGGTCATGTCTGCCTGGGAGGTTGGGATGTTGATCAGCAAGGGTAGGCTTCCGACAACAAAATCGGCTTCCGCTTGGTTTCAGGATTTTTCCGCGGCGGGCCAGGTCGAGGTTCTCCCGGCTTCGCCCGACATCCTGATCGCCTCGTCCTTCCTGCCGCAACCGATACACAACGACCCGACGGACCGCATCCTGATTGCGACCGCGCGTGAGCATGACTTGACGATAGTCACCCGGGACCGCGCCATTCTGTCCTATGGCGCCCTGGGGCATGTGAAAGTACTGGCCTGTTAGGCCTATCTGGAGAAGAAAATGACCATGATCAAATGTATTTCGCCGATCGACGGATCGGTTTACGCCGAACGCCCGGCCATGTCGCTGGAGGCCGCAAGCGAAGCGGTGGCGCGCGCCCGCAAGGCGCAGAAGGCCTGGGCGCGCCGTCCGCTCGAGGAGCGCGTCCAGCTCGTCCTGAAGGGCGTCGCGCGCCTCAACGAGATGAAGGACGAAGTCGTGCCGGAACTTGCCCACATGATGGGCCGTCCGGTGCGCTATGGCGGTGAGTTCAAGGGCTTCAACGAGCGCACCAACTATGTCGCCTCGATCGCCGCCGACGCGCTTGCGCCGCTCGTCGTTGAAGACAGCGCCACCTTCGAGCGCCGCATCGAGCGCGAGCCGCATGGTGTCGTGCTGGTCATCGCGCCGTGGAACTACCCCTACATGACGGCGATCAATACCGTGGCGCCCGCGCTGATGGCCGGCAATACCGTCGTCATCAAGCATGCGACGCAGACGCTTTTGGTCGGCGAGCGCATGGTGCGTGCCTTTGTCGAGGCCGGTGTTCCCGACGACGTCTTCGTCAACCTGTTCCTCGACCACGCCACCACCTCGGCGCTGATCGCCACCGGCAAGTTCAATTTCATCAACTTCACCGGTTCGGTCGAGGGCGGACGCTCCATCGAGCGGGCGGCCGCCGGCACCTTCGCCGGCATCGGCCTCGAGCTGGGCGGCAAGGATCCGGGCTATGTGATGGAGGACGCCGATCTCGACGCCGCCGTCGATACATTGATGGATGCCGCCACCTACAATTCCGGTCAGTGCTGCTGCGGCATCGAGCGCATCTATGTGAACGAGAACCTCTACGACGCCTTCGTCGAGAAGTCGGTCGCCTGGGTGTCGAACTACAAGCTCGGCAATCCGCTCGATCCGGAAACGACGCTTGGGCCGATGGCGCACCGCCGCTTTGCCGCCCATGTGCGCGAGCAGATCGCCGCAGCCGTCGCCAAGGGCGCCAAGACGCTCGTCGATCCGAAGCTCTTTCCGCAGGACGACGGCCACGCCTATCTGATGCCGCAGATCCTGGTGAACGTCGACCACACCATGTCCTTCATGAGGGACGAGACCTTCGGTCCGGCCGTCGGCATCATGAAGGTCAAGAACGACGAGGAAGCGCTCGCCCTGATGAACGACAGCCCCTACGGGTTGACGGCCTCGCTGTGGACGCAGGATCCGGCTCGCGCCGCCCGCATCGGCCGCGAAATCGAGACCGGCACCGTGTTCATGAACCGCGCCGACTATCTCGACCCGGCGCTGTGCTGGACCGGCTGCAAGGAGACCGGCAAGGGCGGCTCGCTCTCGGTCCTCGGCTTCCAGAACCTCACCCGTCCGAAATCCTACCACCTCAAGAAGGTCACGAAATGAATATCGTCGCAAACTGGAGCTATCCTACCGCCATCAAGATGGGACGCGGCCGCATCAAGGAACTGG
>JAHRYZ010000041.1 GCA_020621905.1 Rhizobium sp.
TATTCGAAGGTTTTTCATTTCGCCTCTCAGACATAGGGCCTTGGCTGGCGGCGCTCGATGCATGGGCGTGAGTGCGGTTGCAGCCGATATTGGTTTCCGCGCTTCCTGCGCGTCGATCTGTGCTGCATCGCACTCAGGCGATAGAGTTGCAGATCATAATAAATAAAATTCTAAAGAGCCGGGGCTCCGGACCGTAATCGTCGAATAGAAGGAGAAGCCGCCGGAGTTTCCTCCGGCGGCTTGAATATGTGCAGCCTTATTGGCGTGTCGACATGGCGCCTCAGCTGGCGCGACGCATCTGCTGGGTCATTCCGCCGAGCGAGGAGACGGACTGCGATGCGCCGGAGACGCGGAAGCTGCGGATCAGGTTCAGCAGTTCTTCGGTGTCGCTGGCGAGCGCCTCGGCCGAAGCCGTTGTTTCTTCGGCCATGGCGGCATTGTGCTGGGTTGCGGCGTCAAGCTGGTTCATCGACGACGAGATCGAGCGCAGGGTGGTGTCCTGTTCGGACGCCGAGTGGGCGATCTTGGTGACGATGTCGCTCGCTGCCTTGATCTGGTCGGAGATGCGCTTCAGCGCCTCGCCGGCCTCGCCGACCAGCTGCACGCCGTTCTGCACCTGCGACGACGACTTGGAAATCTGTTCCTTGATCTCCTTGGCGGCTGCGGCCGAACGCTGGGCGAGTTCGCGGACTTCCTGGGCGACGACGGCAAAGCCCTTGCCGCTTTCGCCGGCACGTGCTGCCTCGACGCCGGCGTTCAGCGCCAAGAGGTTGGTCTGGAAGGCGATCTCGTCGATCACGCCGATGATCTTGGTGATCTCGGCCGAGGACTGCTCGATGCCGCTCATGGCGCCGATCGCCTGGGCGACGACGGCGTCGGAACGCGAGGCTTCGGTGCTGACCGAAGTCACGCGCTTGGCGGCTTCATGGGCGCCTTCCGCCGTCTGGCGGACTGCGACGGTCAGCTCGTCGAGAGCCGCCGAGGTTTCCTCCAGGTTGGCCGCCTGACGCTCGGTGCGCTGCGACAGTTCGTTGGAGGCGCGGCGGATCTCTTCCTTCGAGCCGGAGATGTCGACGCCCTTGGCATTGACCTTGGCCATGGCGGCCTCGAGATGGGAAAGCGCATCGTTGAAGTTGTCGCGAAGCGCCGCATATTTCGGCCCGAGTTCGCCGCAACGCACGGTCAGGTCGCCACGAGCCAGTTCTTCGAGGGCGGCACCGATGGTGGTGACGACGCGCGCCTGCTGGGCAGCTTCGGCCTGCTGCATCTCGGCGTTCTGGTTGCGCTCGGAATCCAGCTCGCGGGACTGTTCTTCCTGGCGGCGTGCCATGGCATGGCGTTCACGCACCTTCTCCTGCAGCGCCTGGGTGGCCTTGGCCATCATGCCGACTTCGTTGCCCATGTCGGTGTGCGGAATGGCGATCGACACGTTCTCTTCGGCGACGGCCTCGAGGGCATCATGGATGGCGGTGAGCGGCTTGGTGATGCCGTTGATGATGACGTAGGCGGCGATCAGGCCGAGCACGACGACGGCGCCGCCGATCATCACGGCCTTCCAGATCATTGCATTGATCTTCAGCTGCAGGTCGTCGATGTAGACGCCGGTGCCGACGACGATCTTCCAGGGTTCATAGGCCTGGCTGTAGGCTGCCTTGAGGAAGACGTCGCCGCCCGGGTTGGCCGGCTTTTCCCAGTAATATTCGGTAATGCCGCCGCCCTTTTGCGCCTTCTCGATCATCTCTTCGCGGAAGAGGTTGCCCATCTTGTCGGGCTGGCCCTTCTGCGCGAGGCCGACCTGTTTCTGCACGGGGTGAAAGATCATGGTCACGTCATAGTCGAGACCGAACAGATAGCCATTCGGTTCATACTTGATCGAGGTGAGCGTCTTGAAGGCCTGGGTCTTGGCCTCCTCCTGGCTCATCTCGCCCGCCTTCACTCGTTCATCATAGCCCTTGATGATGGCGATGCCGGATTCCACCTGCGACCGCAGCATGTCGTAGCGCTCGGCATAGATGGAATCGGATGCAGTCTTGATCTGGAAATATGTGGCTACGCCGAACGCGACCATCAGGGCGCCGATCAGCAGGAAGAGTTGGTGGGAGATACGCAGATTCTTCATAGGTCCTCGCTCAATCGAATGATCCGGTCGGTGTCCTACCGATCCTGCGAGGTTGGTTTGCGCTCGCGAGCGTATGCATCATGCTGCTACCGGGTTATATCGGCAAAATCCGATGAAACCTGTAAAATTTAAATGATTGACCGACGACTACAAATGAACCCCAAGAATTTACAGTAAAATAGTATCAACTGGTACGAAGCAGTTGCCTTGTAAGAATGTGCGCACATGTGGACAAATCGCAGGGTTGCGGCGAACCGCCAAAGCAATCGATTGGCTGCCGCGGATCAAGGCTCTTGTCGTCCCTTAGGCGCCCATCTCTTCCGAAACATTGCCCTTTTCAAGCCAAACGCCCCGGCATGGCCGAGGCGTCTGTCCCGCTTCGCAGCGGAAGGCCCCGCAGCCCGGATCGTATGGCTGGGTTGGGGCAGGGAAGTCGCACGCGTTTCTCAGTCCAGGCGCAATTCGTAGGTCGTGACGTCGAGGCGTCTGGTCGCAGCGGGGCCGGTCATCATTGCTTTGGACGGCACGGCAGCCGCGCCGCCCGGGACGGCGGCGGTGGTCGCGTTGACGTCGATGCCGTCGGCCGGGATACTGGCCGCTGCGGCGATCACGCTGCCGTCGGTGCTCCAGCCCTCGGCCTTGCTGATGAAGACGACCGGCGAGCCGCCGAGCCAGGATTCAGTACGCCGCAGCTTGTTCTCCCCGTCGATCTCGACGATCTCGGCGGCCTGGGTTCCCGGGGGGATCTGCGGCACCTTGTAGGCCTTCTTGTCCTCGACCACCTTGAGAGGGGGGCAGGTGGTGCAGTTCACGACGAGGATGCTGGTGCCCTTGGCCGACGCGGGACCGACGATCTCGATCGACGAGGCAAGGGCCGGACCGGTGACGGCGAGGAATGCTGCAGTGACAAGAAGGTGGCGCATCGCGAACTCTCCGAATTGCTTTCACGCAGAGTTTTACCTGCGGAGTCTTGCAATCCGGTCAGATCGATCGATCAAATTTTACCGACCTCGGCCTTTTTTGTCGGTTTTCGGGGCGTTTTGGCCGTCAATCGCGGCCGATGGCGCGCCAGCCGATGTCGCGGCGGCAGAAGCCGTTGTCCCACTCGACCCCGTCGACCAGCCGATAGGCGGCTGCCTGGGCTTCCGCAACGCTTGAACCGAGCGCAGTTGCGTTGAGCACGCGCCCGCCGGTCGCAACCAGCTGATGATCCTTCAGCGCCGTGCCGGCATGGAAGACCTTTGCCTTGTCCGTCGCGTCCGGCAGCGAGCGGATCGGCGTGTTCTTCTCGTAAGCGCCGGGATAGCCCTTGGAGGCCAGCACCACGGTCAGCGCCGTCTCGCCGCGCCATTCCGCCGAAACCCGGTCCAGCGTGCCGGTCGCGGTCGCATGCAGCAGCGCCAGCAGGTCGCTTTCCAGCCGCATCATCAGCACCTGGCATTCCGGATCGCCGAAGCGGACATTGTATTCGATCAGTTCCGGACCCTTCTGCGTGATCATCAGACCGGCGAAGAACACGCCGGAAAAGGGTGTGCCCATCTCCGCCATGCCGCGCATGGTCGGCTCGATGATCTCCTTCATCGTGCGCTCGACCAGTTCCGGGGTCATCACCGGGGCCGGCGAATAGGCGCCCATGCCGCCGGTGTTCGGGCCCGTGTCGCCGTCGCCGACGCGCTTGTGGTCCTGGGCGGTCGCAAGCGGCACAAGCGTCTTGCCGTCGCACAGGCAGAAGAAGCTTGCTTCCTCGCCGTCGAGAAAGGCCTCGACCACGACCTCCGCGCCGGCTTCGCCAAACGCGCCCTCGAAGCAGTCGTCGATGGCGGCAAAGGCTTCATCCAGCGTCATCGCCACGGTCACGCCCTTGCCGGCGGCAAGTCCGTCGGCCTTGATGACGATCGGCGCGCCCTGGGCGCGCACATAGGCCTTTGCCTTCGGCGCATTGTTGAAACGCTGATAGGCGCCGGTTGGGATGTCGTAGCGGGCGCAGAGGTCCTTGGTGAAGCCCTTGGAACCCTCGAGCTGGGCCGCCGCCGCCGACGGACCGAACACGGCAAAGCCCTCGGCGCGCAGCTGGTCGGCGAGGCCGGCGACAAGCGGCGCTTCCGGCCCGACGACGATGAATTCTATGTCGTGGCCGCGGCAGAAGGCGAGGATCGCCTCGTGATCGTCGCCGCTGATCGGAACGAGTTCGGCATGCTCGGCAATGCCGGGATTGCCCGGCGCTGCGTAGAGGGTCGTCAGCCAGGGCGATTGGGCGATTTTCCAGGCCAGTGCGTGCTCGCGTCCGCCCGAACCGATCAACAGAACCTTCATAGCCCGACCTCCGAATGCCTTGGGGTTAGCTGCGCGGTTAAGGGCAGGGGCCGGAAAGGTCAAGAAAAAACCCGGAACCTCTGCATTCCTGTGGAGCGGTGGCACGATTTCTTGCCTTCGGCGCAGCCGCAGCTATGGTCGCCGCTCGCAAATCAGGAGAATACCCATGGCCGACGACATCAAATCCATCGCCGCGATCATCGCCTCCGAGGTCAATGCCCGCCATGAGCAGGTGATCGCCGCCGTGGAACTGCTGGACGGCGGTGCGACCGTGCCCTTCATCGCCCGTTACCGCAAGGAAGTGACCGGCGGCCTCGACGACACCCAACTGCGCAATCTGGCCGAACGGCTGACCTATCTGCGCGAACTCGGCGCCCGCCGCAAGGCGATCGTGGAATCGATCACCTCGCAGGGCAAGATGACCGATGAACTGATGGGCAAGATCTTCAAGGTCGCCACCAAGGCCGAGCTCGAAGACATCTACCTGCCGTTCAAGCCGAAGCGCCGCACCCGCGCCGAGATCGCCCGCGAAAAGGGATTGCAGCCGCTGGCCGATGCGATCTGGGCCGATCGCGCCGCCGACCCGGCCAAGCTTGCCGAAGCCTATCTCACGGCCGAGGTGCCGGACGTGAAGGCAGCGCTCGAAGGCGCCCGCGACATCGTCGCCGAGGCCATCTCGGAAAACGCCGACCTGATCGGCCGTCTGCGCAACGACATGAAGGACCGCGCCATCCTCTATTCCAAGGTGGTCGAGGGCAAGGAGCAGGCCGGCGAGAAGTTCGCCGACTATTTCGCCCATTCCGAACGCTGGGCGACCGTTCCCGGCCACCGGGCGCTCGCCATGCTGCGTGGCTGGAACGAGGAGATGCTGACGCTGTCGATCGAGGTCGACAAGGACGACCCGTTGCCGATCAAGCCGGCCCAGCGTACCATCGCGCTCGCATACGACATCTCCGGCAAGGGACCGGCCGACCAGTGGCTGATGGACGTCGCCGGCTGGACCTGGCGCGTCAGGCTTTCGTCTCGCTGTCACTCGACCTGATGCGCGACCTGCGCGAACGGGCGGAAGAAGAGGCGATCCATGTCTTTGCCCGCAACCTGAAGGACCTGCTGCTCGCCGCCCCCGCCGGCTCGCGCCCGACCATGGGCCTCGATCCGGGCATCCGCACGGGCGTCAAGGTCGCCGTCGTCGACGGCACCGGCAAGGTGCTGGAGACGACGACCGTCTATCCCTTCCCGCCGAAGAACGATATTCGCGGCACCCAGGCCGAGCTTGCCGCGCTGATCCGCAAGCACAACATCGAGCTGATCTCCATCGGCAACGGCACCGGCAGCCGCGAGACCGAACGGCTGGTCGCCGACATGCTGGCCCAGTTGCCGGCCACCGCGCCGAAGCCGACCAAGGTCATCGTCTCGGAAGCCGGCGCCTCGGTCTATTCGGCCTCCGAAACGGCTGCCAAGGAGTTCCCCGGCCTCGACGTGTCGCTGCGCGGCGCCGTCTCGATCGCCCGCCGCCTGCAGGACCCGCTCGCCGAACTCGTCAAGATCGAGCCGAAGTCGATCGGCGTCGGCCAGTACCAGCACGACGTCGACCAGGGCAGGCTCGGCCGCTCGCTCGATGCCGTGGTCGAAGACGCGGTGAACGCCGTCGGCGTCGATCTCAACACGGCTTCGGTCCCGCTTCTCGCCCGCGTCTCCGGCCTTGGCAGCTCGATCGCCGAAGCCATCGTCACCCACCGCGACGAGACCGGCCCCTTCCAGAGCCGCAAGGATCTCCTCAAGGTTCCGCGGCTTGGCGCCCGCACCTTCGAACAGTGCGCCGGCTTCCTGCGCATCCCGAACGGCAAGGAACCGCTCGACGCCTCTTCGGTTCACCCCGAAGCCTATGGCGTGGCCAAGAAGATCGTCGCCGCCTGCGGTCGCGACCTGCGCACGCTGATGGGCGACAGCGCCACGCTCAAGGGCCTCGATCCGAAGAAGTTCATCGACGAGCAGTTCGGCCTTCCGACCGTCAAGGACATCATCGCCGAGCTGGAAAAGCCCGGCCGCGACCCGCGCCCGAGCTTCAAGACCGCCACCTTCGCCGACGGCGTCGATGAAATCACCGACCTGAAGCCCGGCATGCTGCTCGAAGGCACGGTCACCAACGTCGCCGCCTTCGGCGCCTTCGTCGATATCGGCGTGCATCAGGACGGCCTCGTTCACGTCTCCCAACTCGCCGATCGCTTCGTCAAGGATCCGCATGAAGTGGTGAAGGCCGGCGATGTGGTGAAGGTCCGCGTGGTCGAAGTCGACGTCAAGCGTAAGCGCATCGCGCTCACCATGCGCAAGGACGGCGGCGAGGCGCCCCAGCCGTCGATGCGCGACGCGCGCGGCTCGACGGGTGCCATGCGTCACGCCAATGCCAAGCCCCCGGCCAAGCCGGAAACCCCGGCCATGGGCGGCCTCGGAGCCGCATTGGCCGAGGCGATGCGCAAAAAATAGGATCGCTGGCGAGGGGCGATCGGTCCCTCCCCAGGCCCATGCCTCAGCAAATATGAAGCTTGTATAACAAACTGGCGCTTGTCTCCCGTCGATAACGCGTTAGATTTCGCTGCATTCGTGTAAGCTAGTCGTATTTCGGGGGTATGCATGACCTCTTCACTACGCAGTCTGCTCAACAGGATAGTCCGCAAAGGCACGCTCCAGATCACCGACGCGGATGGTCGAAGCGAGGTTTTCGGCGATGGCAGCGGTGAGATGATCGCCCTGCGGTTTACCGATGCGGAAGCCGAGCAGCAGCTCTATGCCGACCCCCAGCTCAAGCTCGCCGAGCTCTATATGGACGGCCGCATGGTGGTCGAGGCCGGCGACATCTACCAGCTACTGGCGCTGATCAAGTCGAACACCCTGTCCGAGGACCTGACCTTCGGCATGATCTGGCGCGGGCTTGCCCGCTGTGCGGCGTCCAAGCTGCGCAAGCTTCTGCCGATCAACCGCAATCGCCAGAACGTCGCCCATCACTACGATCTGTCGGCCAAGCTCTTCGATCTCTTCCTCGATGCCGACTGGCAATATTCCTGCGCCTATTTCTGTCCCGAAGGTATCTCGCTCGATGAGGCGCAGGTCGCCAAGAAGCGCCACATCGCCGCCAAGCTGCTGCTCAACGAGGGCCAGCGCGTGCTCGAAGTCGGCTCCGGATGGGGCGGCATGGCGATGTATCTGGCGGAATCCTCCAAGGTTACGGTCGACGGCATCACGCTTTCGACCGAGCAGTTGCGGGTCTCGCGCGGACGCGTCGACAAGCGCGGGCTCAACGATCGCGTCCGCTTCGAACTGCAGGACTACCGCACCATGAAGGCGGCGCCCTACGACCGGATCGTCTCGGTCGGCATGTTCGAGCATGTCGGTCGCGGCAACTACGCCGCCTTCTTCCGCAAGGCCGCCGAACTGCTGAAGGACGACGGCGTGATGGTGCTGCATTCGATCGGCCAGCCCTATCCCTCGCGCTTCAACAATCCCTTCATCGAACGTTACATCTTCCCCGGCGGTTACATCCCCTCGCTCGCCGAAGTGCTGCCGTCGGTGGAAAAGGCCGGCCTCCTGGTGCGCGACATCGAGATCCTGCCGCACCACTACGCCCGGACGCTGCGTCTCTGGCGCGAACGCTTCCTCGCCCGGCGGGCGGAGGCGGCGGCGCTCTACGACGAGCGGTTCGTGCGCATGTGGGAGTTCTATCTCGCCGGCTCGGAAATGGCCTTCACCCACGAGAATTTCTTCATCTTCCAGATGCAACTGTCGAAGAGCAACATGGCCGTACCCGACAACCGCGACTACATCGCGGAGCGGGAGAGGGCGCTCGCCGCCTTCGACGCCAACCGGCCGCCGCTGGAAAAGGTGATCTTCTGAAGGCCGCCGGCCGGCCTTTGCAGGGTGCCGGGCCAATCCCCCGGTTCCCTTGGTCGCGACTTTGTTCTATCAATCCGCCCATGAACACCGCCGCCGATCAGAACGGGCGCGTTGCCGACGCGCCATCCGACAACTGGGTCTATCGGGTCCTGCCGCCCGTCGCCTGGCCCTATGCGCAACTGGCCCGCTGGGACCGGCCGATCGGCTGGCAATTGCTGATGTGGCCGTGCTTCTGGTCGTCGGCGCTGGCGGCCAATGTGCTGGCGGAGCGGGGACAGCTGAGCGTCCCGCTGTTCCTCTTCCATCTGTTCCTCTTCTTCGCCGGCTCGGTCGCCATGCGCGGCGCGGGCTGCACCTATAATGATCTCGTCGACGAGGAGATCGACATGGCGGTGGCGCGCACGCGCTCGCGCCCGCTGCCCTCCGGTCGCGTGACGCGGCGTGACGCCAAGCTTTTCCTCGTGGCGCAGGCGCTGGTCGGCCTGGTGGTCCTTCTCTGCCTCAACCGCTTTGCCGTGGTTCTCGGCATCACCTCGCTGCTGATCGTCGCCATCTACCCCTTCGCCAAGCGCTTCACCGACTGGCCGCAATTCTTCCTCGGCCTTGCCTTTTCCTGGGGGGCCTTAATGGGCTGGGCGGCGCTGGCCGGCTGGCTGTCGCTTTCGAGCCTGTTCCTTTATGGGGCGGCGATCGCCTGGACGATCGGCTACGACACGATCTACGCCCATCAGGACAAGGAGGACGACGCGCTTGTCGGCGTGCGTTCCACCGCCCGCCTGTTCGGCGAGGATACGCGCCGCTGGCTGGTCGGCCTCTACGGCCTGACGCTCTTCCTGCTGTTCGTCGCCTTTGCCTTTGCCGGCGTCGGTTTCCTCGCCTATGTCGGCCTGGCGATCGCCGGCGGCATGTTCGCCTACCAGATCCGCGTGCTCGACATCGACGATCCGGCGCAGTGCCTGGCGCTGTTCAAGTTCAACAACAAGGTCGGCGCCATCCTTTTCCTCGGCCTGCTGGCGGCACTGCCCTTCGCCTGATCCCTCTGTCCCGATGTGGCACAGGCAAACGGCCCGGATTCGCATCCGGGCCGTTCGTGCATCAGCTGAGATTAATGGGTGAGGCCGGGCCGTAGCCGGGCTTTCTCAATTGCGGGCGATGATTTCCTTGCCGGAAATCTTCATCGTCACGCCGAGCTTGCCGGTCGTGCGGCGCACCAGGAAGCGCGGGCGGCGCTCGGCGAAATAGGAATGGCGGCGGCGCGGTTGCGTTTCGCGGGCCCGGACGTCGCCGAGATGTTCTTCGAGCGGGCGGGCGACGCCGTCGGCCTCGACCATCAGCATGGGAATGCGGAAGGCATCCGCCCAGCCGCGCCAGTCGGCGGCGATGTCGCAGAGGTCATGGGCGACAAGAAGCGGGATGCAGAGCTCCGGATCTTCGTGATGTAGTTCCAGCGTAACGGTCACTTCCCCGTCTCCATGATCGATCGCCCGTGCAGCTACGCCCTTGAAGGCGCGCGCCGGCAGGGCGAATGAAAGGGGCAGGCCGCTCGAGGCCAGGATCTTGCGTAGCACGGCACCACGTTCGTCGATGGTTATCGTCACATCGCCGGAAGTACCCCGCGCTGCGTAGGTGACCTGTTGCGGAAACCGAGTCGGATCCAGCCGCAACGTTGCGCCTGCCCATGCGGGCTTCATAACCGTGTTCGTCATCTTCATGCTACCCTTGTTTTACCCGAGAGCGCTTCATGCGTTCATCTGACTGGGACTTTTCGTCCTCTATGGCGTGAAGGTAGCGGCTCCCCCTGAGAGACAGCTTAAAAATCGCGGTTAAAAAAACTTTGCCGGCTCAAATGGTTAGCGTTTTCGAAGGCGGCACGGTTTCGAAAATGTGAACAGGCCGGGCCCGTGTCAGGCCGGGACAAGCCTCGTTCGCCAGTATCTGCGAAAATTGCAATGCTTCGTTCGCAAGAGAGCCGATTTCATGGTTTCGACCTATCTGAGCTACGACCTCGTCGTGCGCGATATCAAATCCAGCCTCAATCGCACGGCCAGCGACGCGCAGGTTGCGCGTGAGTCGGCCTATTACGAAGAGAACATCGGCAAGGTGACCTCGGTCGACGAGTTCCTCGACGACTACCGTCTCTACTCCTTCGCCATGAAGGCGCACGGTCTCGAGGATATGACCTACGCCAAGGCGTTCATGCGCAAGGTTCTGGAAAGCGACCTGACCGACGACAACAGCTATGCCAACAAGTTGACCGACGACCGTTACCGCAACTTCGCCGCCGCCTTTTCGTTCTCGTCGTCGACCAAGATCCCGCAGACCGAAGCGCAGACGGACGAGGTGATCGGGCTCTACAACGCCACCATCGTCAACAGGGACGAGCAACTGGCCGAGGATACCCGCTACTACGAGATCATGGTCGATCGCACGACCAATGTGGATGTCTTCCTGCACGACGAACGGCTGCGGGACTATGTGCTGACCGCCTACGGCATCGACCGGAATAACTACAATTACGACATGGTCCGCGGCGCGATGTCGAGCAATGTCAGCGATCCGGCCAGCTACTACAATACGGTCATTCTTCCCCAGGCGAACGCGGCCTCCACCCAGATCGCCAACAACAACACCATTCTGACCGCCGTCAACGGTCGGGTGACGGCCATGACGCTGGCCGCGACCATGCAGAGCGTGATTGACCAGCAGCCCGTGATCCAGGGGCAGATCGACAATCTCGAACTGCAGAAGCTCGAACCGGCCGCCGACATTCCGGCGCTCGATGCGCAGATCGCCACGCTGCAGGCGCAGCTCCAGGCGATGTACACCGCCGTCGGCGTCACGGACGTCAGCGAAGTGCCGCCGCTTCTCTCGGCGCAGCAGACCATCATCGACAACTACAACGCCATCCTGCCGCCGATCGGCACCGAGACGACGGCGCTGGTCAACAAGCTCAAGGCAGACAACAAGCGGCTGCAGAGCCTGGTCTCGGGCTTCTCCGCCTATGAACAGCTGGCCAATGCCTTCGGCTTTGCCAGCGACGGAACCGTGGCCGCTGGCTCGGCCCAGACCGCCGAAAACAAGAAGGCGACGACCGATCTCTATGTCTTCGGCCAGGACCGGCTCACCAGAACCGGCGCCATGCTGAACGACGAATACTACAAGTCGAAGATCGGCAGCATGGCGACGGTCGACGACCTTCTGGCCGACAGCCGGCTGGTGTCCTACCTCCGGACCGCCTTTGGGCTGACCAGCGCCGCCATCGTCTCCTCCACGCTGAAGTTCGTCATCACCAGCGATCCGGACGATCCGGCGAGCTATCTCAATCAGCAGTACAAGACGAACAAGAACTACGACAATTTCGTCGCGCTGGCCCGGGCGACCAACTACCAGGCGGACGGCACGCTTGCCGCCGGTGATGTGCCGCAGACGCCGCAGCAGTTGTTGCAGACTTCGAGCCGTTATTTCTCGGGCTATGACGATACCTTCGAGGAAGCCGACGACCGCGCGATCAAGGCCTACAAGAATGCGCTGGCTGCGTTCAACACCGACAGCGGCAGCATCCGCTCGGTCGACGAGCTGGTGAACACCAAGGCCGTCTATACCTTCGCCATGCAGGCGGTCGGTCTCGATCCGGACGAGATCTCCAAGCGGACGATGAAGAAGGTCCTGATGAGCGACCTCGACGATCCGAAGAGCTTTGCCAATTCGCTGAAGGACGACCGCTACGTCAAGTTCTCACGCCTGTTCAACTTCGACGAAAAGGGCGAGCTGAGCTGGCCTGCGATGGCCCAGGACGAAGGTACGATCAAGAAATATGCCAAGAACTACATCGTCCAGAAGACCCGTTTCGCCGACGAGGATCAGAAGGAAAAGCTCAAGAAGGATGCCGAGACCGAGGCCGAGTATTACCAGGACAAGATTTCCAGCCTGAAGACGCTCGACGAATTCCTCGGCGACCGGCGGCTTGTCGATGTGGCGCTTGTCGCCAAGGGGATCGCGCCCGAAAACGTCACCGCCGACTTCATGAAGAAGGTCTTCGCCTCCGATCTCGGCGATCCGAAGAGCTTCGTTCACCAGCAGCCGGACAGCCGTTTTGCCGAACTATTGGCCTCGTTCAATTTCAACGAGAACGGCAAGGTCGCCAGCACGCCCAATGACGGTATCCAGACACCGGGCGAAGTGCGCGAGGAGCTCAACCTGTTCCTGCGCCAGACCCTGGAGACGGAGGAAGGCAACAACAATGCCGGCGTCCGGCTTGCGCTCTATTTCGAGCGCATGGCCGGGTCGATCACCTCGGCCTACGACATTCTCGGCGACACGGCGCTGCTCGAATTCTTCCGCACCACCTACAGCCTGCCGGCCGAGCTCTCCAGCATGGACATCGACCAGCAGGCACGGATCGTCGAGAAGAACCTGAAACTTGCCGATCTGGCCGACACGGAGAAGCTCTCCAAGCTGGTCCGGCGCTTCACCATCATGTACGACCTGGAAAACGGCGGGGGCTCGTCTCCCTCCCTGTCGATCCTGATGGGTGGGGGGAATGTCGGCATCAATGCCGACCTGCTGATGTCGATTTCACAGCTGCGCGCAGGGTGATGGCTGCCATTGGGGCCTCCCTGACCTCTGCCGGATACTGATAAGCCCGAAGCAGGTTTCGGGTCGCATATTGATTGTCATATTTCATTTCATTTTTCGGAAGGACCCCGCATGGTCTCGACCTACCTCAGCTACGACCTCGTCGCCCGTGACATGAAGGCCAGCCTCGACCGCACGGCATCCGACGCGCAGGTGGCGCGGGAGGCGGCCTACTACGAAGAGAACATCGGCAAGGTGACCTCGGTCGAAGAGTTCCTCGACGACTACCGGCTCTATTCCTATGCGATGAAGGCCTACGGCCTGGAAGACATGACCTATGCCACCGCCTTCATGAAGAAGGTGCTGGAAAGCGACCTGACCGACGAGGACAGCTACGCCAACAAGCTGACCGACGACCGCTACCGCAACTTCGCCACCGCCTTCCAGTTCACCGCCGCCACCAAGGACGCCCAGTCGGACGCGCAGGAGACGGCCGTCTTCGACCTCTACGCCCAGGCCCAGCTCGAGAGACGGCGACATCAAGGAGCGACCGATTATTACGAATCGGTGATCGACAACATCTCCTCGGCCGAGGAGCTGGTCGGCACCAACAAGCTGTTCGGCTACATCCTCGACGCCTACGGCATCGACCGCACCTATTATACCGACGAGCATTTCATCAAGGTGCTGACCAGCGATCTCGACGACGAGAACAGCTATGTCAACCAGCTGGTCGCCACCGACGAGGCGTCCGACAACGACTACAATTCGGCCGCCTTCCTGGCACTCGCCCAGGCCTTCAGCTTCATCACCGACGGCTCGCTGTCGGGCGACAGCGCCCAGACGGATGCGCAGAAGGAAGCGACCATCTCGGCCTACGTTGCGGCCAATTCTACCTATGCCTCGGAATACACGCTGGAACGCGAGCAGGCCTATTACGAATCGAAGATCGCGACGATCACGACGGTCGACGAAATCACCGACGACGAGCGTCTGTTCGAATATGTCAAGGCGGCCTTCCAGCTCGATTCCGACCTCCTGAAGTCGGAGTTCTACAACATCGTCACCAGCGATCTTGAAGACGAGAACAACTATGCCGCCGTCAATGGCGGTTCGGCCTGGACCAGCGTCGCCGCCATGTTCAATTTCGGCGAGGACGGCAACGTCAAGGACGGCATGTCGGCCCAGGACGAGGACCAGCTGGCAACCACGCAGTCGGCCTACGAGAACCACTACGACGATGCCGACACGGAGGACCTGCAGACGCTCCTCGACTACTATTCCGACGCCATGGCCGACATCACCTCGGTCGACGACCTGTTGGACGACAGCTCGATCCGCGCCATCCTGTTCAAGGCCTTCGGCATCGAGGAGGGCGAATATACCGATGCGCAGCTGAAAAAGGCGCTGACCAGCGATCTCACCGATCCGAAGAGCTATGCGAACAAGACGCGCGACGAGCGCCTGATCAATCTGGCCAGCGCCTTCAACTTCGATTCCGATGGCGAGTCGGAAGCGCCCTTGCTGGCACAGAACGAGATCACCATCACGACGATGGCCAAGGCCTATATCATCAACCAGGTGCGTTATCTGGAGGATACTGAGCTCGAAACGGCGCAGGCGGATGCCGAGGCGGAGGCCGAATACTACCAGGAGACGATCCTCGGCATTACCAGCGCGTCGGAACTCCTGGCGGATCGCCGCCTGGTCGACGTGGTGCTGATCGCCAAGGGGTTCGATCCGGAGGAGGTGATGGACGACTTCCTCAAGCAGATCTTCCAGTCCGACCTCTCGGACGAGAAGAGCTTCGTCAATCAGCAGGAGGACGAATCCTGGGCCGAACTGCTCTCATCCTTCAATTTCGACAGTGATGGTCTCCTGACGCGCGATGCGGTGGGCACGGTCCAGCAGCGTGGTGCTGTGCTCGAAACGCAGAATCTCTACCTTCATCAGGTCCTCGAGGAGGATCAGGGCAACAGCAATGCCGGCGTGCGTCTGGCGCTCTATTTCGAGCGGGTCGCCCCGACGCTGACCGACGCCTACGACCTGCTCGGCGACGATGCCCTTCTGGAGACCTTCCGTGTCGCCTTCGGCTTCACCGAGGATTTCTCCAATATGGACATCGACATGCAGGCAGCGCTGGTCGACAAGAACCTCAATCTCGCCGACATGCAGGATCCGGAAAAGGTCAAGAAATTCCTGCAGCGCTTCACTGCCATGTACGACACGGAAAATGCCGACTATTCCTCCTCCGCGCTTTCCATCCTGACGGGCAGCACCGGCGGCATCAGCGCCGATCTCCTCCTGTCGATCGCCACCCTCAAGAGCTGAAGCGGGGCGCAAGGAGCGTCCCTTGTCGGGGGCCTTCCTTTCGGCTATCGATATATCCATTGAGATATATCGATTCCCTGGGAGGTTTTCATGCTTGCTTCATTCCACTCGCTTCGGGGTCTGGCAAAGGTCGCCATCGTGGCCGCGGCCTTTCTCGCCCAGCCCGTAACATCTGTCTTCGCCGAAGACCGAGTAACAGTCTTTGCCGCCGCCAGCCTGAAGGACGTTCTCGGCGAGATCTCCACGGCCTGGAAGGCCGAAACGGGCAAGGAGACGACACTGTCGTTCGCCGGCAGCTCGGCGCTGGCCAAGCAAATCGAGGAGGGTGCCCCGGCCGACCTCTTCATCTCCGCCGACCTGAAATGGATGGACCACCTGGAAAAGGCCGAGCTGCTCCGCGCCGAGAGCCGCGTCAATCTGCTCGGCAACCGCATTGTGCTCGTCGCGCCGAAGGATGCGGCGACCACGGCGACGATCGCCGACGGTTTCCCGCTCGCGGATCTGCTCGCCGGCGGCCATCTCGCCATGGCCAACACCGATTCCGTGCCGGCCGGTACCTATGGCAAGGCGGCGCTGCAAAAGCTCGGCGTCTGGGACAGCGTCAAGGAACATGTGGCCCAGGCGGAGAACGTGCGCGCCGCGCTGCTGCTCGTCTCGCGGGGCGAGGCGCCGCTCGGCATCGTCTACGAGACCGACGCCAAGGCGGATGCCGGCGTCAAGGTCGTGGACCGCTTCCCCGAATCGAGCCATCCTGCCATCGTCTATCCTGCTGCCGTGCTGAAGGAGGCGAAGAATGCCGATGACGCTGCCGCCTTCCTCGCTTATCTGCAGGGAGCAAAGGCGCACGCCATCTTCACCGCCGCCGGCTTCACCGTGCTGGCCAAGACCAACTAGGATCGATCCGGCGTGGCGTTGACCGCGGAAGAACTGACGGCCATGCTGCTCAGCCTGAAGGTCGCGGCAACCGCCGTGGCCTTCTCGCTGCCTTTCGGCATTGCCGTCGCTTGGGCTTTGTCCCGGCGCGATTTCTGGGGCAAGACGCTTCTCAACGGCATCGTGCATCTGCCCCTGATCATGCCGCCGGTGGTGACCGGTTATCTCCTGCTGCTGACCTTCGGCCGCCGCGGCGCCGTCGGCGCCTTCCTCGATCAATGGTTCGGCCTGGTCTTTTCCTTCCGCTGGACCGGTGCTGCGCTCGCCGCCGCCGTCATGGGCTTTCCCCTGCTGGTGCGCTCGATCCGCCTGTCGCTCGATGCGGTCGATCGCCGGCTGGAGACGGCGGCCTCCACGCTCGGCGCCAATCCGCCCTGGGTCTTTGCCACCGTCACCCTGCCGCTCATCCTGCCGGGCATCGCCGCCGGTTCGGTTCTGGCCTTCGCCAAGGCCATGGGCGAGTTCGGCGCGACGATCACCTTCGTCTCCAATATTCCGGGCGAGACCCAGACGCTCGCTTCCGCCATCTATACCTACACCCAGGTGCCGGGCGGCGATCTCGCGGCCATGCGGCTGACGCTGATCTCGATCGTCATCTCGCTTGCCGCGGTTATCGCCTCGGAGGTGCTGTCGCGCCGCATGGCGGCAAGGATGGGTGCGGCATGACGCTGACGATCAATGTCGTGCACAGGCAGGGCGCCTTCGACTTGACGGTCGACCTCACCATCGGCGGCGGTCTCACCGCGCTGTTCGGTCCCTCCGGCTCGGGCAAGACCACGCTGGTCAATCTGGTGGCGGGGCTCGTTCGCCCCGACAGCGGCAGCATCGCCTTCGACGGCGAGACCTGGGTGGATGGCTCGAGCCGGCGTTTCGTGCCTCCGCACCGCCGCCGCATCGGCTACGTCTTCCAGGAGGCGCGGCTCTTCCCGCACATGACGGTACGCGGCAATCTGCGCTACGGCGCCCGCTTTGCCCCGCGCGGTGAGCCCGGTGAGACACTGGACAGGGTCGTCGAACTGCTGCGCATCGGCCCCTTGCTCGACCGCCGGCCGGCGCTTCTCTCCGGCGGCGAAAAGCAGCGCGTTGCTCTCGGCCGCGCCCTGATGGCCAAGCCGCGCCTGCTGCTCATGGACGAGCCGCTGTCCGCCCTCGACAACGACCTCAAGGCGGCGATCCTGCCGGATATCGAGCGCATGCGCGACGAGGCCGGCATCCCGATCCTCTATGTCAGCCATTCCATCGAGGAAGTGACGCGGCTGGCGACGCGCGTGGTGGTCATGGCCGCCGGCAGGACGGTCGCCATCGGCCGGCCCGACGAGGTGCTCAACGTGGTGCCGACTGCCGCAGGCGCCATGAAGACCGGCAGTTTCCTGCACGCCGTGGTGACCGGTCACAGCCCCGACGAAGGCCTGACCTTTGCCGAGTCCCGTGCCGGGCCGCTCTTCCTGCGCGCCACCGACATTCCGGTCGGCGCCCATATCCGGGCCTTCGTGCCGACCAGCGAAGTCGTTCTCGCGACGTCTCTGCCGGACGGCATTTCGACGCTCAACCGGCTGAAGGGCAGGGTGGAAGAGATCGGCGACGCAGGCAGCGTGATCATGGTCTCGATCGACTGCAACGGCGACCGCGTGCTCGCCGAGATCACCCGGCGCTCCGCCGCCAATCTCGGGCTGGTGCAGGGCATGCCGATCAACCTGCTGTTCAAGACGGTCTCGATCGCCGCCGAGGGCATCTACCGCACGGCCTGAGCGAGACGTTTCCGACGCCGCCAGGTTCAATCGTCGGCTGCGGCTTTGGTCGTTGCGCCCTGAGCGATGAAATCGGCATCGATCATCGATTCCAGCCAGTGAATGTCCTTGGAAAGCGCGCGCCGCGCCTCCGCCTCCATGCGTTGGCAGCAGGCAAGCAGGTTCTCGCCAAACGGGGTCAATCCGGCACCGCCGCCGCTCTTTCCGCCGTGCCGGGTGAAAATGGACGGTTCCTTGAACATCCGGTTGATCTCGTCGGCGAGCAGCCAGGCGCGGCGATAGGACATGCCCATGGCGGCGCCGGCGGCCCGGATCGAACCGTGTTCGGCAATGCCCGACAGAAGGCCGACCTTGCCAGGCCCCAGCCGCACGCCGTTGGCGAGGTCGATGCGCAGCGTCAGCCGTGTCGCCGTGTCGCTCATCGGGTACCGATCATCTTGCCGGGGTTCATGATGCCGGCCGGGTCGAAGGCCTGCTTGATGCGGTTCATCAGCTCGGTTTCGATCGCCGGGCGGCTTGCGATCAGCTCGTCGCGTTTCAGCTGGCCGACCCCGTGTTCGGCGGAAATCGAGCCGCCATGGGCGTGCACGACAGCATGCACCACGGCATTGACCTCGCGCCAGCGGCCGATGAACGCCGCCTTGTCGGCGCCCACCGGCTGGCTGATATTGTAGTGGATATTGCCGTCGCCGAGATGGCCGAAGGCGCAGACCCGCGCATCCGGGATCAGCGCGAGGACCGCCGCATCCGCCTCGGCGAGGAAGCGCGGCACCCGCGACACCGGCACCGACACGTCATGCTTGATCGACCCGCCCTCGGGCTTCTGCGCCTCCGACATGCTTTCCCGCAAGTGCCAGAAGGCCTTCTGCTGGGCAAGGGATGAGGCGATCGCCGCATCCTTCACCATGCCCGCCTCGAAGGCCTCTTGCAGCAGCGCATCGATCATCCTTTCCGCAGTCTCGGCCGAATCCGAGGTCGAGATGTCGATCAGCGCATACCACGGATGGGGCGAGGAGAGCGGATCGCGCACGCCGGGAATGTGCCTGGTCGTGAAGTCGATGCCGATGCGCGGCATCAGCTCGAAGCCGGTGAGCGCCGTGCCGCACAGCAGCGAAGCCCGCTCGAAGAGCGCGAGCGCGTCCTGCGGCGAACCGATCGCGGCAAAGGCCACCTGCCGGCCACGCGGCTGGGGATGGAGCTTCAGCACTGCGCCGGTGATGATGCCGAGCGTGCCTTCCGCGCCGATGAACAGGTCGCGCAGGTCATAGCCCGAATTGTCCTTCTTCAGCCGCCGCAAACCGTCCCAGATCTCGCCGGTCGGCAGCACCACTTCGAGGCCGAGGCAGAGCTGGCGGGCATTGCCATAGGCGAGCACGGCGGTGCCGCCGGCATTGGTCGACAGATTGCCGCCGATGCGGCACGAACCCTCGGAACCGAGCGACAGCGGGAAGAGCCGGCCGTTCTCCTCTGCCGCCTTCTGGATGTCGGCGAGGATCGCGCCGCCATCGGCGACGATGACGTCTGCACCCGTGTCGATCTCGCGGATGCGGTTCATCCGTTCGAGCGAGAGGACGACGTCCGAGCCGCTCTCGCGCGGCACATGGCCCCCGACATGGCCGGTGCGGCCGCCGGCCGGCACGATCGGCGTGCCGGTTTTGCTGGCAAGCGTCAGGATCGCGGAAACCTCCAGTGTCGAACCGGGTTTCAGCACCAGCGGCGAGGTGCCGTGATAGAGCCCCCGGCTCTCGACCAGATAGGGCGCGATGTCGGCGGCGGCCGTCAGCGCATTCGCCTCGCCGACGATCGCAACGAAGGCTTTCAACGTCTCGGGCAGGTTGTCGGTCACGGTCACCATGAACCTCTATACGTTCCTGGGGCGGCGGCGCGCTTCAGCCGGTCGTTGATCGCCTCGCCCAGCCCGTGGTCGGGGATCGGCGTGACCGCGATACCGGCCGCGCCCGTCTGGTCCGCCTCCTTGAGCAGACCGAAGAGGTTGGCCGCCGCTTCGGCGAGATTTTCCGAGGCGCTGAGGTCGAAGACTGCTGCAGCCTGCGCCATTCCGTCGACCGGCTGGCTGCCGAAACGGATCAGCGCCTCGCCCGGGATGACGCTCGTGGCGTCGAGCCTCACATGGGTATTCGGCGCGTAGTGCGAGGCGAGCATGCCCGGCGCTTCGATGGCTGCCGTGCCGGCCGCCTTGGGACGCTCGACGGGAAGTCCCGTGGCTCCCTCGATCGCCTCGGCCGGCACACCGCCGGGCCGCAACAGCCGGATGCGATCGTCCTCGACCTTGACGATGGTGGATTCGACGCCGACCGGGCAGGGGCCTCCATCGATGACGAGGTCGATGCGGGTGCCGAGATCGGCCTCGACGTGATGCGCCGTGGTCGGGCTGATCTTGCCGGAGGCATTGGCGCTTGGCGCCGCAAGCGGCCGCCCGAAGGCACGGATCAGCTCGCCGGCAAAGCCCTTCGGCACGCGGATGCCGACCGTGTCGAGGCCGGCGGTTGCGAGCGGATGGATGGCGCTGTCGGGTCTGAGCGGCAGGACCAGCGTCAACGGACCAGGCCAGAAGTGCTCAGCAAGTCGGCGCGAGATCGGGTCGAAGATCGCGTAGCGTTCGGCCATTTCAAGGTCGGCCATGTGGCAGATCAGCGGATTGAAACGCGGCCGGCCCTTGGTTTCGTAGATGCTGGCGATGGCGGCCGGGTCGGTCGCGTCGGCGGCGAGCCCGTAGACCGTTTCGGTCGGGATCGCCACCGGACGCGCCTTCGACAGAACGTTGATCGCGGCATTGACGGCCGCGCGTCTATCGCCTTCGATCGGGATGATCCGCGCCATGGGTGAAAGCCTTCCTGCTCTTCTTATTCCGTCCATAGCGCGACAGCAGGGGGTCGATCAAATCCTCATTTGGCGGCGGCTCTGGCGTTTTAGTCCGGCCTCAAAAAGCCCCCTTGAATCTACGGATGCGGGGATCTCTAAAACTTTATCCATCAGCGTAACCGAAAGAAAGAAATCTCGCGTCTATAGTCCCGCCACATCGAGCCATTCGCCTTCTCTCATCGGGAACCGGACCATGCAGCAAGTCAAGAATCCAGCCTCGAGCATCGCACTCCGTGTCGCCACCGCCATGCACCAGATGGGAATCGACGGACTGCCGCGAAACTACGAACTGGTCTACGAGGCCTATGCCGGCAGCAATCCGGAACTGGTCCGCGAATTCATCGCGCTCGGCAAGAACAAGACCCAGGAAGCGCTTGACGCGCTCGGCCGCAAATATCTTCCGCACCACCACGAGGACGGCCTGCTCGGTCGGCAGAACGGCCAGGTGCGGGCCGAGATGAGCAATTTCATCAGCCTGCTCAATCAGGAAAAGGTCTCGCTCACCGACTATGGCCGCCTCATCGGCCACGCCTCCAAGGCGATCATGACCGAGGACATCGACCACGTCGAACTCGGACATTCGATCAAGGCGCTGAAGGTCGCCACCGAGCAGCGCGCCAGCCAGAACAGCAGTGTGGTGCGCGCCGTGGTCGACAAGACCGCGGCCCTGGCCGACCTGCAGCGCGAGGCGGAAGACGCGGAAGCCACGAAGTTCGTCGACCCGCTGACCGGTCTGGCCAGCCGCCGCGCCTTCAACAAGGCCCTTGCCAAGGTTTATGCCAATCCGGAAATGCCGGTGCTGTGCAGCATGGTGATCGGCGAGATCGACGAATTCTCCAGGCTTTCCGAACTTATGGGGCCAGCCGTCGCCGAACGTTTCCTCAAGCAGGTCGCCAAGGTGGTGGAAGCGGTCGCCGGCACCGAGGATCTGGCCTGCCGCTTCGACGGCGGACGCTTCGGCATTCTGCTCTACACGTCCGAACAGGACGAGGTGAGCCGCATCGTCGACTTGGTCCGCTCCAAGCTCAGCACGACGGTGGTCAATTTCGGCAACGGCCGCGCGCGTGGCCAGGTGCCGATGTCCTTCGGCATCTGCTTCTCGGAACAGGCGCCCAACGCTTTCGACTTCACCAATTTCACCGAAAAGGCGCTCGCCGCCTCCAAGGCCGCCGGCGGCAACACGGTCACCATCTACGGCGCCAACGACTATGCGCCGAAGGATTGGCTGATTTACAAGAAGCAGCCGGTCGGCGGCTTCTGAGGTGGGACAGGGCGAATCCGGGCGCGCTTTGTAGAGCCGGGGCGAGATCAGTCAGAGCTTGGCGATGATCTTGCGCAGTTCCGCGTCGCGGGCGCCCAGCATCAACACGTTCTTCAGCGCTTCCTTGGGGTCGTGCGTGCGAAACAGCAGGCCGTTGTCGCGGATCGAGCGGTCGATCGCCATCGACCGCGTTTCCTTGTCCGGATGGATCGCCACGGCGAAATACATGCGGGCGTAGTTCGGCCGGATGTGCTCGAAGAACTGCTCGGAACCGCCCACCTCGGCAAAGAAGTTGGCGATGTAGAAAGCCCATTTGACATCGGCATATTGGGCGAAGTTGGTCTTGGCCGCCGTTACGT
>JAHRYZ010000042.1 GCA_020621905.1 Rhizobium sp.
GCTTTCGCCCTCGCAGCGCGATCTGGAGATGGAACAGATCCTCGAGCCGCTCGAACGCGCCATGGAACTGACGCCGATCCTCGGCGAACTGGGCTATAACGAGGGCCATTCCTTCAACGGGTTGTTGCAGGTGTCGGCCGGTGGCGGCGCATCCTGCGGCGAGAGCCAGAAGGTCCGCGGCCTCTGGTATTGCGTCGCCATCTGGGTCAAGGATGGTCCGGGCTACGGCAAGCTGATCGCCGACTGGATGACCGACGGCCGCACCGAGATCGACCACAACTCGATCGATTACGCCCGCTTCTATCCGCATCAGCTGACCGAAGACTTCATCGCCGGGCGCTGCTTCGAGGCCGCGCAGAAGATCTATTTCCCCGCCGTGCATCCGCGCGAACCGTATGCCAGCGGCCGCAACGTCAAGCGCTCGCCGTTCTACGAGCGTGAAGTGGAGCTCGGCGGTTACTTCATGGAACTCGGCGGCTGGGAGCGCGCCCATGGCTACAAGGCCAACGAGCATCTCCTTGAGAAATACGGCGACCGCGTTCCCGTCCGCGCGAACGAGTGGGACACCCGCCACTTCTGGCGCGTCTCGAACGCCGAGCATCTGGCGATGAGCGAGGATTGCGGCATCGTCAACCTGTCGCACTTCCACATGGTCGACATCGAAGGACCGGACCATGTCGAACTGCTCGAATGGCTGTGCGCCGCCAAGATCGGCGGCGACGGCAATATCGGCAAGGGCATCTACACCCACTTCCTCGACGACGAGGGCATGGTGCGCGCCGACTTCACCGTCTTCCGCATGGCCGACCGCTGCCGTCTCGTGAACGGCGCCGATGCCGGCCCGCGCGACTACCACTACATGAAGCGCGTGGCGCAAGATCGGGGCCTCGACGTCACCATCACCGACGTCTCGGAGAAATTCATCACCATCGGCATCTGGGGCCCGAACGCCCGCGCACGCTGAAGAAGGCCGTCGCCGACTCCGGCCGGGCTCGACATCGAGAACTTCCCGTTTGCCGCGATCAAGCCGATCGAAATCGCCGGCAAGCCTGTGACCGCTTTCCGCATTTACTATGTCGACGAGCTGGGCTGGGAACTGCACATGAAGTACGAGGACGGCCTGGCCGTCTGGGACGCGCTGCGCTCCACCGGCGTCATGGCCTTTGGCGTCGAGACCTATGCCAACTCCCGCCGCATGGAAAAGAGCCTGCGCCTGCAGAACGGCGACCTCCTGACCCAGTACAACCTGATCGAGGCCGATCTTGCCCGCCCGAAGGTCAAGGAAGCCGATTTCCGCGGCAAGTCCAAGCATCTGGAATACAAGGCGCGCGACCACCAGCCGGCCATGCTCTGCACGCTGGTGATGACGGAAAACACCGACAAAAACGGCGTCGCCCGCTATCCGGTCGGCTCGCTGCCGGTCATGGACCCGGCAACCGGCGAGACCCTCATCGACAGCCTCGGCCGCCGCTCCTACACCACCTCGATCGCCTTCGGCCCGACCATCGGCAAGAATATCGCGCTGGCGTATTTGCCGCACGAATATTGCCAGGTGGGGCGGAAGCTGAACGTCGAGTATTTTGCCGAGACTTATCCGGTCGAGGTGGCGGCGGTGGGGTACAAGCCGCTGTATGACCCGGAGAATCTGAAGCCGCGGAGCTGAGGCGGGAGCGGTTTACTCAGAGGGTTATGGACCCGTCGGTCGAGAGGCTGGCGGGTTTTTTGCGCCGTCTCGGTTTTTCCAGTATTTGGGTGATGCTTTGTTTCAACGCCTTGAAAGTTTCCGTTTCTAAAGGAAGGTAGGCAGCGAGATTTGAGCGAACCATAGGCATGGGCTGATTGTTCCGGTAATCTTCGAATTCGATACCGTTTTTTCTTTTGACTCGGTGAAAGAACTCCCTGTATCTGCGCGGTGTGATGCCAAAGAATGGCGCGAATTCCACCGCAGGGAATTTGCCATAAGCTCCTCTCGACATACCTTCAATTTTCACAGAGTCAGAGTGCAGGTCGGAAGTTAAGCTTTTTGGATAGGGCTCAAGAAATACCACTTTTGATATCCCACTCGCAACGATGTGCTTTGCACACATATGACATGGAAATGTTGTGCAATATATTGTTGCGTCATGAACTGAAATACCCAGGCGAGCAGCGTCGCTTAAAGCTGACATCTCCGCATGAACGATCCTGCCATATTCCAGAGCGTCCATGAACTGGGATTTCTCTAATTGTTTTATTTTATCCTTAGTTAGCGCCGGATTTCCTCCGGAAATAATTTCGATCACCTCGTCAAGTATCTCATTTTTTCTTTTATCGTTGCTGTCCGCTCCCAACTTGTACTCGCGTGCGTCGAATGGGTCATCAGCCCAATAGGTGCCCCCGCCTGCCTTCGGTACTTCATTCGCACCCAGAGCTGCGATTTCGCCTGTTTTCCGAAATATTGCCGCCCCAACTTGCCTTGACAGGTCCAGGCTTCGAAGCGCTGCTGAGTGCGCCAGATACATTCCGTATTCCAACCGATTTGGCGAATAACCGTTATGTCCAAAAAGAAGCTCAACAAATCGGCGTACTTGTTGAGGTACGTTGTTGTGATCGTCGGCTCTGTCTGCATTTATAACCACGTCGGCATATTGGAATATTTTGCCTACTTTCTGTCCATTAGGCTCGTTGAATTCGTCTTCGTCTCTCGCGACGAGCGTTTCTGCTTTACCTCGGAAAAAATTGGCGTCGCGCTTTTTGTTGTCATGGGCCATCGTATTCGCGAGGTTATCAACCCTGACATCTCGGGCAGAATAAACTGATATCTGGAAAAAGCAGTTCCCGTAAACCTCTCGGAGTAGATCGAGTTCTTGTTCAGTTTTCAGTTGGTCGATGATGAATAAGTCTCCTCGGGTTTTGTCCTCTGAGCGTTTTTCAGCGATCTGGGATATTGCGAAAGCAGAAAGTGCGCGTCCGCCTAATTGATTACGTAGATAGTTTCCAAAATTAATGTAGGTATCAATTCGATCATATCGTGTGCGTGTATTTAATTTAGTGTAGCCAAAGGTGTCGCTGATTGCTGGAAATTGGTCAGAAATTTTTATGTGATGAACGTTGTATCCTTTAACGTTGAATTCCTTTGCCAGTGCGTCAATGGTGGTTTTCAATCCGGTTCCCACGGGCGAGACAATTCCGATAAAAATCTCGGGTAGATTTTTGTCGGGTTTTGGGAACGTTTCGGTGGCCATTGGCTTCTTCGTTTGTTAAGGATTTCTAGTGATGCTAGACTCACGATTACACCTAATTTCAGGGAACACAATGCAACCTCGTGTGGAAAAAAAGGGCGCTTCAAGTGTCCAGCAGCCTAAGCCACTGTTGGATCGACTCGAGTCGTTGGTGCAGAAAAACGAGCACGCCTACAACGACGCGATTCGTGACTTTAGGGATCATTTTACGCTTGGCTCCAAGGTATACGAGACTAATTGCGATTAATTCATCGAATCGCGATTGTATGAGGGGCTCCAGAGTGGGGCCCCTTTTTGTTGTGAACGTTGATTGTATTCCGATGTGTGGGATCGATTAAAAGTTGCCGGGCGCTCAACACTGTCGCGCGTTCGCTCGGCATGACGGCGATAGCTGAAGAGGCAGGGCTTGGGCGTGAGAGCCTCTACAAGGCGCTCGGCGAAAACGGCAATCCGGAATTTGCCACCGTCCTGAAGCTGATGAAGGCCATGGGGCTCAAGCTCTCGGCGCTGCCGATCGACGAGGGATAGGGGCGGCGGCGATACCTCTCCCCCTTGTGGGAGAGGTTACAAAATCGAAGGCTTAGCCCGATCAGGGCTAAACTTCAGATCTTGTTGGTGAGGGGACCGGTGCTGCGGGCAGGACCAACAATCCCCCCCACATGCGATTTCTGATGTTTGGCCGCGGCAGGTGCTGCGCCCAATTCATCGAAATCGCCTTCTCCCCCACCAAGGGCGAGATGGGGCGTCGCGCGAACGGTTCCACTCCATGTCCCTCATGCCGAGCTGGCGGGCAGCGCCCGGCCTCGAAGCACGAGGCCCGCGATCCACGACACATCAGGATGCTTCGAGGACCGGTGTCGCGAGCAGCTCAGCCTGAGGGCGATCCAGGATCGGCGGTGTTTAATTCCCGCCTGTCATCTGTTCGCACTTGAACAATCTCCGGTCTCGGCTCATCTGTAGAGCGTCGGAGCATTGGGAGGCGGATGATGGACGGGAACGGTTACGATCGGCAGGCGGTTTCGCCGGAGTTGGCGATCGGGAAAGTGCTGGCGCGCCAGCGGGCGGCCTATCTCACGGACATCAATCCGGCACTCGCGCTGAGGGTCGACCGTCTCGACCGGCTGGAGCGGATGATCCTTGTCTGGCAGGAGCGCCTTGCCCAGGCGATCTCGGAGGATTTCGGCAATCGGTCGGCGGTGGTCACCACGCTCGCCGACATCGTGCCGACGCGGGCGGCGATCCGCCATGCGCGGCGGCACCTGAAGGGCTGGATGCGGCCGCGCCGCGTGCCGCTCGCCTGGACGGGGCAGCCGGGATCGGGTTTGATCCTGCGCCAGCCGCTCGGCGTCGTCGGCATCATCGCGCCGTGGAACTATCCGATGAACCTGACGCTCTCGCCGCTGGTGGGCGGCCGTGGCCGGGCCATGCTCAAGCCGTCCGAGCTGACGCCGCGGTTTTCCGAGGTTCTGGATGCGGCGGTCAAGGCGTTCTTCGCCGAGGACGAGTTGGCGGTCATCACCGGCGGGCCGGAGGTGGCGGCCGCCTTCAGTGCGGCGCCGTTCGATCACCTGATGTTCACCGGCTCGACCGCTGTCGGCCGCAAAGTGGCGGAGGCAGCGGCACGGAACGTGACGCCGGTCACGCTCGAACTCGGCGGCAAATCACCGGCGATCATCGATGCCTCCGCCGATCTGGACAGCGCCGTGCCGCGGCTGATCTGGGGCAAGCTGTTGAATTCCGGCCAGACCTGCGTTGCGCCCGATTACGCGCTGGTGCCGCGCGACCGCGTCGAGGCCTTCGTGGAAGCGACGAAGGCGGCGGCGGAAAGACAATATCCGAGGCTTGCCGACAATCCCGACTATACGTCGATCATCAGCGCGCGCCATTTCGACCGGCTCGCCGGCCTGATCGAGGAGGCGCGCGACAAGGGGGCGAAGGTGATCGAACTGCTGCCCGGCACCGATGCGGCGCGGCGCATCCTCGCGCCGGTCGTTGTCACCGGGGCCAACGACACGATGGCGCTGATGCGGGAGGAAATCTTCGGGCCGATCCTGCCGGTCATTCCCTATGATACGCTCGACGAGGCGCTGGCCTTCATCAACGCCCGCGACCGGCCGCTGGCGCTCTACTGGTTCGGGACCGACAGGAAAGCCGAGGGGCGGGTGCTGAACGGAACGATTTCCGGCGGCGTGACGATCAACGACACGATCCTGCACCTGGCGCAGGACAATCTGCCCTTCGGCGGCGTTGGCGCCTCAGGCTATGGCGCTTGTCATGGCGAGGCGGGCTTCGTGGCGATGAGCAAGGAAAAGCCGGTGTTGCGCCAGTCGCGGCTGTCGGCGGTGGCGCTGCTTTATCCGCCCTATGGCAAATTGGCCGGCATGCTTCTGAAGGTGCTGGCACGCTTCGGCTGAGGGTGGAGGCGCTGGCGGTGGGGCCCTTCTCCCCAGCGGAGAGAAGGTGGCGGAGCCAGATGAGGCAAGCTCCGCAAGCGGCGGGGAGAGTGGCCGATTCGTCGGCCCCCTCGAAATCATCGGCGGGGCGTGGCTCGTTTCCTTGGCGCGCGGGGCTCCCCCTCACGCCTCCTTCGCTCGGCCTCCTCTCCCCGGTGGGCGAGGACCGGAAATCGTAGCGCAGCCTTTTCTCCCCGCTAGGGAGAAGGTGGCGCGTAGGGCTGGGCGGGATGGACGGAGCGGCTCGTCTTTTTGTTGTCGCCGCTCCATCCAGGACCTTGTCGGTCCACTCCTCCCCCCAGGAGACCGATCACCCCACCTTGGGGAGCCTTGCCACTTCCGGGTCGTAGACACGGCCGAAGCGGTTGGCGAGGAAGGCGGGAAGGCTGACTTCCTCCTGGCGGACAAAGCCCTTTTGCGGCAGCTTGCCGTCGGCCAGCAGGTCGAGCACCGTGCAGATGCCGGCAGCGGTGGTGATCTGGATGGCGCTCATCAGGCGGCCGCCGACGACGCCGGCATAGACTGATGGCAGGTTTCCTGCAGGAAACGGCCGTCCTTTACGCCGCAGACGGTGACGAAGACGACGACGACGTCCTGCATGGTGGCGGGCAGCGCATTTTCGAACAGGTCCTTCAGGACGTCGCGGCGATTCTTCAGGTTGAAGTCGTTCAAGAGCGCCTTGACGATCGCCTGGTGGCCCGGATAGCGGATGGTGCGGTAGTTCATCGTGCGCACCTTGCCTTCGAGCGTCTTCGCCAGTGTGCCGAGGCCGCCGGACGTGTTGAACGCTTCGTAGGTGACGCCGTCGAGCGAGAATTCCTCGCGCTCTTCCATCGCCGGAACATTGATCAGCTTGCCCTCGACGATCGCCTCGCAGGGCTCGATATATTCGTTGATCAGGCCGTCCGTGCTCCAGGTCAGATTGTAGTTGAGCGCGTTGGACGGATATTGCGGCAGCGCGCCGACGCGCATGCGCACGCTGTCGAGCGTGTCGCCATGCTTGGTCATGTCGGTGGCGACGATCGAGATGAAGCCGGGGGCCAGGCCGCACTGGGGGATGAAGGCGGTCCTGGCATTCTTCGCCAGATGCTCGACCTTGCGGGTGGTGGCGACGTCTTCGGTGAGGTCGAGATAGTGGGTGCCGGTGCGGGCCGCACTTTCGGCGACCGCGCCGGTCAGGTGGAAGGGGGCGGCCGAGAGCACGGCGAACTTGCCGGCCAGCACCGCGTCGAGGGCGTTCGCATCGGTGATGTCGACGGCGGCGGTCGTGATCGCCGGATGGCGGTCGATGGCGGCCAACTGCGCCTCGCTGCGGTCGGCGACCGTGATCCTGTAGGCGCCGCTGTCGGCCAGCATGAGTGCAATGGCGCTGCCGATCTTGCCGCCGCCGATGATGACTACGTCCTTCATTGAAATATCCCCTCTTGAATTTCGTCAGGTTTGCACAGGATGCCGACTGCGCCTTTCGATTCATAGCGACGATATGTTCGTTTCGTGGTATCTGTTTCGGCATATTGCCGAGAGGATTGGACGAAATGCAAATTACCGACAAGGATCGCGAACTTCTGGCGTTGCTCGGCGAGAACGCCCGCATGCCGGTGGCCAATCTCGCCAGGCGGCTCGGCCTGTCGCGGACGACGGTGCAGGCGCGGCTGGAGCGGCTGGAACGCGAAGGGGTGATCGCCGGCTACGGGGTCAGGCTGTCGGAGGCCTTCCAGAGCGGGCTGATCCGCGCCCATGTGCTGATCACCATTGCGCCGAAGTCGCTGCCGATGGTTTCCGCCGAGCTGGACGCCATCCGCCAGGTAACGACGCTGCATTCGGTCAACGGCTCGTTCGACCTGATCGCCATCCTGGCCTCGAGCTCGATTGCCGAACTCGACGAACTGATCGACCGCATCGGGGCGATCGCCGGCGTCGAGCGCACGCTGTCGTCGATCATCCTGTCGACGCGGATCTCGCGCTAGGCAGCCCGCGCTAACGCGCTGTTCACCGGTTCCGCGCTTCCCCTTTTTCCCGCATTGTTTTAGGACATGAGTCGCACTATGTGCGGGTGACCGAATCCAAGTGGAGACTATCCGATGAATGAAGACGAAGACGACAAGAGCAAGGAACTGCCGCTCGGCAAGGAAACGGAAGCGAACCTCTTCAAGTCGCGTTCGATCTTCATCTATGGCGGGATCACCCAGGAACTGGCGCAGAAGGTTTGCACTCAACTGGTGGCACTTGCCGCCGCCTCCGACGACGACATCCGCGTCTATGTGAACTCGCCGGGCGGTCATGTGGAATCGGGTGACTCGATCCACGACATGATCAAGTTCATCAAGCCGAAGGTCACCATCATCGGCACGGGCTGGGTCGCCTCGGCCGGTGCGCTGATCTACGTCTCGGTTCCGAAGGAACGGCGCATCTGCCTGCCCAACACCCGTTTCCTCCTGCACCAACCCTCGGGCGGCACCCGCGGCATGGCCTCCGACATCGAGATCCAGGCCAACGAAATCATCAAGATGAACAAGCGCCTGATCAAGATCTTCGCCAAGGCCACCGGCCAGTCGGAAGAGAAGGTCGCCAAGGACATCGACCGCGACTACTGGCTGTCGGCCGAAGAAGCCAAGGAATACGGCCTCGTCGGCAAGATCGCCGAGAAGCAGTCGGAACTCTGAGCTTCGGCCCGGAGACTGCATTCACAGGCCCCTGTCGGCGAGAGTCGGCAGGGGCTTTGTCTTGCCGGGATCTGCGACCGCGCGGCGGTCACACGGAATGCCTGGGGCCTTCCCTGTCGATTTCCCGCGTCCCTTCCTGACGATCGTCAAGCTCCGGCCATCCGCCGCCCTTCGCCCGACGAAGGTCTAGCCGCATATCGTTTGACACAGCCGATCGGGCTAATATGGTCGATCGTGCAACGGGAGGCGGAGATCGATGCGGAATTTTGCCAAAGCTATGGTCCAGTGCCTGCTTCTGGTGGCGTCTCTGGTGCTTGCGGCCGTGATTCCGGCCGGTGCGCAGGAGACCGTGTTCCGGACCTACAAGGACAATTCGGGCTTCTCCTGCGAGTTTCCCTCGGACTGGGATTTCCAGCAGGCGGAAAACACCGACCGGGTGTTTTCCGGGCTGGGCGGCACCGCCCGCGACGCCACCATCATCGTCCAGGTGATCGACCGGGCAAAGACCAGCGAGAAGACGGCCAAGGCCCAGCTCGGCGTGCTCAAGGCGCAACTGCTCGACATCCGCGACGGCCGCATCCTCAAGGAGGGTGAAGCTCCGATCGCCGGCCAGCAGGCGCCCTTCGTCATCGCCAGCTACAAGACCACGGATACCGCCGGCAAGTTGCGCACGTTCAATCATATCCAGATGGTGGTGACCGCGCCGCGCGTGTTCCTGTTGATGTCCTATTCGGCACCGGAAGGGATATTCGACGAGCATATGAAAGTGTTCGAGAACTGTTCGGCAACGCTCGCCATCGGCGAGCCGAAGGCGGCCGAGCCGGAAGCCGCCGAGGAGGAGCCGCAGACGCCGGCGCCTCCAGCCAAGAGCGCGGAAGAGGAGGAGTCCGCCGGCAAGCCTGCGCCCGCCACCGACGACGAGGACACAATCGTCTGGCGCCGCATCCGATCGCGGATCTGATCGCCGTGCCGCGCATCTGGTCGAGCCAGATCGATGCTGCCGAGCCCTATTCCCTCGACATGCGCCATCCGGACCGGGTGGAGGGCGTGATCGTCTGGGCGCTGGACCTCGACCAGAGCACCAAGGTCAAGGATTTTGCCGATGCCTGGGAGGAAAACCTGGCGGACAAGATCTTCTTCATGAACGAGCGGCTGGCCAAGCCGGCCGGCGAGCATCCGGGCGTCGGCCTGCCCAAGGTGCCGGTGGTCATGCGCCAGTACCAGGGCGAGGTGAGCGGAGCGACGGTTCGCAGCATCGCGGCCTATGTGGTCTACAAGAAGCGCGGTTATACCATCGTCGGCTATCACTTCCTCGGCGACAACAAGGGCCAGAAGCGCATTCTGGACGCGGTGACGAGCTTTGGCCGGCTGCGCCGGACAACTGAGCTGCTTCTCTCGTGTCGGAGCCTTCCCGCCAGCCCGGGGCAGGGAGCGACCGCGGATGCTTGCTCGTCTTGAGAAGGTGCGCCGACGATCTTGTTGCGGATTACGGCCGTACCCGTTTGCCGCGTGCCCGGCTTGCCAATCGGACCGATCTTTGCTGTTGGTGAACGATAGTCATTTTCGTTCGCCGGGCTCCCGATGTTCAAAGACCTTTCGTTCCAAAGCTTTTTCATGGGCTGCCTGACGGCTTTCGTCGGATTTGCCAGCTCGTTCGCCGTGGTGCTGCAGGGGCTGAAGGGCGTCGGCGCGACAGACTATGAGGCGGCCTCCGGGCTGATGGCACTGTCGGTGTCGATGGGGCTCTGCGCGATCGTCTTGAGCGCCTGGACGAAGCTGCCGGTGTCGATCGCCTGGTCGACGCCGGGGGCGGCGCTGCTGGCGACCGCCGGCACGGTCGAGGGCGGTTTTGCCGCCGCCGTCGGCGCCTTCCTGGTCTGCGGTCTGCTGATCGTCATCGCGGGACTGTTCCGGCCGCTCGGCCGGGCAGTCGCGGCGATCCCGGCGCCGCTCGCCAATGCCATGCTGTCGGGCGTCATCCTCGGCCTGTGCTTCGCCCCGTTCAAGGCGATCGCCTTCGATCCGATGCTCGGCCTGCCGATCCTCGTCGCCTGGGCGGCGGTGCTGGCCTTCAAGCGGCTCTATGCCGTGCCGGCGGCATTGCTCGCCTTCGTCATCGTGATGGTGTTCGGCGTGGACTTGCCGGAGGGCGCGATGGCGACCTGGGCGCAGTCGCTGGCGCCGCCGATTGAACTCGTCGCCCCGGTCTTCACCTTGCCGGCGCTGATCTCGATCGCGCTGCCGCTGTTCATCGTCACCATGGCGTCGCAGAACATTCCCGGCATCGCCGTGCTGAAGGTCAACCACTACAATCCCAATCCCGGGCCGCTGTTTGCCGTGACCGGGCTGTTTTCGCTGCTTTCCGGCCCCTTCGGCGGCCATGCGGTCAACCTGGCGGCGATCACCGCGGCGATGTGCGCCGGCGAGGACGCCCATCCCGATCCGAAGAGGCGCTACTGGGCGGCGATCATCGGCGGCGTCGGCTATATCGTGTTCGGTCTTCTGGCCGGCGCGGTCACCGCCTTCGTCTCGCTTGCGCCGCCGATCCTGATCCAGGCGGTGGCAGGCCTCGCGCTGATCGGCGCGTTTTCCGGCTCGGCCGTTGCCGCCTTCAAGGAGCCGGAAACCCGCGAGGCGGCGGCCGTCACCTTCCTCATCACCGCGTCCGGCGTCTCCTTCGGCGGCATTTCCGGTGCCTTCTGGGGGCTGGTGGCCGGGGGATTGATGCTTGGTTTCCTGAAGATCGCCGCCGCCCGGCGGTGAACGTGAGGCGAGGATGGTGTTCTTGCGCCCGATGGCTCGAGGAAAAATTGAAGTCCCTCACTGGCGCCGAATAACGGGCTTGCGCGATGTGTCGTCGCGCGTTATCTCTTGTCCATCATGACCCATATCGGCTCGACCCTGTTTGCGACCCTGAAAGCTGCCCGTCCCGCGGCCGGCTTCGTCGCGTCGGCGCCAAACTCGCTTCTTCTTAGCCTTATCCGCGGTTGCCGGGTCCTTTGAGGAGCGCCCGGCGGCCGGATAGCCGCATGGCTCAGCTCCTCGAAGCAAATCCCCTACACTGAGACCATTTGGCCGACTTGAGGCCAGCATTTGCCGTCGCGAAATCGCGCTTGATGCGCTAAGAGCCGGGCATATGCGGAAGAGGAAGAGATGAACGACATGACGATGAAATCCGGAGCCGGCGTTGTGGGAATGCCCGAGGCGGTGATCAAGTACCACGCCTATCCGCAGATCGACATCAAGGACCGCACCTGGCCGTCGAAGACCATCACCAAGGCGCCGATCTGGTGCTCGGTGGACTTGCGCGACGGCAACCAGTCGCTGGTCAATCCGATGGGCCACGACCGCAAGGCCCGCATGTTCCAGCTGCTGCTGGACATGGGCTTCAAGGAAATCGAGATCGGCTTTCCGTCCGCCTCGCAGACCGATTTCGACTTTGCCCGCTGGTGCGTCGAGGAAGGCAATGTGCCTGACGACGTATCGCTGCAGGTGCTGGTGCAGTGCCGGCCGGAGCTGATCACGCGGACCTTCGAGGCGCTGGAAGGCGCGAAGCGTCCGATCATCCATTTCTACAATTCGACCAGCGAGTTGCAGCGCCGCGTCGTGTTCGGCAAGGATGTCGCCGGCATCAAGCAGATCGCCGTCGATGCGGCGAAGATGATCACCGACATGGCGGCGAAGGCCGCCACGGGTGCGAATGGCGGCTTTCGCTTCGAATATTCGCCGGAGAGCTTCACCGGCACCGAACTGGAGGTGGCGCTGGAGATTTCCAATGCCGTCATCGACATCATCAAGCCGACGCCGGACAACAAGCTGATCCTGAACCTGCCGTCGACCGTCGAGATGGCGACGCCGAACATCTATGCCGACCAGATCGAGTGGATGTGCCGCAACATCGACAATCGCGAGAATGTCATCATCTCGCTGCATCCGCACAACGACCGCGGTACCGGGATCGCGGCGACCGAGCTCGGCCTGATGGCCGGCGCCGACCGCGTCGAGGGCACGCTGTTCGGCAATGGCGAGCGCACCGGCAATGTCGACATCGTCACGCTGGCCTTGAATATGTTCACGCAAGGCGTTGATCCGAAACTGGATTGTTCCGACATCGAGCGGATCAAGGCGGTCTATGAATATTCGAACCAGATGACCATTCCGGAGCGCCACCCTTACGTCGGCGAGCTGGTCTATACCGCGTTTTCCGGCTCGCACCAGGATGCGATCAACAAGGGCATGAAGGCGCGGCGCACGGCCAATTCTCCCTTGTGGGAAGTGCCTTACCTGCCGATCGACCCGCAGGACGTCGGCCGGACCTACGAGGCGATCATCCGCATCAACTCGCAATCCGGCAAGGGCGGCATCGCCTACATCCTGCAGGAGGACTACGGCATCAACCTGCCGCGCGCCCTGCAGGTGGAGTTCCGCGAGGACATCCAGCGCATCACCGACGAGGAAGGTGTCGAACTGCCTTCGAAGCGCATCTATGAGCGTTTCATCGAGCGCTATGTCGAGCAGCCCGGCGGACGCCTGAAATATGTCGATCACCACACCTATGCCGATCCGGCCCAGAAGGGCCGCCGCATCGTCGCCGCCGAGATCACCGACGGCGGCGAGACGAAGCGGATCGAAGGGCAGGGCACCGGCCCGATCGACGGCTTCATCAATGCGCTGTCGAGCTATCTGGGTATCGAGCTGACGGTTGCCGACTATTCCGAGCATTCGCTGCAGCACGGCTCCAACGCCTCGGCGATCGCCTATGTCGAAGTGGTGCATCCGGGCGGCAAGCTGTTCGGCGTCGGTATCAACACCAATATCGTCGCGGCTTCGCTCGAGGCGATCGTCTCGGCGGCAAACCGGGTTCTCGACGAACGCGCGACGAAGGGCTGAACCATGGCGCTCCACGCGGTAGTGATCGGAGATGTGAGGAGCGCACCGCCGCTCGTGCTTCTGCACGGTTTCGGCTGCGGGGCTTTCGTCTGGAAAAAGGTCATGGCGGGGCTCGGCCCCGCCCTGCCGGTGATCGCCTATGACATGCCCGGTCATGCCGGCTCGCTCGAAGCCGACGGGATCGGCGGGGCCGGCAAGATGGCCAAGGCGATCCGCAACGATCTCGACCTGCGCGGCGTCACCGCCTTTCATGTCGCCGGGCATTCGCTCGGCGGCGCCACGGCGGCGCTCCTGGCGCTTCGCGAGCAGAAGCGGGTCTTGAGCGCGACGCTCCTGGCGCCCGGCGGCTTCGGCCCCTCGATCAACCACCGCCTGCTGTCCCACTATGCCCAGGCCGAAACCCATCTCGACCTGATATGGGCGCTGGAAGGCATGTCCGGCTTCAATGCGACGATCGACGACGATCTGGTCGACGACATGCTGGCGGTCCGGCACCAGCCGGGCGCGCAGGCGGCCTTTCAGCATATCTTCGAGGCGATCACCTTTCGGCGCCGAGCGGCGAACGGCTGCAGGGCGAACTGCCGCTCGATGCGCTGGCGGCGCTCACCATGCCGATCCGGGTGGTCTGGGCGGAGTGACTGCATCCTGCCGTCGTGGCAGGCAGACCGGCTGCCCGCCAACATAGCGTTGACCAGGATCGCCAATGCCGGCCACATGCTGATCGACGAATGCCCGGAGGCGGTGGCCGCCGTGATTCGCGAGATGACGGCCTGACCCATCGGCGGATGGACGCCTTTGGCCGTGACGGCAAGGCATGACCCGTCTGACGGACCGGCAAGGGGGCGTCAGCATTGCAGATCCTGGGGCAGGGTGCTGCTGGCCCTGCATGGCCCGATCCTCTGTTTGCCGCACTCGTCAATCGTGTTCGCCCGGGCGAGCGGCAAGCTGTCGATGCGCCCGCGCCGCGCCGGCTTCCTGCCGGCTCGATCCGCGCGGCATATTGGGCCGCGGGAACGCAGTTGAATTTGCTGCCGCTCCCGATTAGTCAATCGACTGATTGTTCGCTGGGAGGAGTGCATGGCCAGACAGGTATCGGGGGCGGCCGGCACGCGGGCATCGCTGATCTCGGCGGCGCTCGAGTTGTTCGGCAATCGCGGATACGAAGCCGTATCAACGCGGCAGATCGCCGACCATGCCGCGGCCAATATCGGCAGCATCGCCTATCATTTCGGCGGAAAGCCGGGCCTGAGGACGGCATGCATCGAATATGTGATCGGGGTCGTTCTCGAATCGCTCGGCGCTCCGCTGACGCAGCCGTTGCCGCCAATGCTGACGCCGGACGAGGCGCTTGATCTTCTCGACGGCATGATCGGCACGCTGATCCTGATCGGCTCGACGCGGCCGGACGCCGACCGGATCTCCACCTTCATGACCCGGGAACTGGTCGTGCCGGGCGAGGTCGACGGCCTGCTCTACGAGAAGATGGCGCAGCCGCTGCATGAGCGTTTCTGCCAGTTGTTCGCCATTGCCGTCGGCCGTCCCGGCGATGCCGACGCGCTGTCGCTTACCGTGTTTTCGCTCATCGGCCAGGCCGTGTTCTTCCGGATCTGCAAGCCGGTCGTGGTCAAGCGCATGGGATGGTCCGGCTTCGGGCTCGACGAGGCGCAGGCGGCCATAGCGGTCCTTTCCGACAACCTGCGGGCGATCGTCGCTCGCCACCGCGAGCGCAACAGAGCCGAGAGCGTCTCCCGGCCAGATTGAAGCATTCTAGCCGAAAAGGATCTGGTGATGGTCGTGGCGGAGTTTGACGGCGGCGTCGAACAGGCTGTGGCGGTCCCATTTGAGATTCCACGCGCCCGGCTCGCCGCTGATCGAGAAGAGATTGTATCCGGCGGGCGGTTTCGGCGCGCCGGGGCCTTGCGAGGCCGAGGCGATGCCGACGACAGGCACGCGCTTGCCGTGGGCGTCAAGCCAGTAGAGCGTGTTGAGATGGGTATGCCCGTGCAGCACGAGTTCGGCGCCGCCCAGCGAGATCGCCGCGGCGAAACGACGGATGCCGATCATGCGCTTGTGGGAGGCGGCCGCACCCCGGATCGGCGGATGATGGATCATCACCACGCGGAACAGGCCTTCCTCGCCGGCAGCCCTCAAGAGTTCGGCCGTCTCGCGCGCCTGGCGGGCGCTGAAATAGCCGGTGGCGGAGAAGGGGGGCGTGGCGATCGAGGTGGAACAGCCGATCAGGGCCACGGGTCCGCGCCGGCGGATATAGGGAAACAGCTTGTAGCCGTCCCGCCAGATCAGCGGGTCGTCGTCGCCGCGCATGTAGTCGTACCAGGCTTGCACCGCCTTGTCGTGAGCGCCGGGCACATAGGCGTCGTGATTGCCGGGTACGACCGAGGTATCGAGCGGCGCGCCGGCCTGGCGCAGCCACTCGGCGACAAGGCGAATCTCGATGCCGGAGGCGAGGTTGACCATGTCGCCGGTGATGGCCAGGTGGTCAGGCTCGTGCTGGCGCAGGTCCTCCATCACCAGATCGAGCGCATTGGTGAAAAGATGCTTGCGCCGGTTGCGGTGCCAGTTCACATAGCCGGTGATGCGCTTGGAGGCCAATTCGCGGATGGTCAGGTTCGGGAGCGGGCCCAGATGAACATCGGATATATGCGCGAGCTTGAACATGGCGCCACTCTTAAAGACGCGGCGTGACGGGAGCAAGAAGAATGAACCAGCAAAAGGGCCTGGATGAGCGCACGGGCTTCGGCGGCGCCTGTTGCTGAAGGTGTTGCACGGCTATTTTGCCATGTCGCGCGGCATGACGCTCGGCGTGCGGGCCGCCTGCTTCAACCCGCAAGGCGAGATCTTCCTCGTGCGCCATTCCTATGTTCCCGGCTGGTACATGCCGGGCGGCGGCGTCGAGCGGCACGAGACGGCCTTCGAGGCGCTGGAGAAGGAACTGCGCGAGGAGGGCAATCTTCAGCTCACCGCCCCGCCGCAGCTCTTCCATGTCTATTTCAACCGCCGCATCAGCCCGCGCGACCATGTGCTGCTCTATCGCACCGAAGTGGTCCAGACGGCGCCGCGGCTTGCCGACCGCGAGATCGTCGAGGCCGGTTTCTTCGATCCGCGCGACCTGCCGAAGGACGTGACCTCCGCCACGCTCCGGCGGCTGGCGGAGTTGAGCGGCGAGGTCAGCCCCGCCGATATCTGGTGAGTTCCGGCGTCTCCGCCAGCGCGTCACGCCCATGCGGGCGGTCGAGGTCGAGGGCGGGGCCGACGGGTACGATGCCGGTCGGATTGATCGTCTTGTGGCTGCGGTAGTAGTGGTGCTTGATGTGGCGCATGTCGACCGTCCCGGCGACGCCCGGCGTCTGGTAGAGGTCGCGGACATAGGCCGAAAGGTTCGGATAGTCGACGATGCGCCGGATATTGCACTTGAAGTGGCCGACATAGACCGGATCGAAGCGCACCAGCGTGGTGAACAGCCGCCAGTCGGCTTCGGTCAGGCGCGCGCCGAACAGGTATCGATTGGTCGCGAGACGCTCCTCCAGTTCGTCCAGCATGGCAAAGAGCGGCATGACCGCACTTTCATAGGCGGCTTGAGTCGTGGCGAAGCCGGCCTTGTAGACGCCGTTGTTGATCGCGTCATAGATCCGGTCGTTGAGCGCGTCGATGTCTTGGCGGAGGTCGTCAGGGTAGTAGTCGGTCTGCGAACCCGTCAGGCCGTTGAAGGCCGTGTTGAACATGCGGATGATGTCGGCCGACTCGTTGGAGACGATCGTTCCGGTCTGCTTGTCCCACAGCACCGGCACGGTGACGCGGCCGGAATAGGCCGGATCGGCCTTCAGGTAGACCTGGTAGAGAAAATCCGAGCCGAACAGATGGTCGACGGTCGCGCCGTCGCGGTCGTGGAATTCCCAGCCGTTTTCCAGCATCAGAGGATCGACGATCGACAGCGAGATCAGGCCTTCCAGGCCCTTCAGCTTGCGGGAGATCAGGGTGCGGTGGGCCCAGGGACAGGCGAGCGACACATAGAGGTGGTAACGCCCGGCCTCGGCCTTGAATCCGGCGCTGCCGGTCGGGCCAGCCGAGCCGTCGGCGGTCACCCAGTTGCGGAACTGCGCCTTGGAGCGCTCGAAGCGGCCGGCAGTGGATTTCGTGTCATACCAGACGTCGTGCCAGACGCCGTCAATGAGCATGCCCATCGGCGCTCTCCTGTCAGTTGTTCATGTCCTGGCCCATAGATACGCCTCGCCGCGCATATTGGGAGATGCCAAGGGGTGAACACTGCGTTTTTCCATTGGACGGCCGGAAAATTTGCTGCTATCCGGGATTTCGCAAAACGGATGACCCTTTTCCATGACCGCACCACGGACCCTGCGACGACGCTGATGCTTCCCGAACGCCCCTTGGGCGTTAACGAGAACCCATATCTCTGTCTGTCTTGCTGGTTCGTTCATCCATGAAAAATCACGGTCTTGTCTACCTCACCGAGGATGCGTCGCACGACGCGGTCATCGAACACATCAACGAAGAAGCCTTTGGCCCCGGCCGGCATACCCGCGCGGCTGCCCGCATCCGCGAGCAGGGGCCGCATGACCGGCACCTGTCCTTCATCTGCGCCGACGACGGCGAGACGATCGCCTCGGTGCGGATGACGCCGGTGATTGCCGGGACGGTCAAGGGCCATCTGCTCGGGCCGCTGGCCGTCCGTCCCTCGCACAAGAACCGGGGGATCGGCCGGGAACTGGTGCGCATCGCCATCGAGGCGGCGCGCCGCGCCGGCTCCGAAGCCGTCATCCTGATCGGCGATCCGCCGTATTACATGCCGCTCGGCTTCGAGAAGGTGGCTTGGAAGGCGCTGGATTTTCCGGGCCCGGTCGATCCGGCGCGAGTGCTGGTCGTGCCGCTCGGCGCCGACGTGCACGAGCGGCTGACGGGTCTGATCGCCTGGCGGCCGGCGGATGACGATTGGGAGTGCGAGGCGGCCACGCAGGGCCGCCCGGCTTGTCGTTTCAGAGTGTCGAGTCGTAGTTGACCGGCACCCAGTCGAAATTGCTGTCGTCGCGCCTCACATGCCCGATGCCGGGAAAGGCGATATGGGCGCCGGCGACCAGATAGCCCTCGGCCACCGCCTCGTCGAAGGCCTTGGCCCGTGCGGCGATCGCCGCGTCCTTGTCGTGATCGAATTCGATGGCCACATCCGGCTGGTCGAACTGCAGGACGTCGCCATGGGTGATGTCGCCCCAGAAGACGATCTTGCTGCCCTTGCTTTCCACCACGATGGCGCTGTGGCCCGCCGTATGGCCGGCCCTGAGGATCGACCCGAAGCCAGGCAGAACATCGCCGTCGTCGGCGAAGGTCTCGAAACGGCCCGCGTCGATATAGGGTGTCAGTGCGGCGTGGGCTTCGGCGAACTGCGTCTTGATCGCCTCCGCCGTCTTCTGCCGTTCGGCCGGATCCTGCCAGAAGGCTGCCTCGCGCTTGTTGACATGCAGGGTGGCATTTTCAAACACGCGCTTGCCTTCGATGGCCAGACCGCCGGAATGGTCGGTGTGGACATGGGTGAGGATGACGTCATCGATGTCGGCGGCGCGATAGCCTGAGGCCTCGATATTGGTAACGAGATGGCCAAGCGAAGGCCCAAAATAGTTGCCGGTGCCGGCGTCGATCAGCACAAGCTTCTCGCCTGTGTTGACCAGGAAAGCATTGACGGAGGTCTCGGTGGGGCTGCCCTGGAAGGCGGCGGCAAGGGCGGCTGTGGCCTCCTTCTCGGTGGTGTTTTTGTAAAGCTTGGCCAGCGGCAGGGAAATGGTGCCGTCGGACAGGGCCGTCACTTCGACCGTGCCGAGGTTGAGGCGATAGAAGGCCGGCGCCTGGCGCGCCGCAAACGGTGCCTTGGCATAGGCCGACAGGGGCAGGCTGGTCGCGGCGCCGGCGGCCAGCACCGCAGTGCCGGCGGTTTTGAGAATGGATCGACGTGTGTGCATGGTGGCACTCCCGATTGTTCGATGTGACGAGGTGGCCTTGCAAGAACCTTGCAAACAGGTATCTATGACTGGGTCAGCAATCAAATCGATACGGCTCATGGACACTATCGATCATTTCAATCTTCGTTCCTTCGACCTCAACCTGCCGGTCGCCTTCGACGCCCTGATGGCGGAGGGCAGCGTGACCAGGGCGGCGCGGCGGCTGAAGATCCAACAGCCGGCGATGAGCCATGCGCTCTCCACCTTGCGAGTCCTGTTCCAGGACGAGCTGTTCCTGCGCAACGGCCAGACCATGCAGCCGACGGCGCGGGCGCGCAGCCTGTCCGGGCCGATCCGCCAGGCGCTGAAGCAGGCACAGACGGCATTGACGGCGGCCGATATGTTCGATCCGGCGACCGAGCAGCGCGTGGTGCGGATCGGCATGTCGGCAGAGGTCGAGCTGCTGCTTTTGCCGGACCTGACGGCGCGGCTGCGCCGGTTGGCGCCGGGTATCAAGATCTTGGCGCGCGGTTGCCAGCCGGACGAGGTGGATGCGATGCTCGACGGTGGTGCCATCGATCTTGCCGTTGGCTGCACCTATGCCCAGGCGAACCGGCGGATCTGCGAGATGCTGTTCGATGCCGAGGTGGCCTGCTGCTACAATCCTCAACTGCTGGCGCTGGATAATCCCGTGCCGTTCGACGCCTATCTGGCGGCCGACCATGCCGTCATCTCGCAAACGGAAAGCCTGCACGGCTGCATCAAGGAAGCGCTGGAATTTGCCGGCGTGGAGCTGAACATCGTCACGGCGGCGCCCGATTTCATGTCGGTTCTGGTCACGGCGCGCATCAGCCCGGTGATCGCCACGGTCTCGGCGCGGATCGCCCAGCGCTACGGGCCGCTGCTGGGACTTGTCACGAGTCCGGTGCCGCTGAGCTTGAGGTTCCGGCCGGTCGCCATGGTCTGGCCGACCCATTCCGACAATGACCTTGCCGGGCGCTGGCTGCGCCAGCAGATCCGCGAGGTGATGAGCGAGACTTTGACCGTGACGCCGACAACGGGCCTTAAAATCGCTTCATGAGCCAGGTGATCGCGAAGTCGCCGGTGAAATTGTCGAGCGTGCCGAAGACCGAATAGCCCTGCCGCTCATAGGCGCGGCGGGCGTCGGGATTGATCGTGTCGATATAGGCACCCTTGCAGCCGCGGACCTTCGCCTCGTCCTCCGCCCTTTGCAGCAGCGCACCGCCCAGCCCCTGGCCGCGCCGGTGCTCCGGCACGAACAGCATTTCCACATAGAGCCAGCCGCGCCCGGTATAACCGACCAGGCCGCCCTCGACCTGTTCCTCTGCATCGGTCAGCGGAATGAACAGGTCGCGCCGGTCGGTCGGCCCGAGCAGGGCATTGTTGTGCGCCTTGATCCCGGCGAGGATGGTTTCACGGGCGTCGTCGGGGACGTTTTCGGAAAGGGGGAGGGGGCGGTTCATGGGGAGAGGTTAGGGGGAATTGGGGCGGATGTCGATGGGGGGCTGGCAGCGCAATCAACGGCAGATTGTCGAACATTGTCGGCCTGAGTCAACTCTGCTAGCTGGGTTCGAGCCCGTGTCGATGGAGTGGCGACCTTGAGACTTGTTACCTTTCATGGTTCAGCCCAGGATGAGACTGCCTTGTCTGCATTCGCTCATGAGGTTGCGCCAAACTGGCCGCATCTGGCGCCGAGGGGGCCGATAGCCTCCGGAGAAGGATTCACATTCACCACGCGCCGTCCTGACCGCAGTATTGATACAAGTGCGGTCGTTGCGCTTGCCAGAGAAACGCTGTCCCCGACGGGTGACCTGGGAGCAATGGGCGGAAGCTTGGTGGCGCTTGGCTATTCCAGCGGGGCCATATTTATCTCGGCCCTGCTGTCGATCGCACCTGAACGGTTCGCCGGTGCTGTATTGCTACGCGGAGCCACTTGCGGGTGATTTTGTGTTCCCCACGATGGCTGCGATGCCCGTTCTCATCCTGTCTGGCAAGAACGATGACCGACGGAAGCCATGCGCTGCGCCCCGGCTGGCCATGCAGCTTTCAGATGCCGGCTCGATAGTGACACATCATGCGCTTGAAGCGGGGCATGGATGGGCGCCGAACCGTGCAGATGCGATTCTGACCCGCTCGTGGCTCAGCCAGTTTTCTGCCTAGGACGCAGTGTGCGAGGTGACCTTGTCGAGCGGTTGCACGGACAAGCGCATGCCCATGCTGCGAAGCAGGGCGCTCAGGTTGCGTAGTTCCGGATCTCCCGTTTCCGAGAGGGTCCGGTAGAGTTGCGTCGGGTTCAGTTCGGCCGACTTCGCGACGGCGGGCAGGCCGCCGAAGGCCTTGGTCATCTGGCGAAGCGTCACCAGCAACTCACCCTGATCGCCGTCTGCCAGGATCGCGTCGAGCGTGGCAGCCGCCATCTGCGGATCATCTCGGAAGAGATCCGCCATCGCATCGTCATGGCTGCGGTCTTTCATCAACATCACTCCTTCAGTCGGTGCGGCTGTTCCAGTCGCGCCAGTAGGTGCAGGCTCGGTCGATATCGGCGTCCTGCGTTCGCTTGCTTCCCCCGCATAAGAGCAGAATCACAGCCTTGCCTGACCTCGCGCAATAGACCCTGTAGCCCGGGCCCACATCTATGCGCAGTTCAAATACGCCCTCGCGTATCGGTTTGAAATCACCGAAGTTGCCCAACTCCAGCCGGTTCAGTCGCCGGATAATCGCTGCCTTGCCCTGCAGGTCACGGAGTGTCCGCAGCCATTCGACAATCAGGTCCTCGCCATCGCGCGTCAGGTAGTGGCGTATGGTCAGCATATAATATATCTTCGTTTAAAAACGAATTCAACGCAAGCAATATCCGAATACCCCCTCCTTGGGGCCCGAGCCCAGCTTCTGGCGCTGGTCTGCCGAGCCTCAAGTCTGATCCATGTTGATCCGGCAAGTCGGTCGCAAGCGCCCGCTCTACCGCCCCTCACGCCACCACGTCGTCGACATCGCCAAGAGCAGCACCGCCAATCCCGCGAAGCCGGCAAACAGCGGCAGGGTATTGACGCCTTTCAGCACCGTTTCGTCGGTGAGGCGCACCAGCAGGCGGCGGTCGTCGGCGATGCGGACGTCGCCGCGGACGGGAAGGATGTCGGGGAGGCGAAGGCCGCCCTTGCCG
>JAHRYZ010000043.1:0-2623 GCA_020621905.1 Rhizobium sp.
GACATCGGACCGGTGATCGAGGTGGCGGGGCTGAAGCAGATCCAGGCCTATCTTGGACGGGAACGCCAGCCGGAGAACTTCGACGAAGCGGCGGCCATCCTCATGGAGGTTCACGGCCCCGCCTTTCCCGCGCTTGCACCGCAGGACTGGCGCGACATGGCCGACGCCATCTACCGCGAGATCGACGGCCGGATCGTGGCGGATTTCGATTCCGCGATCGCCGAGCAGTTCCGCGCCGCCGATCTCAGCCAGCCGCTCCCGGACCTGTGGAAGAATTTCGACGCCTTCGCCGGGATGCCATTGATGGCCGTCCGTGGTGAGACGTCCCGCCTGCTCTCGCCGGAGACGCTGGCGGAGATGGGAAGGCGGCGTCCGGGAATGGCGTCGGTGACGGTCGCGGGACAGGGACACGCGCCCATCCTGCATCTCGACGGCATTGCCGAGCGCATGCAGACCTTCCTCGCCGCCGTATCGATCTAGGCGCTTCGACCTTTCATTCTCACTGCGCATATCTGCACGCCGTGTGACCGCGGATTGGCGCCGGTCTTGGAACGGCAAGGTTTGCGCGGAGCCCACAACGGAAAAAGCCCGATCTTTCGATCGGGCTTTCCTTATAAGATCTGGAGATCTTATTAGAACGAACGCTGCAGGCGAACGAAACCGGTCCAGTTACCGTCGGTAACGTCGGTGTCTTCGTAACCAGCGTAGGTCTTGAATGCCAGGCCTTCGGCGATTGCGTAGTCGAGGGTCAGACCAGCTTCCCAGCCGTCGATACCGTCAACGTGAGCGATATCCCAGTGGTATTCAGCGCCGGGGGTCAGCTTCAGCTTGTCGGTCAGCTTTGCAGCGTACGAAGCCGAAACGGTCCACTCGGAGAAGTCGTAGTACTGGTTGTCGCCCGAGGAGTAGATACCAGCGACGCCGAGGGTACCCGGGCCGACTTCGGCTTCTACGATCAGACGAACAGCGCCTTCTTCGCGAGCGAAGTCATAGCCGCCGAGCAGAGCTGCGGTAGCAACACCGAAGGTGCCGGATACCTGGGCTTCTACGCCAACACCATCGTTCTCGCCAGCAGCCGAAGCCGACAGTTCGTCGATGAATACGCCAGCGGTGAAGGCGTCAGACGAGTACTCGTAACCGATCGAGTTGATCAGGTTCGAACCGAGGTTGTCGGTTTCGCCAGCGATGCCGTTGTCCCAGTAGTTGTAGAAGTAACCAACCTTGAAGCCGCCAACGGTGATGTAGGCTTCATCGAGAACGAAGCCGCTGTTGACGCCGTCTTCTTCACCCCAAGCCTGGAATGCGAAGAAAGAACCGATGGTGCCGACTTCCGAGTCGTTCTTGGCAGAGATTTCGAGGCGGCCGCGGGTGCGGGCGTCGAGGCCGAAGTCGTTGCCGTCAGCGTCGTCCTGAACGTTTTCCCAGTTCAGCTGTGCACGAACGTAGCCGCCGATCTTGAGGCAGGTTTCGGTGCCGGGGATGTAGAAGTAGCCGGTGCCGAAAGCGTCGCAAACGCGAACGTATTCCATCGGCTCGGGCTCAGCTGCAACGATAGCGTCGGCAGCCTGTGCGCCAGATACTACAGCGAGAGCTGCAGCGGAGCCGAGAAGAAGGCTCTTGATGTTCATATTGACCTCCAGTCAATTATGACTTTCAGTCACGTAAGGCGATCGATAAAAATACATAAAATCAATTGCATAGGGGATTTTTGCCGGCTGCTTGGTGCCCTGTCGGGCTACTACCCCTTTTTCAGGCCTGGCCGACGGCGGAAGCGAATGGCGAAACGCGCGGCAAATGATCCGCGCAGGCAGAGCAATTCTTTGGGGGGATCCGACAAGGGGAAAGTGGCGGAGAGGAAGGGATTCGAACCCTCGATACGCTTTTGACGTATACTCCCTTAGCAGGGGAGCGCCTTCGACCACTCGGCCACCTCTCCGGTCCGGCCTGATTATTTGCTTGGTTGGCCGAATGCAAGGCCTTTTCGCCGCCCGCCGCGTTTTCCACGGCCCGTTCCGGCATCTCTCTATATAAAGGTGCAGGCAGGCCGGCCGCTGCCAGTCGCCCAGGAAGCGGAACACCTTCAATGTGATTCTCCAGAATCTCACGAATCGTGGAGGTGGAAGGCGCTTCGGATCTGGCAAATTTCCCGATAGCGGTGACCGAACTGGGCAAATCCGTTCGACTCCTCCGATCGGCATCGGACCGCGCATCCCTTGGGAACCGGCGGAAAACCCGCGAGTCAGCTGTGCCGTTTCGGGATAAAGTCCCATTCGTGAAGGGCCGCCTGGCCCCCGACGTGCCTGCTAAGTGCCTTTTTCCTAAGGGCTTTCTTAATAATGTGTAAACGCGCGGTGCGGTTCGGACCCCGGTTTGTGTCCTTTCAGCAACAGGGCTTTGGGAAGGGGTATGGGATTCCATGCTTTCGGTGGTTTGGTGATTGCATGACGGTCGGCGTTTTGTATTTTCAATTTCGGAAGCGAGGCGGTGGATCGTCCGTCTTCTGAAAACCGAAGGGGATGGGGCAGGGAATGCTGTCCTTCAGCCAAAGAACCCAGACCCATACGAAACTTGACTGGAGGTCAATATGAACATCAAGAGCCTTCTTCTCGGCTCCGCTGCAGCT
>JAHRYZ010000043.1:2633-22186 GCA_020621905.1 Rhizobium sp.
TTGACTGGAGGTCAATATGAACATCAAGAGCCTTCTTCTCGGCTCCGCTGCAGCTCTCGCTGTAGTATCTGGCGCACAGGCTGCCGACGCTATCGTTGCAGCTGAGCCCGAGCCGATGGAATACGTTCGCGTTTGCGACGCTTTCGGCACCGGCTACTTCTACATCCCCGGCACCGAAACCTGCCTCAAGATCAGCGGTTACGTTCGTGCCCAGCTCGACTGGCAGAACGTTCAGGACGACGCTGACGGCAACGACTTCAGCCTGAACGCCCGTACCCGCGCCAAGCTGAATATCGAAGCCAAGAACGACTCCGAAATCGGCACGATCGGCTCCTACATCGCGCTCCGCACCTGGGCCGAAGAGGACTATGACGGCGGCTCCTTCGAGATCGACGAAGCCTACATCACCGCCGCCGGCTTCAAGGTCGGTTACATGTATAACTACTGGGACAACGACCTGTCCGGCGAAACCGACGACCTCGGCTCGAACCGCATCAACTCGATCGGTTACGAGTACTCGTCCGACGCATTCTCGGCAGGCGTCTTCGTCGACGAACTGAACGACAACTACACCGGTGGACTCGACGTCTACGGCGAGAACGACAGCGTGGGTGTCGAAGCCCAGGTTTCCGCCACTTTCGGCGCGATCACCGGCGAACTGCTCGGCTCGTACGACTTTGCAGCCGAAAACGGTGCCGTTCGCGCCAAGCTGCTTGCTGAAGTCGGCCCGGGAACCGTTGGCCTCGCAGCAATCTACTCTACCGGCGCAAACGCCTACTACGACGTATCCGAATGGACGGTCGCTGCCGAGTACGCCATCAAGCTGAACGACAAGTTCAGCCTGACCCCCGGCGCCCAGTACTGGTGGAACTACGGCCTCGTTTCGGCTGACGAGTTCGACGAAAGCAACGACGCCTGGAAGGCCGGTCTGACCCTCGACTACAAGATCGCGGAAGGCCTCACCACCAAGGTTTCGGTTCAGTACTTCGACGAAGATGCTGCCGATGACGGCGTTTGGGACGGCTTCGTCCGCCTCCAGCGCTCGTTCTAATCCGGGTCTGCCGGATTTCGAGATCGGGTTCGGCCTCAGGGCCGAACCTCACCGCCGACACGGGCTATTCCGAAGAGGCGTTTGCGTCAAAAATCTTGAGATATGGGCTTCGGCGGCGGCGTAGAGAGCTGTTGCCGAAATGCTACTCTTTATCCTGAATTCCGCATGTTCCCCCGCTGCGCGTAATTTCGACCTATATTTTTTATAAATCATAACTATCTTGAGGTCAGACGGGCGCCGAAGGCGCGCCCGATCGTTTATGAGGCATGTGCGTGAACCCAATGGAAGCCAATACTCTCCAGACGCTCGGCGGCAACGCCCAGATGCCGGTCTATTCGGTTCACTACCAGTACAACTCGACGAACAAGTTCGCCGAGGTGCGCGAGACATCGCTTCGCGCGCTCTTCGAAAAGTACGGCGACATCCTTTGGCTCAACGGCAGCCACAAATACAACGTCACCAACTTCATCGGGGAGTTGCACGACCTCTTGGATTTCCCCAGCTTCTCCACGTTCTCCCAGGAGATGCTGGACTCATTGATTGGCAAGTTGCGCAAGCGCGGTAACAGCAATGCCACCATCAATCGAAAGATGGCGGCCTTAAGCAAACTACTGAAAGGCGTATAAGATGGGTGACGTTTACAGCTTACCCGAATTCAAGCGACAGAAAGAGAACGCGGGACGCATCCGCTTTCTCGACCATGACGAGGAAAGCGTCCTGTTCTCCCAGATCCGCTCCCATTCGGATCTCTATTCGCGATTCTGCGTCTTCCTGGTGGATACCGGGGCCCGCCTTAGCGAGGGGCTCGACCTTCGCTGGGGCGATCTCACCGACACGAGGGCCACCTTCTGGGTGACCAAATCGGGCCGCAGCCGTTCCGTTCCGCTGACCCGCCGCGCGTCTCTGGCGATTGCCGCTTCGGATCGGCGCAAGCCGGGACCCTTTAGCGACATCGATCAGCAGCGCTTCCGCACCGCCTGGCATCAGGCCAAGGAAGTCGTCGGCCTCGGCGACGACAAGGACGTCGTGCCGCATATCCTGCGCCACACCTGCGCCTCCCGCCTCGTGCAGGGCGGAATTGACATTCGCCGTGTGCAGATGTGGCTCGGTCACCAGACCCTGTCTATGACCATGCGCTACGCCCATCTGGCGTCGCACGACCTCGAAATGTGCGTACCGATCCTGGAGCGCGCAAGCGCCGGCAGATGATGCCGGCGCAAGACCCCGCCAAGCGCTGCCGATAGACTTGCGGCTGTGATCTTGTCCGTTGCGCGTCGGAGCCCCGGTTCGGGGTCCGACGCGCTTTCGGCGTTTGCGGGATCGCTATCCGACGTCTGCCGGCAGCCGTGCCAGGACTTCGCCAGGCATCAGGCTTCCGTCCGGCAAGCCGCAAACGACGCGTCTTATGCTAAGCCCGCACGCCCAATCCCACTTGCAGGCCCGGCGATGATCCGGGTCGCCGGCAGCACCGACGACCTTCGCTCCGTCGTGAGCCGGCACCTTTTTCTCGGAATCATCTTTACCCCTCGCGAAACCGCACCACGCAGCGCGCCAAAAGGCGGCAAACCGCGACGAAAGGATTGGTAGGCCCGCGCGCCGCTTTCCGCTCTATCATGGGGACTGAAATCCGTGCGGCGGGCGCTTTGGTCCGGGAGGGATGGCTCGTCGCGCCGGTTTGTCACGGGGGAGTGGCATGAGGATCTTGAAGGGCCGAGGCGCAACGCGCCTTTCGGCGCTCGCACCGGCGATGGTGCTTGCGGGAGCATTCTTTCTCGGCGCTGTCTTGTGGGCATATGTGCCGCCGCTTGCCTATCGGCTGGGAATGCCGGTGCTCGCCGGACAGGCTGCAGCGGCCATGGCGATCCTGCTCGCCGCCGCCGCGATCGTGCAGCCGGCCAGGCGATTTGCCTTTGGCGGCGCGGCGTCACTGGACGGCATCGCCTCGACCCTGCTCGACACCGCCGCCCGGGCCACCGAGATGGAAATGCTGGCGCTCGCCCAGCACAGCCTCGACAACAACCTGCAGATCCTGCAGACGGAGCTTCGCCAGCGCGGCGATCCTCAGGTGCGCGAGGGCGCGCTCTATTATGGCGAGACGCGCATCAACGACGACATCGCCATCGTCGATGCCGTGCGCGAAAAGGCCGGCGGCACGGCCACCATCTTCCTCGGCGATCTGCGGATCGCCACGAATGTCACCAAGCCGGACGGCAGCCGGGCCGTCGGCACGCGCCTGACCGCCGAAACGGTGATCGAGACGGTGCTTCGCCAGGGCAAGGCCTTTCGCGGCGAGGCCGAGATCCTCGGCGAGGCCTATTATACGATCTACGAGCCGATCCTCAGCGACGGCCAGGTGGTCGGCATCCTCTATGTCGGCCTGCGCAAGGCCGAATTCGCCGCCCGCCACGGGGAAGGCGAAGGCGAGACAGGCGGCGCCGGCGGCGCCAGAGCGATCAGCCGGGCGCTCGCCGCGCTCGAGCGGTCGGCCAGGACGCAGGGCGAGATGGCGCGGGCGGCGATCGTCCAGCGCCAGGAGGCGGAGGATCTGCGCCGTCAGCACGAAGCGCGACGCCAGGCGCAGGCCGCCGAGCAGCGCCGCGTGGTGGAGGACCTTTCTGCCGCGCTCGAACAGCTGGCGCAGGGCGACCTCACCCGCCCGATCGCCACGCCCTTCCCGCCCGACTACGAATCGCTGCGGGTGAACTACAATGGCGCATTGAAACGCCTGCACGACGCCATCGCCGATATTTCCGGCGGCGTCAGCAGCCTGCGCGAGGGATCGAACAGCATCAGCAGCGCCGCCGACCAGCTCGCCCATCGCACCGAACAGCAGGCGGCCAGCCTCGAAGAGACCGCCGCCGCGCTCAACGAGATCACCGCGACGGTGCAGGCAACCTCGGCCGGCGCCAGCAAGGCCAGGGAAACGGTCAGGAACACCCATGCCGATGTGGAAGAGAGCGGCCGGACCATGAGCCAGGCGGTCACCGCGATGGAGCGCATCGAGGCGTCGGCCCGCCAGATGGAACAGATCATCAGCGTCATCGACGAGATCGCCTTCCAGACCAATCTGCTCGCCCTCAATGCCGGCGTCGAGGCGGCGCGGGCGGGCGAATCGGGACGCGGATTCGCCGTGGTGGCGCAGGAGGTGCGGGCGCTCGCCCAGCGTGCCGCCGACGCCGCCCGGGAGATCCGCCAGCTGATCTCCGGCTCGAGCGAGCAGGTGGCCCTGGGCGCAAGCCTCGTCAACCAGACGGGCGAGGCATTGAGCAAGGTGGTGGGCCAGGTCGGCGAGATCGCCCGGCTCATTTCCGAAATCGCCAGCTCGGCCGTCGAACAGGCCAACGGCCTGGAGGAGGTCAACGGCGCCGTCAACCAGATGGACCAGTTCACCCAGCAGAATGCCGTCATGGTCGAGGAGAGCAATGCCGCAAGCCATGCGATCCGCATGGAAGCCGATCGCCTGAGCAACAAGGTCTCGGTCTTCAAGGTCCAGGCGCAGCCCTCCTCCTCCAAGGATACGGCGGCCGCCTGATTGTCAACATTACCTAAGCCAGCAAGAGCTTCAACTCGCTGCCGGGGTCGGCGATGATCGCGGGGTCGGGGGTGCGGCCCATCTCCAGCAGCTTCTTGCCGGTCACATAGGCCTTGGCGTCGTTGATCGCATCGACGGCGATGAATTCGCCCTTGGCGAAGTACCAGATCGACAGGCTGCCCTCGCGCCCGCCGGGGCGCATCACGGTCTCGTCATAGCCGAGATTGAAGCCGGCGATCTGCAGCTTGACGTCGTACTGGTCGGACCAGAACCAGGGTTTTGGCCGATAGGGCTCGACGCCGCCGGCCATGGCGGCGGCGGCGGCTTCCGCCTGGTCGACGGCGTTCTGCACCGATTCGAGGCGGATCTTCTGGCCCTTCCAGTCGAAGACGGCGCAGTCGCCCATGGCATAGACCGACGGATCGGAGGTGAGGCCAAAGGCGTCGACGACGATGCCGCCGGCGGTCTCGATGCCGGCGCGCGCGGCCAGCCCGTCATTGGCATTGACGCCGATGCCGGCGATCACGATGTCGACGTCGATGCGGGATCCGTCCGACAGTTCGGCCGCGACGACCCGGTCATTTTCGCCGATCAGCCGGCCAAGCCCGGTCCTTTCGCGGATGACGACGCCGTGGCCGACGTGGATGGCGCGCATGGCGTCGGCGGTTTCCTTCGCCGCGACGCGGGCCAGAATGCGGTCGGCCATCTCGATCACGGTGACGTCCAGCCCGAGATGGCGGGCGACGGCCGCGGCCTCAAGGCCGATATAGCCGCCGCCGACGATCAGCAGACGCCGGCCCGGCTTCATCTCGACGGCCAGGCGGTCGGCATCGGCCTTGTCGCGCACGGTGTAGACGCCCTGAAGATTGCCGCCGATCGTCTCCGGCAGCCGTCGCGGCGTCGCACCGGTGGCGATCGCCAGCGTTTCATAGGGGATGGTCGATCCGTCGAACAGGCGCACCGTCTTTTCGGCGCGGTCGATGTCCTCGACGGGGGTCGACAGGCGAATCTCCACGTCGTTTTCGCCGTACCAGGATTCGGGGCGGAACAGCAGGCGATCGAAGCTCATCTCGCCGAGCAGGTATTTCTTCGACAGCGGCGGACGCTGGTAGGGAAGGCAATCTTCTGCACCGAGAATGGTGATCGGCCGGGTGTCCTTCAGGCCGCGCAGTTTTGCTGCCAGTGCAAAGGCCGCCTGCCCTGCCCCGATGATGACCAGTCTGCCTGTCACGTGAAGCTCCCAAGCCGATTCGGAAGGTCGCGCCGATCGCCGCTTCGGGCCGCGCGAGAAGGAAGGCCAAGGGGTAACGCGCCGATACCGGCCCGTCAAGCTGGAGGGCGGATCTGCCGAGGACCGCGCCATCGCTTCGGCAGCGAACGGCCCGGCCGGCACATGAGGTGTGCAGACCGGGCCGGGCTTCGGGTCAGAGGTCGAGCACGAGATGTGGCCGACCGTTGGAGGTGTGACGAGGCGAGACGCCCTTTGCGTCGATCGTCGCGGTGACGCGCTGGCGGAAAGCCGAGAAGCTGTCGAAGGTGACGACATCGACCGGATCGTCGAAATGCAGCGTGATGGCGTAGTAGCTGCTCTGCGACAGCCGCGACAGGGCAAGCACCTTACCGCGAAAGCGCTGGCCGAGATATTCGCCGGAAACGACCGCGCCGACGGCAACGGGTGCCGGCTCTGCATTGTCGCTGCGGGCGGCGAGCGCCGAGATGGTGTTCCAGTCGCGCGCGCCGTGGCTCTTGGCCACCAGTTCGAGTGCGGCGCTATGGGTGACGGGCGTGCCGCCGCCGGACATGGCGTCGCGCAGGCCGCCGGGCCTGGGATTTCAGTTCGTCAATCGTCAGTGTGGCCATGGACATGGCAAACCTCTTTTCTCATGGCATGCGAAAAGATCGAAGGGAGCCCGCATTGCCCCCATCGCGCATGCGCGCAAAAGGGTTTCATTCCATGTTTCAAGAGGACTTCACCAAGGGCATATCACCCGCGGGCGGCCGGCGCCTCGAACCGGGATCACATATGGAAAGCCAAATGGCTCATGTCAAGTCGACCGGGTGACGCGGCCGTTCCGAGACCGCCCATCGGCCGGGACGCTGCGACCGGCGGCCGCACAAGACTTGATTTTTATCGATAGCGTTCAGGAAGCGTCAGGGAAGTTGCGCTAAATTGGGATCCTAAAAACAATATCGGGGAGGGTGCGATGCCCCTGCAGGTCATACCGGACGCAAAACAGAACATTCCGCAGGACCGGGTCTACGAGAAGTTCAGGATCGATCGCCCCGGCAAGATCATCTTCGTCGGCCGTCATCTCAGCACCAAGAACAACCTGCGCTGCCTGATTCATTCGATTTCGCTCTACGGCGCAGAACTCGAGGTCAGCCCGCACGTGCCTGTCCCCAGCAACTTCTTCCTGGAAATCCTCGGCATCCATGACGAGATCGGCTGCACGCTGATCCGCCGCGAAGAGGAAAAGGTCACCGTCGGCTTCAACATGCTGATGGATGCGGAATTCCTGCATCACGTCGTGCGGCTGTCCTTCGAACTCTGAGGCGTGCCGACCTCCAGGGCCGGCGACAAAGACAACAGGCCTCCGACGTTCGCGCCGGAGGCCTCTTTCTGTCCGGTTGCCTATTTCAACGCGGCGAGGTGCTTCTCGATCTCGGACACGGTCAGCTTCACCAAGTCCTTGTCGATCTCGGCACGGACGACGCCTTCCGGCAGCGAGGCGAGTTCGGCGCGCAGGAGGCCAAGAGCCCGCGGCGGCGCGATCAGGATCATCGCCTTGATCTCATGCGATTCCACCAGTTTCTCGACCTTCCTGGCGACGTCCTTCAGGAAGTCGCCCTCGGCCTGCTCGTGCCAGTCGGTGTCCTCCATGGCGCTGCGGGCCGTGCCTTGCGACTGGTACACGCGGCCGGGCCGGTCGGAACCCAAGTCACGGCTTGCCTCGTCGGGTTGGGACTGATGGTCGACGACCGTGAGGTTGACGAGGCCGGCATCGCCATCGTTGCGGAGGAAGAGTGCCTTTGCACCGTCGCAGACGATCACCCAGGACTTGTGGCCAACATTGAAACGGCTCATGATTTTCTCCCTTTTTTCGCGAGGCAATTCCACCTCTGTTTTGATAGTAGGCCCGTCGGACCGCCCGTTCAAGGCGAGCCACGCACCTTGCGGTTGGTCACGGTGCCGCAGAAAACCTTGCCACCGTCGCCGCATCGAGCGGGTGATGGTCTATCGCAGTTCCACCCTCGATCGGCCGCCCGGCCTCGGAAACGCCGTCGCCGTTTGCGTCGACAAAACCCTCTGCCGTTTCGTCGAAATCGTCGTAGCGATTGCCATGGCCACCGTCGTCCCATCGGTTCGAGGCGGGAACGAGGCCTTGCAGCATGGCGCCGAGCATCGCCTCGCGCACCGAGCGGTTGGCGCGCAACTGCTGCTTGACCGGTTCCGGATAAGGCAGGCTGTCGATCACGCCGGAAAGGTCGTCGACCGTCAGCCGGCGGCCGGAGGAGTCGAAGGCGTTGACTCCGTTCCCCGCCATGTCATTCAGCGTCAGCAGATTGTCGGCCGAAGGCGTGGCAAGCGGATTGCCGCCGCCGATGCGGATACCCTCGGCCTTGTTGTCCGCGACCGTGTTGCGGTTGATGCGGTTGGCGCTCGAACTGACGAGAAAGATGCCGTTCGCGTTTCCCGTCACCGGATTCGCCCGGATCTCGTTGCGATCTGAACCGCTGACAAAAATGCCAGCGCCGAGGTTGTCGAACACGCGGTTGCGGGCGATCAGGCTGTCCTCGGTGCTGCACAGGATGTAGATGCCGCTGCCGATCGCCTCGCGGTCGATCACGCCGATCCCGGAGAGGCCGAGGCTGGCCGCCGCCGTCTTCTCCATCAGTTCCATCTGCGCGACATCATGCTTGCGCTCGATCCCCGTCGCGTGGACGACATTGTCCTCGATGGTGAGGCGGCGGCTGTGCCAGGTGGCGGAGATGCCATAGCTGCCATTGCCGCGAACCTCGTTGCGGGCGATGAGCAGATCCTCGCTGCGCTGGGCCTTGGCATTTTCGGCGGCGATCCTGGCGACCGAAGCCGGATCGCCCAAGCTGGCGAAAGGCGAACGGCGATCGGCATGCAGCACGTCGATGGAGACGCCGGTCTCGTTGCGCAGGATCGAATTGCCGACGATGCGGTGCTCGCGGCCGCCGAAGATCGCGATGCCGTCGCGGGCATTGTCCTCGATCTGCGAGGCTTCGATCGTCGAGCCCCGGCCGCCCAGCATCACGACACCCCAGTCATTGCCGGAAAGACGCAGGTTCTTGAGCGTCGCGCCATCGGCGGCGACGCTCACGCCGGCATCGCCCCAGAAGAAGAAGAAGGGATCGTCGCCCTTTCCCGAATGACGAATCTCCAGGTCCTCGACCACCACGCCTTCGGCGCGGATCGTCAGCACAGAACCCCGGCCCCCGCCGTCGAGAACCGGCCGGTCCGCCCCCTGCCCCCGCCCACTGAGCGACACCCGGTGTTCGATGAGGAAATTGCCCGTGTGCGGCCCGCCGGAGACCTCGATCACCTCGCCGTCGCGGGCGCTCGACAGTGCATCCTGCAAACCGTCGAAGGTTTCGCCCGTCGTGCCGTTGCGGATGGCGCCCGAAGCCGCAAGCGCGACCGGTCCGCAAACCGCGCCGGCGAGCAGGCCCAAAATGGCAAGGGACAAGCCCTTGTACGGCTGACGCATTGTGAAAATTCCCCGATCGCCTGTCGCTCACCCTAGTTGGACGCGAACCCCTCAACAATGATCGGGATCAATTGCCCAGTCGGCCCCGCCACGGGTACCGAGAGGCCGGCGCTGCGGCCTGAAATGCAATTTACCCTTGGAAAACGGATGATTCATAAAAACTTAGCGTCTTGATTGACCGCACGACAATGCTTTTGCTGCAGCCTCCCCTTCAAGAAACCGCCGCAAGGCGCAAAGGGGGGGAAGCCATGCAGGATGGAACACATCTGGCGGCGGTGAGTTCGGAAATGTACGAGCGCAAGTGGGAGCGGTTCTATGTCCGACGCCCGGCGCGCATCATGGCCGTCAGCCCGGGCTTGAGCGGCATCACCATGCGCAGCGGCGACGTGGTGGACATTTCGCAAGGCGGCGCGGCCCTCGAGATCACCACGACGATCGGGCTCTCATCCCACTACTATATCCAGGTGATCGGGCTCGCCGACCGGATCGGCTGCGCCGAGGTCTATCGCAACGGCAGCCGCGTCGGCGTCAAGTTCATCTGCCCGATCCCCGAGCACGTCCTTCATGCCATCGTGCGCGCCGATTTCATCATGGGCGAGAAGGTCAGGAAGCCCGTTCCGGCCTATCGCTAGGCGCGGCCCTTCACAGAGGAAAGATATGCCCGCGGACGCGGCACTTCCGGCAAGACATGCTCTTGCGCGGGGCGCAATTGAACCTATTGTGGGCCGGATTTCAATCTTCCAGGATTCTCAAGAACAGCATGTCCGGCTTTTCGCGCTTCACCCCCTTGATCAGCGCCCTTCCCGCAACCGTGCCCTTCGTCGGGCCGGAAGCCATCGAGCGGCAGCGCGGCCTTCCGGTCATCGCCCGGATCGGCGCCAATGAGAGTGGCTTCGGCCCCGCCCCTTCCGTGCTCGCGGCCATCCGCGATAAAGCCGGCGAGATCTGGAAGTACAATGATCCGGAAAATTTCGCCCTGAAAACGGCGCTGGCCGCTCATATGGGTCTCGCCCGGCCAATATCGTCGTCGGCGAAGGCGTCGACGACCTGCTCGGTCTGGTCGTCCGACTGGTGATCGAGCGCGGCATGCCGGTCGTCACCTCGCTCGGCGGCTATCCGACCTTCAACTTCCATGTCAGCGGGTTCGGCGGACGGCTCGTCACCACGCCCTATGTCAACGACCGCGAAGATCTCGACGGCTGCTGGCGGCGGTAAAGCGGAAAACGCCCCGCTCGTCTATTTCGCCAATCCGGACAATCCGATGGGCAGCTGGTGGGATGCCGACAGTATCGTATCGTTTGCCCGGGCGCTGCCCGAGACGACGCTGCTCATTCTCGACGAAGCCTATTGCGAGACCGCGCCCGCCGGCTCGGCGCCGCCGGCCGATGCGCTGATCGACCTGCCGAACGTGCTTCGCATGCGCACCTTCTCCAAGGCCTATGGTCTCGCCGGCGCACGCGTCGGCTATGCCTTCGGCACGCCGGAGACGGTTCTTGCCTTCGACAAGATCCGCAACCATTTCGGCATGCCGCGGCTTTCGACCGAGGCGGCGCTCGCCGCCCTTGCCGACCAGGCCTATCTGAAGGACGTGGTTTCGCGCATCGTCTCGGCACGCGAGCGGATCGCCGCGATCGCCACGACCAACGGGCTTGCTCCGCTGGCCTCGGCCACCAATTTCGTCGCCCTTGACTGCGGCCGCGACGGCACCCATGCCCGCGCCATCGTCGACGGACTGATGCAGCATGGCGTGTTCATCCGCATGCCGGGCGTTGCCCCGCTCAACCGCTGCATCCGCGTGTCGACCGGATTGCCGGCCGACATGGACCTGTTCGAGGACGTGCTGCCCAAGGTGCTGAAGTCGCTCTGACCGGGCCGTCTTAGGCCCAAATAAAAAGAACCGCGCCGGCCTTGTTCCTGCCGGTCGCGGTTCTCATGTGTTGGCTCAGGCCCCGTCCAAAGGTCCCCCGCCACGCTCCCCTCTCCCAGGGTTTTTCTTGTCTGTCGAACCCGGTATCATACCGGGGAATTGATCGTGACGATCAGTGCATCGTCATCCATTCGCGGGCGGCGCGCAGCGCCTCGGCGAGTTCGCCCTTGCTCATCGTCTGGGCCAGATCGGCGCGGAGTTCCGCGGCGCGTTCGCAGCCCTTGATGGCGGCGATGTTGAGCCACTTGTGCGCCGAGACGAGATCGATGGAGCAGCCGCGGCCGGTTGCATACATCAGTCCCATGTCGCAGAAGACATCGGCGCGAGTTTCGCCACCCATCGTGGCCATTTCGGAATTGTGCATTTCAAAGCGTGCCATCGGTTTTGTCCCTGTCTAGCCTAACGGTTTAAACTGTCCCTGTTCTGGCCCTTGAGAGGCCTTCCTTTGGAACCCTTGGCCGTCTGTCGCGGCGTCTTGGAGGTTCTTCCGGAGCGGCGGGTTTTCCCTGCTCGTTTGATGACTTCACTATGCCGGAAGGCTTTCAACGGGCGCTTAAAATCCATGATTAATTTGCTGAAAACAAAGTACAAATGCTTTGTAAACTTGGTTTTTCGTTAAGCATCGCCACGCCTGCATCTCAAGGATTTCGCCTCAAAATTTACGAAAACTTTAGACGCCGATTTAAACCGAACGATAACCAAGAAAAGCACTCGGCTTTTGAAGCCTCTGTCGGAGAGGCCGAAAAACCGGCCTTTCGGCGCGGTTGTAAAGGCCCGGAACGGCTATTTACCTTTACGTCCGCGTAAGATATTTTTCCTGCGCTGACCCATGGAGCGCGCCCGTCCGGCGCGGCCATGCCGGCATTGGAGTGTCGGACCCTCAGCATTCGGGCTCATTTCGGGAGGAGAGTTACACAATGCGCATGTTCATCGTTGCCGCGGCAGCGGCCCTGGCATTTTCGGCCGCCTCGGTCCAGGCTGCCGAACCGATCGAAGGCAACTGGAAGACGGCAAGCGGCGCCACCGCGCAGATCGCGCCTTGCGGCGGCAGCTTCTGCGTGACGCTGAAGACCGGCAAGCATGCCGGCAAGCAGATCGGCAAGATGGCCGGCGCCGACGGCGCCTACAAGGGCACGATCACCGATCCGGACGCAGACAAGACCTATTCCGGTCCGGCAAGGTATCCGGCAATTCGCTGAAGATGCAGGGGCTGCGTCATGTCGGTCTTCTGCAAGACCCAGACCGTCGCGTCTCTAAACCGCAGCAAGCGTCAAGAACGAGAGAGGCCCGGCAGACGACTGCCGGGCCTCTCTTTCTTTTTGGGCATTTGCTTCAGCGCGCCTTCTGGCCGAACAGGACCTTCTTGGCCTCTTCGTCCTGGGCGATATTCTGGCGCTTCTCCTGTCCGACGGCAATGCCGCGCTCGACCGCCGGGCGGGCCATGACGCGCTCGAACCAGGCCTTCAGATTGGGGAAGTCGTCGAGATCCTGGCCCTGGTTCTTGTGCGGCACGACCCAGCCGACGCAAGCGATGTCGGCGATCGAATAGTCTCCGGCCAGATAGTCGCGGTCGGCGAGCCGCCGGTTCATCACCCCGTAGAGCCGGTTCACCTCGTTGGTGTAGCGATTGATGCCGTATTCGATCTTCTCCGGCGCATACTGGCGGAAGTGGTGCGCCTGGCCGGCCATCGGGCCGAGGCCACCCATCTGCCAGAACAGCCACTGGTCGACTTCGACGCGGGCACGCTCGTCGGTGGGATAGAGCTTGCCGTACTTGCGGCCGAGATATTGCAGGATGGCGCCCGACTCGAAGATCGAGATCGGCTCGCCGCCCGGACCGTCCGGATCGATGATCGCTGGCATGCGGTTGTTGGGAGCGATCTTCAGGAAGTCCGGCTCGAACTGCTCGCCCTTGCCGATGTTGACGTATTTCACCTCGTAGGGAATGCCGAGCTCCTCGAGCATGATGGAGATCTTCCAGCCGTTGGGCGTGGGCCAGTAATAGAGTTCGATCGGCTTGGTCATCGGGTTCTCTCCGGTTCGTCGGGGAAGGTTTGCGGGATGTCCCCAAGACTTAGACACGACCGGCGGATGTTCAAGTGAATTCCCCTTAACCGATCTGAATGCCAGATGAACCGGCGCATCAGCGCCGGTTCAGGGCCGGGCCGTCATAACGTCAGCATCAAAACGACGAACCGGGGGAAACGGTGATGGAAAAGCTGGCACGGCGCATGACGATCTTCACTCTGGGCATGGCCATCTTCGCGATGCTCGTCGCCGGACTGGTGACCGCCGGCAACGGCGCGGCCGGTCGCTCCTTCTCCGTTTCGTCCGCCTGCATTCCCGCAGGCGCCGCATTCTGCAACACCGCCCTTTGAACCCTGCTCCCGAGGACACCACCATGCGCGCTTCCGCCCGCCACACTGCCGCCCTCTGCCTTCGGTGCACCCTTGCCGCCGGCCTGTTTCTCGGCCCGCTCGTCGCCGTCGGCGTCGCCCGGTCGGAAGAGATCAAGATTGCGAAGAGCGGCGCAGGCCTCGTGCTGTTCGTCAGCCTCCAGCGCCAGTCGATGAGCTGAGTGTCTCCGCGGACGGGCTTTGCCCGCCGCCGCGATCATCCGCCCCCACCGTACTAATCTGTGAATAGAGCGCAAACGACGTCGTTTGCTTGTCAAGAAGTCTCCACTATAATGACTCATGAACAAGCGAATCCATTTCCACGCCCCCATCAATTTCATCAGTCCCGATCCGTTCGAGCCGCAGGTCTTCACGGACGCCAAAGCCGCAGTCGACGCGCTGACCGCGCTTTATGGGCGCAATACCAGCTTCCTGATCGACGGGTTTGCAGCGCTGGCCAATGGCGCACCGATCGCCGGGCGCTACCGTGCCTTCTACCCCCAGGTGACCCTCGAGACGACGAGCTATGGCCAGATTGACACCCGCCTCGCCTATGGCCATGTGACCGCGCCGGGGCTCTACACGACGACCGTGACGCGGCCCCAGCTCTTCCGTCACTACCTCGAAGAGCAACTGGCGCTGTTGATCCGCAATCACCAGGTCCCCGTCGTGGTGTCGGAATCGGCCACGCCGATCCCGCTGCATTTCGCCTTCGACGAAGGCGCGCATGTGGAAGCGGCCGCCAGCGGGCTTGCCGACATGCCGCTGCGCGACCTGTTCGACACGCCGGACCTGACCGTCACCGACGACGAGATCGCCAATGGCGAATACGACCCGCGGCCCGGCGAGCCGCAGCCGCTCGCCCCGTTCACCGCCCAGCGCATCGACTATTCGCTGGCGCGGCTGTCGCACTACACCGCGACCAGCGCGGCGCATTTCCAGAACTTCGTGCTGTTCACCAACTACCAGTTCTACATCGACGAGTTCTGCGCCTATGCCCGCAAGCTGATGGCAGACGGCGGCGGCGGCTATACCGCCTTCATCGAGCCGGGCAACCTCGTCACGCTTCCGGGTCACAGCGAGCCGAGCGAAGGCGTGGCGATCGGGCGGCTGCCGCAGATGCCGGCCTATCACCTCAAGGGCAAGGGTCACGCCGGCATCACCATGATCAATATCGGCGTCGGCCCCTCGAACGCCAAGACCATCACCGACCATGTGGCGGTGCTGCGCCCGCACGCCTGGTTGATGCTCGGACACTGCGCGGGCCTGCGCAATTCGCAGCGTCTCGGCGACTACGTGCTGGCCCATGCCTATGTGCGCGAGGACCATGTGCTCGACGACGACCTGCCGGTCTGGGTGCCGATCCCGGCGCTGGCCGAAGTGCAGCTGGCACTGGAGGACGCTGTCGAGGAGATCACCGGCTACGAGGGCTTCGAGCTGAAGCGCATCATGCGGACCGGCACGGTCGCCACCATCGACAACCGCAACTGGGAACTGCGCGACCAGCGCGGGCCGGTGAAGCGTCTGTCGCAGTCGCGGGCGATCGCGCTCGACATGGAATCGGCGACCATTGCCGCCAACGGCTTCCGCTTCCGCGTGCCCTACGGCACGCTGCTCTGCGTCTCCGACAAGCCGCTGCATGGCGAACTGAAGCTGCCAGGCATGGCGACCGCCTTCTACAAGACGCAGGTCAGCCAGCATCTGCAGATCGGCATCCGCGCCCTGCAGAAGCTCGGCGCCATGCCGAAGGAGAAGCTGCATTCGCGCAAGCTGCGCAGCTTCTTCGAGACGGCTTTCCAGTAGCAGTCACTAGCCCGATCCTGGGACCAGACCCGGGATGACGGGAAGATCATATCAGGGCGGGCCGCTCAACGGCCGGCCCTGAGGCGCCTTATCTCGTTGAGCGCCAGCGACAGCACGGTGCCGGTCAGCGCCGAGAGAATGATCATCAGATGCATGTTGATGCTGGCGCGGGCCAGCGTGTCCATCGCCCCCTCGGCGGTCGGCGCGCCGAGCGAGACGGCGCCGGCGACGATGCCGGCCGAATAGGTACCAACGCCGGCCGGGGCATGGAAGGGCAGAACCGAGGACAACTCGCCGCCGAGCGCCCCGCCGAAGGTGGCGGAAAGCGGCACGACGCCCATCAGTCCGAGCGCCCAGGCGAAGACCAGAACCTTCACGCCCCAGTTGACCACCGTCGCCATCCAGGCGCGCAGCAGCGCAAACAGGTCGCTCGGCAGCCCGTCGATGATGCCGTCGAGGATGCGGGCGAGCTTGCCTTTGAGGCGCGGGCGAAGGGCGGCCAGCACCGGCCCCTTCAGCAGGAAGGCCGGGATGGGGGCGACGAGGAAGGCGAGCCAAGCGAGTGCCGGGCCGGTCTTCGCCTCCGCCGAGAGAACGAGCCCAAGCCCGCCGGCGGCGAGAAGCGCATGCAGGTCGAGGAGCCGCATGACCAGCAGCGCCGCGGTGCCGTGCAGCAGGGGCACGGAGAACTCGGAGCGCATCAGCAGCGGGAAGCTCGTCTCGCCGCTGCGGAAGGGCAGCATGATATTGAGGAGATTGTGCACCTGGGCCAGATGAAAGAGCTCGACGAAGCGGCCCGATGTCTCTTGCGGGAAATAGTCGTAGAGCCGCCAGGCGCGGACGAAATAGGTGGAGACGAGGAGGCCGATCACGGCTGCCACGGTGCCGTAGCCGATGGCGCGCCACTCGGCGACGATAGAGCCCCAGCCCCAGACATAGTGGACGAAGGCGGCATAGGCGAGGATCGCAGCGGCAGCGATCAGCGACAGCCGATGGCGCACCAAGGCCGACGGCCGGCTGTTCTGCTCGTCTGTCTGCATGGGGTCCGAGAAGTTCCGAATTGCACTCTTTGATTTGTTCCTATAACAACCGGCACAACAAAAGCCAGACATTTCCGGAGTATCCCCGCCATGTCGTACGAGCGCCTTTCCCAACCAACCCAGGACGATACTGCCGTCTACGACGTCGAACTGTCGCTGGTCATCCCGGTGATGAACGAGGAGGAAAGCCTCCGCCCGATGATCGATCGCGTCTGCGATGCGATGAAGGGCTTCGACAAGAGCTGGGAACTGATCCTGATCGACGACGGCTCGACCGACAAGACGCTCAGCATTGCCCGCTCCTATCTCGGCCGCGAAGATCTCGATCTGAAGATCGTCGAGTTCCAGCGCAATTTCGGCAAGGCCTCCGGCCTGCAGGCAGGCTTCGACGCGGCGCGCGGACGCCTGATCGCCACGCTCGACGGCGACCTGCAGAACGACCCCTACGACATCCCCTCCATGGTCGCCGAGCTCAACGCCCGCGATCTCGACCTGCTCTGCGGCTGGCGCAAGGCGCGCCAGGATGCGCTGGTGCTGCGCAAGATCCCGTCCTGGTGTGCCAACCGCCTGATCGGCGCGGCGACCGGCGTGAAGATTCACGACAACGGCTGCGGCCTGAAGCTATACCGTTCGTCGATCATCAAGCAGGTCCGCATCCTCGGCGGCATGCACCGCTTCATCCCGGCCTGGGTCGCCTCGGTCGTGCCGAGCTCGCGCATCGGCGAAGTTGTGGTTACCCACCATGCCCGCCAGTTCGGCGAATCCAAGTACGGCATTTCGCGCACGATCCGCGTCTTCCTCGACCTGCTGTCGGTGCTGTTCTTCATGCGCTTCAAGCAGCGTCCGGGCCATTTCTTCGGCACGATCGGCCTTCTGATCGGCGCGATCAGCTCGCTGATCCTGCTCTATCTCGCCTGGGTCAAGTTCGGCCTCGGCGAAGACATCGGCACGCGCCCGCTGCTGCTCGTCGGCGTCATGCTGTTCCTCACCTCGATCCAGATGATCACCACCGGCATTCTCGCCGAGATGCTGGCGCGTTCGGACGACACGACGAAGAACTACATCGTCCGGAAGACCTATCAGAAGGACGCCTGACATGGTCGCCGCGCTGCGCCAGCGGCCCTCTCTGCTGTTTGCGCTGCTCGGCGTCTATTTCGTCGCCAATGTGATCGTCCGGCTCGTCCTGCCGCATTCGCTGGAACTGGACGAAGGCCAGCAGCTCTTCCTCGCCCAGTGGCTCTCGGTCGGCTATGACAGCCAGCCGCCGTTCTACAACTGGCTGCAATACGGCGCCGAACAGCTGCTCGGACCGACGCTCGCCTCGCTGTCCGTCCTCAAGAACCTCGTCCTCTTCCTCTTCTACCTGTTGTTCGGGTTGACCGCCTTCATGGTGCTGCGCTCGCGCGACCTGGCGATCATCGCCACGCTCGGCCTCCTCACCCTGCCCCAGGTCAGCTTCGAGGCGCAGCGCGACCTGACGCATACGGTCGCGGTGATCTTCACCTCGTGCCTGTTCCTCTTCTCGCTCGTCCGGGCGATCCGCGCGCCGAGCCTCATCACCTATGCGCTGACCGGACTGGCCATCGGCCTTGGCATGATCGCGAAATACAATTTCGTCCTTCTGCCCGCCGCCGCGCTTCTGGCCATGCTCGCCGAGCCAGAATTCCGCCGCCGGCTGTTCGACTGGCGCATCCTCGTCACGGCAGCGATCGCGCTCATCGTGGTCCTGCCGCACGGGCTGTGGTTCCTCGATCATCTCGACGCCGCGACCGGCCGCACCATCGGCAAGCTGACGGCGGAGGAGACCGCCAGCCGGCTGGCGCAGATCATCACCGGGCTGTCCTCGCTGGCGCTGGCTTTTGCCGGCTTTGCCACGCTGACCCTCGCTCTGTTCGCCATCGTCTTCGGCCGCGACCTGGCGCGGGCCTTGCGGGCCTCAAGCCCATGGAGCCGGCTGATCGGCCGGATCATGCTGATTTCCGCCGTGGCGCTGGTTGCGGTCGTCCTGTTCGGCGCTAGCAATATCAAGGACCGCTGGCTGACGCCGATCTATCTGGTGCTGCCGCTCTATCTCTGCCTGAAGATCGAGGCAGCCGGGCTCGCCTCGGAGCGTCAGCTGCCGCGCTTCCTGCCGATCGGGCTAACGCTGATGGTGCTGATCCCCTCGGTCCTGCTGCTGCGCATCCCGATCCACGGCATGCTCGGCAAGTATGAGAAGATCAACGTGCCCTATGCCGCGGCCGTCGCCGAGATTCTCGCCGCCGACCCCAACCGGCCTTCGCTGTTTATTGCGAGCGACCAGCAGATCGCCGGCAATATCCGCCTCAACGCGCCGGAGATCCCGGTGACCATTCCCGGCTACGAGACCTTCGAAAAGCCCTTCACCTTCGATGCGAACCATCCGCTTCTGGTGGTCTGGCGCAATCGCGGGCGAGAGAGCATGCCGCTGCCGGACGATGTCGCTGAGTGGCTTGCCGCGCACGGCAATCTGAAGGTCGGTGACACGAAGACGATCGCCCTGCCCTATATCTTCGGGCGCGAGGGCGACCTCTATCACTTCGCCTACGCCTTCCTCTATCCCCAGGCGAACTGAGGGACCGGTCGTTCCCGTCAGCCCCGGACGATCACCGGCTCGCAGCGCACCGGGAAATTCACCGAATTGGCGATGAAGCATTTTTCGTGCGCGTCGCGTAGTTTTCCGCAACCGGCATCGCCGGCCGGATCGTCACACGCGGCTTCAGGACGACGTCGGTGAAGCGCCCGCCGCCCTCCTCGTCCATCACCATCGTGCCCTCCGCATGGTCCTCATAGGCGGTCACGACGACGCCCGAGACCGCGCAGAAATGCAGGTACCAGAGCTTGTGACAGGCGGAGATGGAAGCGACCAGCAGGTCTTCCGGGTTCCAGCGCTCCGCGTCGCCTCGGAATGCCGGATCGGCGGAGCCGGGAATGTCCGGCTTGCCCTCGCAGGAAATCACGTGATCGCGGGCATAGTCGCGGTAGCCCGACGTGCCGCTGCCACGATTACCGGTCCAGGTGACGGTGGCCCGATAGTCGTGGTGTTGCCC
>JAHRYZ010000044.1 GCA_020621905.1 Rhizobium sp.
GGCGGCAAGCGTCCGGAAGGGTTCGACACCGGTTACTTCCTCGAACCCACCATCCTCACCGACATGGGCGAGGACAATTTCGTCTGGCGCGAGGAGATCTTTGGCCCGGTCGTCTGCGTCAAGACGTTCAAGGACGAGGCCGACGCCATCCGCATGGCAAATGACAGCAAGTTCGGCCTGGCCGCCGCCGTCATGTCAAAGGACAAGGCGCGCTGCGAGCGCGTCGCCCGCGCCTTCCGCGCCGGAATCGTCTGGATCAACTGCTCGCAGCCGACCTTCACCGAAGCGCCCTGGGGCGGCTACAAGCAATCCGGCATCGGCCGCGAACTCGGTAAGTGGGGCCTTTCCAACTATCTCGAGGTCAAGCAGATCACCGCGTTCAACAGCGACGAACCCTGGGGCTGGTACATCAAGTAGAGCCGTCACCGGTTCAAACGAAGCGACCGGCGATCACCGCCGGCCGCGTCCGGACAGCCTCGAAAACGCGGTAGTCGTCACCCGGCCAAATGCTCGAACAGCCGCGCCACGGCTTCGGCGCCTGGATCGACGTGGCCCTCGAGTTGTTTGGCATTGATATAGGCGGCCCGACCGGCCTTGGCGCGCAGCAGCTTGGCGGTCATGTTGGCGCCGGCGCGGGCGGCGGTTGCCGCAGCCCCGATGCTCTCCCCGAGCGCGTCCAGAGCGGGGGCGAGCGCATCAACCATCGTGCGGTCGCCGACCTGGGCGCCGCCGATTTCCTGCATGCGGGCAAGCCCCGCCTTCAGTGCGTCGCGCATCGGCAGGCCGCTCGATGCCCCGTCGCCGGCCGCGGCAAAGAAGATGGCGAGCAGCACGCCCGACGAGCCGCCCATGGTCTGGCTGAGTTCCAGGCCAATCGCGCGGTAGAGCTGGGTATGATCCGACAGGGGCAGGCGATCCATCGCCTTGATGAGCGCTCGCGCCGCCCCCGCGAGCGTCGAGCCGGTGTCGCCGTCCCCCGACTTGGCATCGAGCGCATTCAGGTCCTGCTCTGCGGCGATCATCACATGACAGCAGTTGATCAGGAACTCCCGCGTCTCCTTGTGGTCGGACGGCAGGGGCGTGATCGGCGTCAGCCCATCCGGCAGGGCGGCAACGGCGACCGGCCGCACGGCGGCAAGGCCGGGCCATGCGGCAAGCGCCACCGGCTGGCCAAGCGCATCCAGATCAGCCTTGTCGGCCGGATAGAGCGAGATCGAGAAGCCGCGCATGTCGAGCGAGGTCATCATCGGCGCAGGCCCACGACATGGAAATGTGCTTGCCGACTGCGGAGTTGATCAGCTCATGGGTCGGTACAACATCTCCAGCACCGACGTTCCGCCGAGATTGTTGATCAGGGCGACATGGGGCCTGTCGTCGATGGTCGGTGCCGCGCCTGACGGCGGCGGCGGCGGGCCAGGCGTCGGAAAAATCGACCTGCTCGACGCCGGCTTCGCAGAATGCCGAACCGAGCTCATTATGCCCTCGAGGATGCGGTCTTCCTTCAGCAGGCGGAACCGTGCAGGTGTCGAGCGACATGCCGATGCCTTAGTACCGGCAACGACCGCCTCGCCGCCGCGGTGACGGTGTCGAGGTCCGCGCCGGACCGCCAGCGCACCGGCGATCTTGTGCACGAACAGGGTCAGCCACGCCGCGCGCCTGTGGCAGATCGGGCAAGGCAATGTCGCATCGACGATCACCATGCTGACATTCAGCCCGAAGGCGCGCGCGCGCTCGGCCGCCAGGCCGAAGTTCAGCCGGTCGCCGGTATAGTTCTTGACGATCAGCAGGCAGCCTGACGGACCCGTGACGGCAAGGATGCCGGCCAGAACCGCATCGACGCTCGGCGAGGCAAAGACATCGCCGCACACGGCCGCCGTCAGCATACCCGCGCCGACGAAGCCTGCATGAGCCGGTTCGTGGCCCGAACCGCCGCCGGAGACCAGAGCGACCTTGGACTTGTCCCAGTCGCTGCGCACGACGACGCGGATATGCGGGTAGCCGTCAAGGCGCGCCAGCGGGCTGCGGGAGGTTGCCAGCAGGCCGTCGATCGCTTCGATGACGACGTCTTCTTTCCTGTTGATGAAATGTGCCATGGAGAACTCCCTTAAACGAGGCGCAGGCCGTCCGCATCGAAGTAGAGCGGCTTGTCTGGCTGAATTTTGACGATATCGCCACTCCGCAATCCAGTATGGGCATCGGTTACGGTCACGAGATCATGATTCTGGAACGAAAGGTGCAGACGCGTCTGGTCGCCGAGATGTTCCACCCGCGTGACCAGGCTGTCCTCCCCGACGCCCTGGGCGACATGTTCAGGCCTGAGCCCGATAGTAACGGCACCACGCGGAGCGGCGGGGAAGAGGTCCGCCGGCAGGAAGTTGATGCGCGGCTGACCCAGCCGGGTGGCGGCATAGACGCTGACCGGGTTTTCGTAGACCTCGCGCGGCGAGCCGAACTGCACCAGCTTGCCGTGATGCAGCACGCCCACATGGGTCGCCATGGTCATCGCCTCGATCTGGTCATGCGTGACATAGAGCAGTGTCGCGCCGGAATCGGCCTGGATGCGCTTCAGCTCGATGCGAAGATCGGCCCGCAACTTGGCATCGAGCGAACTCAGGGGCTCGTCCATCAGGTAGATGCGCGGATTCCTGACAAGCGCGCGGCCGATCGACACCCGCTGCATCTCCCCGCCCGACAGCGCCGTCGCCTTGTTGTCGAGCTTGTGGGAAATCTGCAGAACGTCGGCGATCGCCTTCACCTTGCGCGCGATCTCGTCCGGCGGCGTCTTCAGCAGCGGCGACTTCAGCGGAAATTCGAGATTCTGCCGGACCGTCAGATGGGGGTAGAGCGAATACTGCTGGAACACCATCGCGACGTTGCGCTGCGCAGGCGTCAGGCCGCGCATAGGCTGGCCGTCGATATAGACCTCGCCGCTGTCGGGGTGGTCGAGCCCGGACACCATGCGCAAGGTCGTCGTCTTGCCGGCGCCGGTCGGCCCGAGCAGCACCACGAAAGACCCGTGCGGAACGGTCAGCGACACATTGTCGAGCGCCACCTGGGTGGCGAACGTCTTGGTCACGTTTTCGAGGACGACTTCAGCCATGACGTAGCACTCCCTCATTTGCTTCCGACAGGAGCGCCTGCCCTCGTTCCTCGGTAAAGACGGTCAGCGTGCGTGCATCGAACTCGAGGCCGATTATTTCTCCGGGCGCAATTGCCTGATTGGAGGAAATGCGGGCCTTCACCACCCCATTGGCCGTCGCCATGGTAACGATCTGGGTCGTGCCGAGATATTCGGTCGCGATGACCCGGCCACGGAAATCCGATCGGTCCGAGAAATGGACATGCTCGGGCCGGACACCCAGCGTCAGTTTCCCCTTGGCGCCCTGGCGGGAAACAGGAACCCGCACCGCCGTTCCCGAAAGTTCGACATGATCTCCGCCGATGCCGATCATGCCGTCGAATTCCAGGAAATTCATCGGCGGAGAACCGATGAAATTCGCCACGAACTTGGTTGCCGGCCAATCGTAGATCTGCTGCGGCTTGCCGAACTGCTCGACGACGCCGTGGTTCATCACCACGATCTTGTCGCCCATTTGCATGGCCTCGAGCTGGTCGTGGGTCACGTAAACCGTCGTCGCCCCCATGCGATCATGCAGGGCACGCAGTTCTTCGGCCATGTGCTCCCGGAACTCCGCATCGAGCGCGCCGAGCGGCTCGTCCATGAAGAAGGCCTTGGGCCGCCGGACGATCGCCCGGCCGAGCGCCACGCGCTGCCGGTCGCCGCCGGAAAGGCCGCCAACGGGCTTGTCGAGAATGTCCTCAATCTTGAGGATGCGCGCCACTTCGGCCACACGGCTTTTCACCTCGGCCTTGGGCACGCCCTGGCTGAGCAGCGGATAGGAGATGTTGCGGCGAACATTCATGTGCGGATAGAGGGCAAACATCTGGAAGACGAAGGCGATGTCGCGCTGGCTGGCGGGCTTCATGCCCACCTCTTCGCCGTCGATGTAGATCTCGCCGCTCGGCGGCAGTTCGAGACCGGCCATCATGCGCAGCGTCGTCGTCTTGCCGCAGCCCGAGGGGCCGAGCAGCATGAAGAACTCGCCATCCTCGACGGTGAATGTGGAAGACTGGACGGCCGTGAAGCTTCCGAATTCCTTGCGCACATTTTCGATTCTGATCTGTGCCATGGATTACTCCGGAAAGTGGCTGACGACGATGAACATCACCGTGCCCACCAGGGTGACAACGAAGGAGTAGGAGAACAGCCACAGGGCGAAAGGCTGCATCAGCATGACCACGCCCGCGGCAATCAGGAAGGAGGCAACCAGTTCCCAGGCGCCGCGGCGCAGGCGGAACAGGCCGTTGAAGAACTCACTCATTTGCGGACCGCTCCGAAGGTGATGCCACGCAGCAGATGCTTGCGCAGGACAATGGTGAAGACCATCACGGGAACAAGGAACAGCGTGGCGCCGGCAGCCACCGCCGGCCAGTCCTGGCCGCCCACCCCGATGATCGTCGGAATGAAGGGCGGCGCAGTCTGGGCCGTACCTGATGTCAGCAGCACCGCGAAGGCATATTCGTTCCAGGCGAAGATCAGGCAGAAGATTGCGGTTGAGGCGATGCCGGTCACCGCCTGCGGCAGGACGACCTTGTAGAAGGCCTGGAACCGGGTGTAGCCGTCGATCAGCGCCGCCTCCTCGTATTCGACCGGGATCTCGTCGATGAAGCCTTTGAGCAGCCACACGGACAGCGACAGGTTGACGGCCGTGTAAAGCAGGATCATGCCGGCATGGGTGTCGCTTAAGCCCAGTTGGCGGAACATCAGGAAGATCGGGATGGCGACGGCGATCGGCGGCATCATGCGCGTCGACAGGATGAAGAACAGAAGGTCGTCCTTGAGCGGCACCTTGAAGCGCGAGAAGGCATAGGCGGCGGCCGTTCCCAGCACGATGCAAAGCACGGTCGAACCGAACCCGATGATCACCGAATTGGTGAACCGCTCGCCGAAGCGCGAGGGACCGGCAATCACCAGCCCATCCTTGCGGACCAGCCGCTCATACCACGACGTAGGTTCGCCCATCTGCTGCAGGGTTTCCTCCGAAACGCGCGTGCGGGTGGTGAACAGGTTGACATAACCTTCCAGAGTTGGCTCGAAAACGACCTTCGGCGGATAGGCGATTGCATCGGACGGCGACTTGAAGCCCGTGGCGATGATCCACAGGAGCGGCAGGATGGTGACGACCGCATAGAAGACGACCAGGATGCCGGCGAACCATTTCTGGCGGGCCGAGGGCTCCGTGACGGAATAGCTGCTCATCGCTGCTTCACCTTGTTGAGGGCTTTGACGTAGATCGACGCAAGGCCGAAGACGGTGACGAAGAGAATGACCGCATAGGCCGAGGCATAGCCGGTGCGCCACTTCTCGAAGGCCTCGCGCTTGAGGTTGATCGAGGTGAGTTCGGTGGTCGAACCGGGACCGCCGCCTGTCAGTTGCACCACTAGGTCGAACATCTTGAAGTTCTCAATGCCGCGAAACAGGATCGCCAGCATCAGGAAAGGCAGGACCATGGGAATGGTGATGGTCCAGAACTGGCGCCATTTGCTGGCCCGGTCGCATTCGGCAGCCTCGTAGATGCTGTCTGGAATGGAACGCAGACCGGCCAGGCAGATCAGCATTACGAAAGGCGTCCACATCCAGGTATCGACGATGATGATCGCCCAGGGTGCTAGGTTGACGCTGCCGATCATCGAGAAGCTGGACGGATCGGTGCCGGTGAGGAACCCGACGGCATAATTGAACAGGCCAATCTGCGGCTGGTAGAGGAAGGTCCAGAAGTTGCCGACGACAGCCGGGCTCAGCATCATCGGCAGGACGATGATGGTCGTCCACAGGTCGTTGCCGCGAAACTTCTTGTTGATCAGATAGGCGAGCGAGAAACCGATCAGCACCTGCAGCACGATGGTCCAGATGAGGAAGTGGGCCGTCGCCTGCATGGTCAGCCAGATGTCGCCATCCGTCAGGATGCGCCGGTAGTTCTGCAGGCCGGTGAATTCCACCTCGGCATTGGGCCGGTTGACGCGGAAATTTGTGAAGCTCAGGCGAATGGTCCAGATGAGCGGGAAGATGTTGACCGCCAGCAGCAGGACGATCGAGGGCGCGACGAACAGCCAGGCGATGGCGCGGTCGGAGAGGCCCCGGATCCGCCTGGCCACCGCCGGCGGCGTGGCGCGTGCGACGCGATCTATCGGTGTATCGGACATGATACCCCCTTCAAGGAATGGATCTGGAATGGCAGGGCCGGAAGTAACGACCGGCCCTGCATTGACGCGGTCATGCGCTGAGGCGACAGCGTAACCTCAGTGCCTTCGTCTCGAACACGTCGGTCAGTCCCGGCAGACGTGAGGGCTTCTTGGCGGTGCCTGACCGGCGACGACATAGTCATGGAACCGCTTCTGCGAAGCCTGCAGCAGCGACGCATAGGACGGCTCGGCCCAGAAGTCCTTCACGATCGCCATGGAGTCGAGGAAAGTCTGCGCATAGGGCTGGCTGGTGGCGAAACCCGGATCCTCGACCACGGCACGCAGCGCCGAGTAACCGCCCAGGCTCCACCACTTGGCCTGGATCTCGGGCTGGGCAAACCACTTGATATATTCCAGCGCGGTCGCCTGCTTTTCGGAGGCTGACACCACCGAGATGCCTTGGCCGCCGAGCTGGGCGAACTGCTTGCCGCCCGGGCCGGCGGGATTCGGGAAGTAGCCCGACTTGTCGCCGCCCACCTTGGCGTCGGCATGAATGCCGGGCCAGATGAAGGCGAAGTTCATCTGAAGGGCGACCTGGCCCGACTTGTAGGCGTCGATGTTCTCGGACATGTAGGCGTCCGAAGAGCCGGGCGGCGTGCAGCAGTCGTAGAGCGCCTTGTAGAATTCCAGGCCGGCGACGGAATCGGCCGAATTGACGAACCCTTCGAGTTCATAGGGCTTGTCGGGATTGTCATACTCGAAGCCATAGCTGTAGAGCACGTCCATGACACCCATGGTGATGCCTTCCGAGCCGCGCTCGGAATAGATCGCCGCGCCATAGACCTTGGTGCCGTCGATCTCGCGGCCCTGGAAGAACTCGGCGATATCCTTTAGCTCGGCGAGGGTCTTCGGCACGGCAAGGTCGCGGCCGTATTTGGTCTTGAATTCGGCCTGCAGCTCGGGGCGCGAGAACCAGTCCTTCCGGTAGGTCCAGCCGACGACGTCGCCGAAGGCCGGCAGCGCCCAGTAGTTCGGCGTGTTCTTCGGCCACTCCGAATAGCCGGTCACGGTCGCGGGGATGAAGTCGCTCATCTTGATGCCTTCCTTGTCGAAGAAATCATTGAGCTTGATGTATTGGCCGTTCTCCGCCGCACCGCCGATCCACTGGCTGTCGCCGATCATCAGGTCGCAAAGCTTGCCGCCCGAATTCAGCTCGTTGAGCATGCGGTCGGCGAAATTCGGCCACGGCACGAATTCGAATTTCATCTTGTGGCCGGACTTGGCTTCGAAATCCTTGCTGAGCTCGACGAGAGCATTGGCGGGATCCCACGCCGCCCAGCAGAGGGTCAATTCATCGGCTTGGGCGGATGTCGCGCCAACCGCGCCGGCACCGACAAGAGCGCCGACAGCCACTACGGAATTCAATAGCCTGGACTTCATGGTTGAAAACCTCCCTTTGTGCATCCCGACCTCCATCAGGAAACGAAAAAATGCCCCGCAGGGGCAAACAGCGCAGAATGAGGAATTGCGACAGGCCGCCATCCTCCCTGGCCCCTTCAACAACAATGCGCTCCTCCGATCGCGATCGGTCCCTTAGCAATTGATGTCGTCTGCGTTAGTAATTGAGGTGCGCACCTCAATGCAAGTGATTTTTGAGGTGCGCACCTCAATTTCTTGCTTTTTGCTTGATTCTGTTGGAAAAGTCGGATGGCGTATTTTTACAGAGACCGACAGGAGACCGGATGCGGCCCACAGCGAAAGATCTTGCCGAAGCGGCCGGCGTGAGCTTGGCCACGGTGGACAGGGTGCTCAACGACCGGCCGTTCGTCAGCAAGACGGCGGCCAGGAAGGTCAATGAGGCCATCGAAAGGATCGGCTTCGTCCGGAACCCGGCGGCCGTCAACCTTGCACGCAACAAGACCTATCGCTTTCTTTTCGTGCTGCCGAACGCCGGCGACCAGTATCTGCGCGAACTGCTTCAGCGCGTCGAGGAAGCCCGGGAAGCGTTGAAATCGGATCTGACCGTCGTCGACGTCGACCAGATCCCCATCAGCGACCCGCACTTCGTCGCCAAGTACCTCGCATTGATCGACAGCAACACGGTCGACGGCGTGGCCATCATGGCGCCGGAATCACCCCAGGTGCGCGATGCGATGGCCCGACTTTTCGAGCGGGGCATCAAGGTGGTGCAGTTTCTCTCCGGCCAGGAGAAGCTCGAAAACACGGATTTCGTCGGCGTCGACAACTTCGCCGCCGGCGCCACGGCCGGCCGGATCATCGGCCGCTTCCTGTGCAACGAGCCGAGCAAGATCATGGTCATCGCGGAAACCATGATGGCGCAGGACAGCATCGAGCGCCGGCTCGGTTTCGACAGCATCATCAACAGCCGGTTCCAGCACCTCAAGAGCCTGCCGTCCCTGGAGACCTATGGCGACGAGCGTCGGGCACAGACGATCATCCAGAGGACGCTGGAGAACAATCCGGACATCAAGGCCGCCTATGTGCTAAGCGCCGAAGCCCGCATTCCCGTGGCCGCCATCGAAAAGAGCGGAGACCACGGCGCGCTGACCGTCGTCGTACACGAGCGCACGCCCTTCACCGAGGAAGCCCTGCGCGACGAGCGGATCGATGCGATCATCGCTCAGGATCCGGGGCACGCCGTGCGTAGCGCCATCCGCATCATGCGGGCACGCACGGATCTTCGCGAACCCCTCGCCTCCCAGGAAAAGATCCGCATCGAGGTGCTGCTGAAGGAGAACCTGTAGCTTCGCGGTACAACGGCCAGCACGCCCGCAAGACCGCGCGCTCATGGCAGCGTCCGCTGAGAAGCCTTTTCGACAGGCTGCACATGCGGCGCGACCAGTCACGAACCAAGCGAGCGCCCATCCCGTCTCGGTTACGGTTGGAGCGCACCCAGCTCATCGGATCGAAGAGATGGAGCGCATCCTCGTCGAGGCGAAGCGGTGCTCCGTTCCACTGGCAATCGGGCAGTTCGGTGGGAGGCAGGCCCGCGGTCGGTGACGTTCGGTGCGGCAAGTGAACCGATCAGCCGAACCTTTGACCCGCGTTTCTCGGCGATCTTGAAAACGCCTGCCGGTACAATGCCGCAATAGAAGCGACCGGCCCCAGGGAACGACGACAGGTCTCCCTTCCGAGGGGCCAGCTTCCAAAGGCGTGTACCGAGACCCGCCCCCGGCTCCGCAGCCGCCTTACGTACTGCTTTCCAGCCTGTATCGGCTTCCCGGATAGAGTAGGCGGACGGAGGTGACGATCCGGTCCGCCGACCAGGTGCGCCGGCGGATCAGCAGGCAGGGCTCGGACCGGGCGATCGCCAGGTGCCTGCACTCCCAGGGCTGCGGCAAGACGGCCTCGACGAACTGCTCGGTGTGCGAGATCGGCGCGACCTGCGACAGATATGCGTTCGGAGTCGAGACCTTGAAATCCAGTTCGAGGAAGCCCGGCGCAACCGCTGCGTTGACGAAACGGTCCTCCAGCTGGATCGGCAGATCATCCTCATGATGCAGGATGACGGAATGAAAGGCGGGGCTGCCGACCTCGACATCGAGCGCCTCGGCAAGCTCGTGTCCGCAAATCTCGGTCTGCGCCAGGATGACCTGCGACGTGTGGAGCGATCCCCGTTCGGCAATCTCGTCGGCGATGTTGCGGACCCCCATGAAGGGCGCGCTGCGCTTCTTGCTGGCGACGAACGAGCCACGCCCCTTCACACGGACGATGACGCCTTCCATGGCGAGCTCCCGGAGCGCGCGGTTCGCCGTCATGCGGCTGACATTCAATGTCTCGGACAGCTCGTTTTCCGAGGGAACCCGATGATCGGCCGGCCACTCGCCGCTGTCGATCCGCTGCTTGATGTCGGCCTTCAGGCGCTCGTAGAGCGGCGTGTCGCGCGGACCGGCGGACGGAACGGCGTGGTCGGCCTCGGACATGTGGCGGCTCCTCGATGATGCTGTCTCGTGCATACAAAATACGCATCGGAAATAAAGCGCAATTTTCTCGCCACCCACTTGTCGGATTTTGAAAACTCTGACATCTTCCCTATACAACTCTTTAAGGTCCGCCAAATGGCCATACCGCAGAAACTTTTTTGCAGGCAGATATTGTTGGCCGACGGCTGGGCATCGGACGTGGTCCTGACAATCGGCGGCGACGGCAGAATTCTTGCGATTGAAGCGAATGCAGCTCGGCTGCAGCACCTTCCCGAGGCCTGCGGGCCTGTTGTTCCGGCCCTGACGAACCTTCACTCTCACGCGTTTCAGCGCGCCATGGCCGGCCTCGCCGAAATCGCCGGGTCCACGGATGACAGTTTCTGGACCTGGCGGGAGGCCATGTACCGGCTCGTCGGACGGATGTCCCCGGATGACATCGAAGTTGTCGCGACAAAGTTGTATAGTGAACTGCTGAAGGGTGGATTCGGCCACGTCGTCGAATTCCATTACTTCCACCATGCAGTTGGCGGTCGCCGTCACGCCGACGTGTCCGAGACTTCGCTGAGGATCCTGCGGGCGGCGCAGTCGACCGGGATAGGTCTGACCCATCTTCCCGTGTTCTACGCCCATGCCGGTTTTGGCGGAACGCAGCCAAGCGAAGGGCAGCGGCCGTTCCTCCACGATGTCGAACAGTTCCTGACCCTGCTCGACATGCTCAATCCGGCCTGCGCGGCGGCGGGTGCCACGCTGGGGCTTGCGATCCATTCGCTGCGCGCAGCAACGCCCGACGAGATACGCGCCGTACTCGCCGGCGAACGAACAGGCGGCCCGATCCATATTCATGTGGCCGAACAGGAACGCGAGGTCGAGGACTGCCTTGCCTGGAGCGGTCGGCGCCCCGTGGATTTCCTGCTCGATGAAATGCCCGTGGACGAGCGGTGGTGCGCCATCCATGCCACGCACATGACAGCGGACGAAACCGCCAGGCTCGCGCGCTCGGGCGCCGTTGCGGGCCTCTGTCCGGCCACCGAGGCCAACCTCGGCGACGGAATATTCCCGGCGACGGACTTTGTTGGCCTTGGCGGCGCCTTCGGCATCGGCACCGACAGCCATGTGGCAACGACCGTCGCCGAGGAACTGCGCCTGCTCGAATATGGACAGCGGCTACGGGATCGTCGCCGCAACCGGCTTTCCGGCGGCCCCGGCACATCCGTTGCCAGAGCCATGTTCGATGCGGCATTGAAAGGTGGCGCCCAGGCGGCCGGCATCGGCAATGCCGGCATCCGCGTCGGTGCCCGCGCCGATCTCGTCGTTCTCGACGGCAACGATCCGTTCATCGGCACGGCATCCGGCGACCAGATCCTCGGCCGCTGGCTTTTTGCGACCGGTGCCGAAGTGGTCCGAGATGTCCTGGCGGCGGGCGAATGGGTGGTGCGGGACGGCCGCCACAAGAACGAAGACGCGATCGATCGCGCTTTCCGCGACGTTCTCCTGAAATTGGCCTAGATCCACAAAGCAGCGTCAACCGGCAGCAAGAAAGCGGAATCCCATGCCGACAACCACACCGAGGACCACTCTGCTGCGGAATGCCCGACTGGCCACCATGGCATCGGACCTGCAGGGATTGGGCGTCATCGACAATGGCGCGATCGCTATAGAAGATCGTCGGATTGCCTATGTCGGCGCGGAGTCCGACTTTTCGGCGACTGCCGGCATGCAGGTCGTCGACTGCGAGGGTCGTTGGATCACGCCGGGTCTGATCGACTGCCATACGCACCTCGTTCATGCGGGCAACCGCGCCAGGGAATTCGAGATGCGGCTGGCGGGCGCGAGTTATGAGGAGATCGCCCGGGCCGGCGGAGGCATCGTCTCCTCCGTCCGGCAGGTGAGACAGGCGAGCGAAGCGGACCTGGTGGCCGAAAGCTTGCCGCGTCTTGACGCGCTGATTGCCGAGGGCGTCACCACCGTCGAGATCAAGTCGGGCTACGGCCTGACGGTCGAGGACGAATTGAAGATGCTACGCGCCGCGCGGTCGCGGCGAAACGCGGAATTCAACCTCGCCACGACCTATCTCGGCGCCCATGCGACGCCGGCAGACTACAAGGGGCGCAATGCCGATTTCATCCATGACGTCGTGCTGCCCGGGCTGCAGGCTGCCCATGCCCAGGGACTGGTCGACGCCGTGGACGGCTTTTGTGAGGGCATCGCCTTTTCGCCCGACGAGGTGCGGATCGTCTTCGACGCGGCCCGGGCGCTCGCCCTGCCGGTCAAGCTGCATGCCGACCAGTTGTCCAACCTGCATGGCGCGGCCTTGGCTGCGGGGTACGGCGCGCTTTCGGCCGACCATCTGGAGCATACTGACGACGCGGGCGCCGCCGCCATGGCCGCCGCCGGCATGGTCGCGGTGCTGCTGCCCGGCGCCTACTACTTCATCCGCGAGACGAAGAAACCGCCGGTCGGACTGTTCCGCAACCACGCAGTGAAGATGGCGCTCGCCACCGACTGCAATCCGGGCACCTCACCGCTGACTTCGCTGCTGCTCACCATGAACATGGGCGCGACGCTGTTTCACCTCACCGTCGAGGAATGCCTCGCCGGCGTGACCCGCGAGGCCGCGCGCGCACTTGGGCGGCTCGACACCATCGGCACCATCGAGGTCGGAAAACAGGCGGACCTCGCCATCTGGAACATCGAGAGCCCGGCAGAACTCGTCTATCGCATCGGCTTCAATCCGTTGCACCGGCGGATCTGGAACGGGGAATTTACGGGAGGGAACCATCCATGACCATCACGCTACACCCCGGCAGCGTATCGCTTGCAGAACTGTCGGCGATCTACTGGAAATCGGAGAGCGTTGAACTCGATCGCGGCTTCGACGCCGGCATCGAACGTGCCGCCGCCCGCATCGCCGCAATCGCCGACGGCAACGAGGCGGTCTACGGCATCAACACTGGCTTCGGCAAACTGGCCTCGATCAAGATCGATGCGGCCGACACCGCCACGCTCCAGCGCAACCTGATCCTGTCGCATTGCTGCGGCGTCGGGCAGCCGCTTACGGAAAACATCGTGCGGCTGATCATGGCACTGAAGCTGATCTCGCTCGGCCGCGGCGCTTCGGGCGTGCGGCTGGAACTCGTGCGGCTGATTGAGGGCATGCTGGAGAAGGGCGTGACGCCGCTCATCCCGGAAAAGGGCTCTGTCGGCGCGTCCGGCGATCTCGCGCCGCTCGCCCATATGGCCGCCGTGATGATGGGCGAGGCCGAAGCCTTCTACCAGGGCGAACGGCTGTCGGGCGGCGAGGCCTTGAAGCGGGCGGGCCTGAAGCCCGTGATCCTGGCGGCCAAGGAGGGTCTGGCGCTGATCAACGGCACCCAGGCCTCCACGGCGCTCGCCCTGGCGGGGCTGTTTCGCGCCCATCGGGCAGCCCAGGCCGCGCTCATCACTGGCGCTTTGTCGACCGATGCGGCGATGGGATCTTCGGCGCCCTTCACCGAGGGTATTCACACGCTTCGCGGCCACAAGGGCCAGATCGACACGGCGGCCGCGCTGCGCAGCCTGCTTGCCGGCTCGGTGATCCGCGACAGCCATCTCGACGGCGACGAACGGGTGCAGGACCCTTATTGCATCCGCTGCCAGCCGCAGGTCGACGGCGCCTGCCTCGATCTTCTGCGCATGGCCGGCCGCACGCTGGAAATCGAAGCCAATGCGGTGACCGACAATCCGCTGGTGCTCCCCGACAACAGCGTCGTTTCCGGCGGTAATTTCCACGCGGAGCCTGTCGCCTTCGCCGCCGACCAGATCGCCATTGCCGTCTGCGAGATCGGCGCCATCGCCCAGCGCCGCATCGCCCTGCTGGTCGACCCCGTCCTGTCCTATGGGCTACCCGCCTTCCTCGCCAGAAAACCGGGGCTGAACTCCGGCCTGATGATCGCCGAGGTCACCTCGGCGGCACTGATGAGCGAGAACAAGCAGATGTCGCACCCCGCCTCCGTGGATTCGACCCCGACCTCGGCCAACCAGGAGGATCACGTCTCCATGGCCTGCCACGGCGCACGCCGGCTGCTGCAGATGACGGACAACCTCTTCGCCATCATCGGCATCGAGGCGCTGACGGCGGCGCAGGGCATCGATTTTCGCGCGCCCCTGACCACCGGCCCGGAACTGCAGAAGGCCATCGCCGTGTTGCGCCGCGTGGTGGCGACGCTCGACGAAGACCGCTTCATGGCCCCGGACCTGGCTGCGGCCAGCGCGCTGGTGGCCGACGGTTCGCTGGTGGCCAGCGTGTCGGATGGGCTGCTTCCGGGATTGGAGGGGTGAAAATGTTCGCGTCTTCCGCACCCCCCTCTGCCCTGCCGGGCATCTCCCCCTCAAGGGGCGAGATCGCGTGGGGCCACGGTCCCTCCCAGAGCGGACATGTGTTCCACGACGGCAGATATGCGCTGAACGCGTTCGGCGTGAAAGGCGTGCGAACGGCCGGCCGCAGGTCGATCTCCCCCCTTCAGGGGGAGATGTCCGGCAGGACAGAGGGGGGTGTCGCAGGACACAGCCGAGGACCGCTTCAATGACCCATCCCTTCGAGATTGCCCGAGGCACGTCCCCCGTTATTCTCGCCTTCCCCCATACCGGAACCGAAGTCCCGCCCGAGATCTGGGAGCGCCTGAACGACAACGGCAGGCTGCTGGCCGATACCGACTGGCACATCCACCAACTCTATGCCGGTCTCCTGCCCGGTGCGACGACCGTGCGCGCGACTTTTCACCGCTATGTCATCGACGCCAACCGCGATCCGACGGGCGTGAGCCTCTATCCTGGCCAGAACACGACCGGGCTCGTGCCAGAGACGGATTTCGACGGGGTGCCGATCTGGTCAAAAGGCGAAGAGCCATCCGAGGCCGATGTCGCCGAGCGACTTGCGTCTTTCCACGCGCCCTATCACGCGGCCCTCTGGCTGAAATCGAGCGCGTCAAGGCCATCCATGGCGTGGCCATTCTCTACGACTGCCACTCCATCCGCTCGCGGATCCCGTTCCTGTTCGAAGGCCGGCTGCCGGATTTCAACATCGGCACGGACATGGGCCGCACCTGCGATACCCGCATCGAGACGGCCGCGGCCGACATCGCCCGATCCGCCGAGGGTTATAGCGCCATCGTCAACGGGCGCTTCAAGGGAGGCTGGACCACGCGTCACTACGGTCGGCCGGAAGACGGCGCGCACGCGATCCAGATGGAGCTCGCGCAGATTTCGCATCTGGAAACGGAAGCGCCGCCATTTGCCTATGACGACGAGAAGGCCGGGCGGTTGCGCAAGCACCTGAAAGCCATTCTGCAACGGATCGAGACGATCGTGCCGGAACTGGCCACAGCACAATGCCCCTCACCCTGACCCTAACCCTCTCCCCGTGAACGGGGAGAGGGTGGCCGCAGCCGGATGAGGGGCAGCACCATACAGATGACATTTCCAGCAAGGGAGCAAACACATGACCAATCCACGTCACAACATCCGCGATGTCCGTGCGCCGCGCGGCACCGAACTCAATGCCTTGAGCTGGATGACCGAGGCGCCGCTGCGCATGCGGATGAACAATCTCGATCCTGACGTCGCCGAACGCCCGCATGACCTGGTGGTCTATGGCGGCATCGGCCGCGCCGCCCGCACCTGGGAGGATTTCGACCGCATCGTCGCGACGCTGAAAACCCTGACCGAGGAGGAAACGCTGCTGGTCCAGTCCGGCAAGCCGGTCGGCGTGTTCCGGACCCACAAGGACGCCCCGCGCGTTCTGATCGCCAATTCCAACCTCGTGCCGCACTGGGCGACCTGGGAACACTTCAACGAACTCGACCGCAAGGGTCTCGCCATGTACGGCCAGATGACCGCCGGATCCTGGATCTATATCGGCACGCAGGGCATCGTCCAGGGCACCTACGAGACCTTCGTCGAGGCCGGCCGCCAGCACTATGGCGGCAACCTGAAGGGCAAGTGGATCCTGACCGGTGGCCTCGGCGGCATGGGCGGCGCCCAGCCGCTGGCCGCCGTCATGGCCGGCGCCTGTTGCCTCGCCGTCGAATGCGACGAGACCCGCGTCGATTTTCGCCTGCGCACCCGCTATGTCGACGCCAAGGCCCATACGCTCGATGAAGCGCTTGCCCTGATCGACCAGTGGGCCAGGGCCGGCGAAGCCAAGTCCGTCGGCCTGATCGGCAATGCGGCGGACATCTTCCCCGAGCTGGTGCGCCGCGGCGTCAGACCCGACATCGTCACCGACCAGACCTCGGCGCATGACCCGATCCACGGTTACCTGCCGCTTGGCTGGACGGTGGCCGAATGGCGCGCCAAACAGGAGAGCGATCCGAAAGCTGTAGAAGCCGCGGCCCGTGCCTCGATGAAGATCCATGTCGCGGCCATGGTCGACTTCTGGAACAGGGGCGTGCCCACCCTCGATTACGGCAACAACATCCGGCAGGTCGCCAAGGAAGAGGGCCTGGAAAACGCCTTCGCCTTCCCCGGCTTCGTGCCGGCCTATATCCGTCCGCTGTTCTGCCGCGGCATTGGCCCGTTCCGCTGGGCCGCCCTTTCGGGCGATCCGGAGGATATCTACAAGACCGACGCCAAGGTGAAGGAACTGCTGCCCGACAACACGCACCTGCACAACTGGCTGGACATGGCGCGCGAGCGCATCTCCTTCCAGGGACTTCCGGCCCGCATCTGCTGGGTCGGCCTCGGCGATCGCCACAAACTGGGTCTCGCCTTCAACGAGATGGTGCGGAGCGGGGAACTGAAGGCGCCCGTCGTCATCGGCCGCGATCATCTGGACAGCGGCTCGGTCGCCTCGCCGAACCGCGAGACGGAAGCGATGAAGGACGGCTCGGATGCCGTGTCCGACTGGCCGCTGCTGAACGCGCTGCTCAATTGCGCGTCCGGCGCCACGTGGGTGTCGCTGCATCACGGCGGTGGCGTCGGAATGGGCTTCTCGCAGCATTCCGGCATGGTGATATGCGCCGACGGCACGGACGATGCGGCCCGGCGGCTCGAGCGCGTGCTGTGGAACGACCCGGCCACCGGCGTCATGCGCCACGCCGATGCCGGTTACGAAATCGCCCTCGACCGCGCGGAGGAAAGGGGCTCCGCCTGCCCGGCATTCTCGGCAACTGAGGCGAGCCGCGATGCGCATCATCCGGCGCGAAGACTACCGGCGCATGCCCTGGAAAAACGGCCAGGGCATGACCGAGGAAGCCCTGTCCTTTCCAACCGGCAGCGACGCCGAGCGGTTCGACTGGCGTGTCTCGATCGCCCATGTCGGCACGGATGGACCGTTTTCACTGTTTCCCGGCGTGGACCGCACCATCGCGCTCCTCGAGGGCAACGGTTTGCTGCTCGATCTGCCCGAGGATCGGACTGTCCCCCTGACCGGCACGAGCGACCCGTTCAGCTTCCCCGGCGAATGGCCCGTTGCCAGCCGCAACCTCGATGGCCCGACAATGGACCTCAACGTCATGACGCGGCGCGGCCGCTATCGGCATGCGATGACCCGTCGGACCTTCCAGACCTCGCAAAGCCTGCAAGCAGTCGAGTACACGCTGCTCGTTCCGACAGCCGACGTTCAGGTCGAGATCGACGGCCGTTGGTCGCAACTCAATCGCTTCGACACGCTGGAGCTTGAGCGCGACGAGCAGGTGACCGTCGATACGGTTCGGCCGGTCGAGATTTTCGTCATCTCAGTCTCCACCGCGACGCCCGCATGATCCCCGGTTGGGCGCTGAGCATGCGCGTGCGTGGCACAGAGACGCCATCGAGCCACCTTTTCCGAGATCACCGCTTTCGGATCGTGCCTCCCAGCCTGCGGACATCTCCTCACAACTTGTCATGCAAGGCGAAAACTCTCTTGACATTTCAATGATAAAAAGGAAATAAAAGATAACAACTAGCTTCAGGTTCCCCATCATGCTGGCAATCATTGCGGACGATCTGACGGGTGCGCTGGACACCGCCGCACCGTTCGCCAGCAGGGGGCTCCATTGCGAGGTGGCCCTCAAGGTCGATGCGATCGGGCAGGCCGTGAGCCTGAATCCGGAGGTCCTGTCGATCGACATCGGTTCGCGGGAATTGGATCCGCGCGCCGCGCAGGACGCCATGGCGGCCGCACTCGCACTCCTGCCGCCGGGCACGATCCTCTTCAAGAAAATCGACTCGCGCCTCAAGGGACATATCGCGGCCGAACTCGACGGCACGCCCTTTCGCTCCGCCTTGGTCGCCCCTGCCATTCCGGCATTCGGGCGAGTGGTGAAAGAGGGCCACGTCCAGGGCTTCGGCGTGGACACTCCGCTCTCCATTGCCGAGGTTCTCGGCCGGCATGCCGCCCATGCGACGATCCCGGACACCGTGTCCGAGGAGGAAATGGCGGCAGCCCTCGAAACGGCACAGCAGTCCGGTGTGGATATCCTCATCGGCGCCAGAGGGCTCGCCGAAGCGCTGGCCCGTCAGTGGACAGACAATGCCCCTGCCCGCTTTGCCGGCATACCGGATGGGCCGGGCCTTTTCGTCATCGGATCGCGCGACCCGATCACCCTGGCCCAGATCGAAATGCTGCGGGAAGCCTGCGATCTACGGCATCTTTCCGCGCCGAATGGACAGTTGGTGGAAGAGGCGCTCCCTGAGGCAGGTAGGCTGACGCTCGTGCAGGCCGTGTCGGCGGATGAGCCGGCCACGCCTTCCGAGGTCGCGCATCGCCTGGCGGAAAGCGTCTGCCCGGCACTGACGGGGACCGCGCGGACCCTGCTGCTTTCCGGCGGCGCAACGGCAGAAGCCGTGCTAGAGAAGATGGGGATCAACCACTTCCGGCTGGCCGGTGAATGTGTACCGGGCCTGGGTCTTGCCCACGCCCAGGGACATTGCATCATCGCCAAATCCGGGGGCTTCGGGCAGCCGCACACTTTGAAAGAAATCGCAGGGCTTATCCTGCACAAACGGGATGATCGATGGCCCAGGAGATCGTGACCACGCGCAAGAGCCTTGCCGATGTCGTCTTCGAGCGCATGCACCGCGCAATCAAGTCCGGCGCCTATCAGCCGGACGAGCGCCTGCCGACCGAACACGACCTGGCGGCGGAATTCGAAGTGTCGCGCCCGATCATCCGCGAGGCGCTGAGACGCCTGCGCGAGCAGGGTCTGGTCTATTCGCGTCGTGGAGCCGGCAGTTTCGTGCGCGCGCTCGGCATGAAGGAACCGCTCGGCTTCGGCCAGCTGGAAAACGTTGCTGACCTTTTGAATTGCTACGAGTTCCGTCTCACGCTCGAACCGGCGGCCGCAGCAGCGGCCGCAGCCCGCCACACGCCCGAAAGCCTCGCCGCCATTCGCCACGCGCTCGAACTCATGCGCGACGCCACCAACCGGCAATCGCACCGCGAGGACGCCGACTTCCAGTTCCATCTGGCGATCGCCGTCGCCGCGAAGAACAGCTATTTCTCCACCGCCATGGAGGCCCTGAAGGACCATATCGCGGTCGGGATGAAGTTTCACGGTGCCTCGGTGAAACGCGAAACGGCGGGGCTGACGCGTGTCTTCGCCGAACACGAAGCGATCGCCGACGCCATTGCCGCCGGCGATGGGGTGAAGGCCCGGCAGCTGATGCTCGACCACCTGACCGGTTCGCGCGAACGCCTTTTCCAGACCACCCGCTAGAAACCGGAGGTCGGCCACGCGACAACGCCCCGATCGCGGACCGGGGCGTTTGCTTGGCTGAATGAAACGGCCGGTTAGAAGGCCGCCCGGTAGATCGCCTGCACGTCTTCGACGCTCATGTCGATCGGATTATTGTCCATCAACCGGCGGTTGGCATGCGCCTCGCTCGCGTAGAGCGACAGGTCGGCGCGGTCGCGCCATGGGCGCCAAGCGACATCTCGATGCCGAGATCGCGGCAGAAGCCGTGGGCCACACGCGAAAGGTCCTGCTGCGAAAGCCCGGTGCCGAGGCCGAGCGCCTCCGCCACTTCATTCGTCTTTTCCACGGCTACGGGCTGATTGAAGGCCAGGACATGCGGGAAGATGATGGCATTGGCCAGCCCATGCGGCAGCCGCAGGCGAGTGCCGAGCGGATAGGCGATGGCGTGGCCAGCCGCCGTATTGACCGGGCCGAGGCAGATGCCGCCATAGAAGGATGCGAGCATCATGCCTTCGCGGGCCTCGGTGTCCGAACCGTCGCGCACGGCGCGGGCAAGATATTTGCCGACCAGCCGGAAACCCATGCGGGCAAAGCCGTCGATCATTGGATGCGCGCGGCGATTGGTGAAGGCCTCGACGCAATGGGCCATAGCATCAACGCCGGTTGCGGCCGTCACCGCCGGGGGCACCGAATAGGTGAGTTCCGGATCGAGCACGGCCAGATCGGCGATCATGTGCGGGCTTTCGACCGCGACCTTGGTTCCCTTGTCCGGATCGGTGATCAGCGACCGGATACCGGCCTCGGAGCCGGTGCCAGCGGTCGTCGCGACCTGGGCGAGAAGCGTATTGCGCCCAGCGACCCGGTTGGGGCCGGCGACGTCGGCGAACGTCTGCGTCCGTCCCACAGCACCGCCACGAGCTTGGCGACGTCGAGCACCGACCCGCCGCCAAGACCGACGATGACGTCCGGCCGGCAGCGGCGCGCCGCGTCGAGCGCCGCATCCAGCGTTGCGATGTCCGGCTCGCCGGGGATCGCATCGAAGACGGTCACGCGCCCGGAGAGGCCCAGCCGATCGACGAAGCCCGCCGTGAACGGGGTGGCGACGACGAGAACCGAGCTCGTATCGCCAGCCCAGAGGCCGACCTGGCCCACGTTGCCGGCGCCGACAGCCAGGCGGCGCGGCTGGTGAAGCGTGATCGAAGCATTGGTCATGGCTCAGTTATCCTTGCTTGGCGCGGCCGGCCACGAGCTTGCGCGCATAGGCGATGGCGGCGTTCATGTTGCCGTGGTTGGCGATGCCCTTTCCGGCGATGTCGAAAGCCGTGCCGTGGTCGACCGAGGTCCGGTCGATCGGCAGTTCGACCGAGACATTGACCGCCGTATCAAAGGCCACCAGCTTGATCGGGATGTGGCCCTGGTCGTGATACTGGGCAACGACGAGATCGAAGGCGCCGGAATAGGCGCGATAAAAGACCGTGTCGGCCGAGATCGGCCCGTGGACATCGATGCCCTCGGCGCGGGCGGCGGCAATGGCCGGGGCAATCTGCTCGTCGTCCTCAGTCCCGAACAGGCCGTTCTCGCCGCAATGGGGATTGATGCCGGCGACCGCAATTCTCGGCGCGGCATAGCCGATCCGCTTGAG
>JAHRYZ010000045.1 GCA_020621905.1 Rhizobium sp.
GGCTCCCACACCACCGGCACCACACCCGCGATCGAGCTTGTGAACAGGATGTCGCCCGACTTCTGGGCGATCATGTGCGGCAGGACCGCGTGAACCGAACGGAAGGCGGCATTAATGTTGAGGTTCAGCATGCGGTCCCAGGCATCCGGATCGCCCTCGGCCACAGAGCCGCCGATATAGGCGCCAGCATTGGCATGGAAGATGTCGAGCCGGCCCGCCAGTTCCAGGATGCGCGGCAACATGCTCGACACGTCCGGACCGTCTAGCAGGTCGACGACCAGCGGTTTGGCACGCTCGCCGAGCTCCTTGCACAGGCTTTCGAGCTTGTCCCTGGCGCGGTCTATCAGTACGACGGTCGCGCCTTCGGCGATCAGGGTGCGGGCGCATTCGAGCCCGATGCCGGATGCCGCTCCGGTGATGGCGGCAACCTTGCCTTTCATGAGATCTGTCATTTTGTCCTCCAGAAGTATGTTCAGGCGCGACCGTGGCTCACGCGCGAGCGGCGGGCGAGCGAGTCGACAATGACGGCGATGGCGAGCACGGCCCCTGTGATCATGTAGCGCAGCGAGGAGCTGAGGTTCAAAAGCGTCAGGCCGTTCGAAATGGCCTGGATCACGATGATGCCGAGCAGCGCGGAATAGGCACTGCCGCGACCGCCAAACAGGCTGGTTCCGCCAATGACGGCTGCAGCGATGGCATTCAGGTTGACGTCACCCGTGCCCGCCTGCTGGCTCGAGGAGGCGAGCCGCGCCGCCGACAGCGTGCCGCCCAGCGCCGCCAGCGTCGAGCAGAGCATGAAGGCACTCATGTAGATGCGGCGGACATTGATGCCGGAACGGCGCGCGGCTTCCCGATTGCCGCCGACGGCGAACATGGAACGGCCCCACTGGGTCTTCGTCAGGGCATAGTTCAAGACCACGACGAGGAATACGAACAGGGCAAACATCCACGGCACGCCGCGTCCGGTATTGAGGTAGAAGACGACAGCTTCCAGCGCAACGGTGAGCAGGCTCGCCTTGACCAGCAGGCTGCTCAGCGGTTGGGTGGACAGGTTGACCGCCGTGCGCCGCTTCCGGATGATCAGCCCCGACAGGATGAGTATCGCCCCCGGCACGAGCGCGAGAAGGAAGGAGAGCCAGTCCGGCATCACAAGGATCTGGCCGAAACGGACCAGCGGCGACGCATAAGGCAAATTGATGCTGCCCGTGGGGCCGAGGATGTAGAGTTGCATGCCCAGCAGTGCCAACAGACCCGCAAGCGTCGCGACGAAGCTCGGCATGCCCAGCCGGTTGTAAAGCATCGCGTAAAGCGCACCGACGGCAGCGCCGGTAACAAGGGCAGCAGCGATGGCGAGCGGCAGTGACATGCCGGAATTGACCCACAAGACACCGATGATCGCCGACGCAAGGCCGCTCATCGAGCCTACGGAAAGATCGATTTCGCCCAGGATCAAAACGCAGACGATGCCAAGCGAGATAATGCCGACGGTGGCGCAGTCGAACAGCAGATTGACCAGGTTGTTCGGCGCCAGAAAGATCGGATTGAGGATGCTGAAGACCGTCGAGATGACGATCAGCCCGACGGCGACCGGCAGCATGCCGAGGTCGCCCGAGCGAACCCTTGCAATGAAGGCACGGATCACGCCCGACAGGCCTTCGGAATGTTTGACCCGCTCGTCGCTGCGATCGAGGGCGAGCGGGGTGGACTTGATTTCGTTCGACATCTGAGTGCTCATGCGGGGCTCCCGCCGTTTTCGGCCTGTTCGCCAGCCTTTCGGCCGATGCGGCGCGAAACGGAGTTTTCCGTGGCGCCGGTGATAGAAGCCACGAGTTCGTGGTTGGACGCGTCAGGACTGAAGACGCCGTTGTTCTTGCCGAGACGCAGGACGACGATGCGGTCGGCAACGGCGCGCACGTCCTCCATATTGTGGCTGATGATGATGACGCCGAGACCGCGCTCGCGCACCCGTTCGATCAGGTTCAGCACTTCGGCCGTCTGGGCGACACCCAAGGCCGCGGTCGGTTCGTCGAGCATGATGATCTTCGGGTCGAGCAGAAGGGATCGGGCGATGGCGACCGTCTGGCGCTGGCCGCCGGACAACGAGGCAATCGGCTCGCGGACAGAAGGAATGCGCGCAGCAAGCTCGCGCAGCAGCGTCCAGGCCCGCACCTCCATCGCCACCTCGTCGAGATTCCAGGGCGACATCTCATGACCGAGAAAGAGATTGGCCACGACGTCGAGGTTCTCGCACAGTGCCAGATCCTGGAATACGGTCGCAATGCCAAGCTCGAGCGCACGGCTCGGGCTATCGAGAGAGACTTCCTGACCGCAGAACTCGATCCGACCCGAGGTCGGCTGGTGCACACCCGCCAGGACCTTGATCAAGGTCGACTTTCCCGCACCATTGTCCCCCACGAGGGCCACAACCTCACCGGCCTTCACTTCCAGCTCGATGTCGGTCAGGGCCGAGACCGCGCCGAAATTCTTCGAAACATTGCTCAACTTGAGGATGGTCGTGCCCTTGGGAGGCAAACCAATGTCATTTCGTTGCATAACGAGACGCTCTTCTTTCGAAACGGGTCGCGCCCGGCCGGAGCAAGCCCCGACCGAGCATCTTGGGAGATCATTACTGGACGATGCCGAGCTTCTTGCAACCCTCGGCATATTCACCGGTGCAGACTTCGTCGGGCTTCTGGATGCCCTTGTCGAAGATTTCTGCCTTGATGTTTTCGGCGGTGACGACGGCCGGTACGAAGAGTTCAGACGGCGTGTTGTACAGCGTCGTCTTGGCTTCCGGTGTCTCGCCCTTCAAGAGCTTGACCGCAACATTGGCGGCGGCAGCGGCGACAATTTCCGACGGCTTGGAAATCGTGTTGTACTGGTCGCCCGAGATGATCAGCTGCAGGGCTGCAATCGTCGCGTCGTTGCCGGTAACCGGCGGAACCGGGTTGACGCCGGCAGCCTTGAAGGCAGCGATCGCGCCACCGCCGGTGCCGTCGTTGGCAGCAACCACGCCCTTGATGTCGGCGCCGAAGCGGGTGATCTGGCCGGCGGCCCATTCCTGTGCCTTCGGCGGCGCCCATTCCGGCGTATCGAATTCGGCCAGCGTCTTGTAGCCGGAGTCCTTGAGGCCGCGGTGGATACCGTCACGGATGAGGCCGGCAGCGGCGTCGGTCGGCGAACCGTTGATCTGCAGGACGCCTGCACCTTCCGGAAGGCCGCTCGCCTTCAGGTGGTCGACGAGCGACTTGGCAATCGCGTGGCCGATGCCTTCGTTGTCGAAGGAGACGTAATAGTCGGCAGCCTTGTCAGGGATCGGACGGTCATAGGCGATCACCTTAACGTCCTGGGACTGGGCAATCTCGACAAGAGCGGCAGCTGCAGCGGAATCCACCGGATCAAGGACGATGACCTTGGCGCCCTGAGCGATGACCGAATTGAACTGCTGCTGCTGGAGCGCAACGTCCGCATTGGCGTTTTGATAGATGACGGTGCAAGTCGGGCAAAGCTTGGCCATTTCGGCTTTGAAGCCCGGATAGTCGTGCTCTTCATAGCGTGTCGATGCCTGGTCGGGCATCAGGAAGGCAACGGTTGCCCCTTCCTGCGCAAGAGCAGAACCGGAAACCATTGCGGCGAGACCGACGGTTGCCAGCAGCATGGAACGAATTTTCATGTCTCATTCTCCTCCTTGAATGGAACAGCCCGCGTCGAGAGACCAGTCCGGACCTTCGCTCCCCTCACCCATTCCGCGTCGCCTGACATGATGACGCAGAACATCTTCCGTCGCCGAGCGTGTCGGCGCTGCAAGACATGGGCACTGGCTGAACGCCTCCCGGTCGACCCTCCACAGCCAACCTGTATCATCGATGGAGCACCTTTGCTCAATCGATGAAGCATCAATTGCCACTTTCCTTGTTTGATGTCAAGCTGGGTTGAGCAGGAGGAATTCGTGAATCAGCAGCGCCCACAAAGAAGACGACGATCTACGATCTGGCGGCGCTTGCCGGCACATCGGCCAGTGCCGTCAGCGCCGTGCTGAACGGCAATTGGAAGAAACGCCGGATCAGCAGTCAGCTCGCCGAAAAGATCACCCGGATCGCCGAGGAACAGGGCTATGCGGTGAACATGCAGGCAAGCCTCCTGCGGCGCGAAAAATCCCGCATCATCGGCATGATCGTGCCAAAATACGACAACCGCTATTTCGGCTCGATCGTCGAGACCTTCGAAATCATGGCCCGGGACCGTGGTCTGTTCCCGATCATCACCTGTACGCTACGTGATCCGGATCTCGAGGTGGAAGCAGCTCGCACCATGCTATCCTACCAGGTCGAATGGCTGATCTCGACCGGCGCCACGGACCCGGACCGGATCACCGACATCTGCCTTGCGGCCGGCACCCGCAGCCTCAATCTCGACCTACCGGGAACCAAGGCCACCTCGATCATTTCGGACAATTTCGCAGGCGCGCGCGAACTGACGAGGCGGACGCTGATCAATGTCGAACGTAAGACGGGTGCGAAGTCGCCGCTGCTGTTCATCGGCGGCCGCGGCCGCGATCACAACACGGCCGACCGTATCCGGGGCTTCCGCATGGCCCACCAGGATCTCGACGTTCCGATCGAAGAGCACCACATTCTCGCCTGCGGTTATGCGCCGGAGAAGGCCGCTCAGGCGCTGAGCACAATGGCTGACAGCGAAGGCAGCGTGCCGCGCGGCATGTTCGTCAACTCAACGATCTCGCTCGAAGGCGTCATGCGCTGGATCAAGACGTCTCCGCATTTCGAAGGCACATCCCCCATCATCGGCTGCTTCGACTGGGATCCCTTCGTGGCGCTTCTCGGACACGACATCGAGATGGCACGGCAGGATGTACCTAGCATGCTAACGGCTGTATTCAACATCGTCGAGAAGGCTGGCGGCGACACCAGGAAGCTGATTGAGATCCCTCCTATCTTTGCTTGAGCTAGCTAAGGCGGCCTGCCGGTTCGATGGGCCAGCCCGCACAAAGACGCGCAGGCATCGGCACACATGCAAGTGGAGCCTTGGTCGTGACGATGGCTGCTTTCAGGCAGGTGCGACGGTAGCCTTTATGTCTGACATGAGGGCGCAAAGCCGCCCTTGTATGCGTTAATCGTTGTATCGCAATTGGCCCAGGGGATGAGCTTTTCGCCTTGAACGGAATCGAACCAAAGACCTTGGAGAGGCGGGCCTTATCAAGGACCTATGAATTCGGGGGCCCAGACACTTCGTTTCCATCCTCGATCCGATCGTCAGCCATTTCTGATCGAACGTGGAGCGATAGATCTCGTCAGGGGACAGTCATCAACGCGCGAATGACCGGCACCGTTGACGACGGTCAATGACAGGCGCGGGACGAGCATTAGGTCTAGTCTTGATGGGAGGCCCTCTTCTCCCACAAGGTCGCGTCAAACGGCGGAAGGCAAAGATCAATGAAACATCCCATCGACGTCCCGCAACGGGTCGACATCGAGATCCCAGTGGAGAAGGTCTGCTTCCTCATCATAAAGGCCAGGGAATTTGACGTGAAGGAGGAGGGTACCGATCCGGATTCCGGTTCCAATCCTTCCGATGACGCGGAACTCTCCGTTCTGGAGGATACGCCGGACGACCCGGTGGAGGAGGAGATCCGCTCGCTGATCGACGACCTGTCCATCGACGAGCAGATCGACCTCGTAGCCCTCGCCTGGCTTGGCCGCGACAACTATGACGCAAATGAATGGACCGACCTCCGCATCCAGGCGGCCGAGGCCCACAACAGGCGCACCGCCGACTATCTGCTGGGCGATCCGCTGCTGGGAGACCATCTGGCCGAGGGGCTGGCCGCACTTGGCTACTCCTGCGAGGACGTCGAGCGCAAATACCTTTGAGGCAGATCTCGGGCGGCCGATGCTGCGTGCTGTCTCAGCGGATGATGCTTCTTTCTCCCCATTGATGCCCGTCAATGTCGGCACGGCAGTCTCGTTTACCTTGTCTGGAATCTGCCCTCCACCTGCAGCCTTGAAAGCGTCCTCGACGGGCAACCGGTCATGAGACAATCGCCGGCCTGTCGGGATCCACTCTAACGCCATGGAGTTCATCATGACGACTGGACATCCCACTTTCGACCATACCGTGCAGGAAGCCAATCGCTGGCTCAAGGCGACGGCGGAAGAACTTCACGTCGAGGAACGCCGTCATGCCTATAGTGCACTGCGGGCAACCCTGCATGCGCTGCGGGACAGGCTGCCGCCGGAGGCCGCAGTTCATTTCAGCGCACAGCTGCCCATGGTCATCCGCGGATTGTTTTTCGAAGGCTGGAAAATCAGCGGAAAGCCGATAGAGGAGCACACGGTCGAAGCGTTTTGCGGCCGTATCGCCGGGGAATTGCCGGCGAATTTCCCGATGGACCCGGCAACAGCCGCGCGCGGCGTTTTCGAGGTCGTCTTCAAGGAGCTCGATCCGGGAGAAACGGCAAAGGTCATCGATCCACTGCCCCTGCCGCTGCGCAATCTGTGGCCAGCGCTGGCACGGCGCGGCTAGCCGCAAGGCAGCTGGACCCAGACGTCCGGTCTGAACCCTGTTGTCGGAGCGGCCTATGCCTTATGCGACGAATTCGGATCTGCCGCCGCCGGTGCGCCACGTCCTGCCCCGCCACGCCCAGGACATCTATCGCGAGGCGTTCAATCACGCTTTCGCTGCCCATGCCACTGACCCGCGTCGGGAAGAAGCCGCGCACCGCATTGCCTGGGCCGCCGTCAAGCGCTCCTATGTCAAGGTCGGCGACACCTGGGCGCAGCGCTGAACATGGTCATCCGCTATCCAGCCGCCTTCCCCGGGACACCACATCCCTCTATCGCAGAGCGTGCTTTCCCAGCGGTTTCACGGTACTCGCCTGGTCGCCCTTGATACCCTGTTCTTCGGCGAAGCTGACGCGCGTGCCCGGCTCCAGGTCGTCGAAACTGCCTGCGACGACACTGTTGCGGTGGAAATAGACCTCGCGGCCGTCGGATGCGGTGATGAAGCCGAAGTCGCCCGCATGATCGATCCGCGCGACCGTGCCGATCGGCTGAGGTTCATGGTGCTTCGTTTCGCCCTGAAGCTTGTGCGCCTCGTCCTGCAATTGCCGCCGCGCCCGCTTGAACGCGTCGTTGATGGCGAAATGGAGATCGGAATAGCGCTCGTCGCCATGATCGACATGGTCGACCGCCACTTCACGACCATTGGGAAGCGCCAGGTGTATGCGCACGTCGTAAAGCCCGCCCGTACGATGCCGCTGGCCCGGCCCCGTCACCACCACGCGGCAACTCGTGATCCGGCCATAGCGCGTCTCCAGTTCACCCACATGCTCGTTCAGCATCTCGCGAAGTGCGGGGGAAATCTCCACACCGTGGCTATCGATCTCGACAGGTGTCTCCATCACTATACCTCGTTCTGTTCTTCAAGGCTGTCCGGTCTCACCGCGATCGCTCGGGAATGCAGCGGTTCGCATCTTCTCGATCCGCAGCCACGCCGAACACCAGATGGGAATCCAATAGCGCAACCTCATCCGCCGGCATTGATGCCCGTCAAGACATCTCCCTGCGAAAGCGCGATGCGACAGCTTGGGCTTTCGCGGTCGAGGACCTCGGCAAGCCAGGCGGCGTCCTGGCTTGAAGCGCGCTCGAGGCGGAACTTCCGCCTGCGAAACGGCACCATCTCGAAACGTTCGCGGAGATCGCCGCATTCGTCGAAGTCGACGAAGTAGCCGAGTGCCAGTTCCGGCTTCAAGGCCTCATGGCCTCGTATGCCCTCGTAGTCGTTGATGAAGTCGCCGCAACCATAGAGGATCAGCTTCTTGCGGTAGACCTCCAGCCCAAGCGGATGATGCGAGGAATGGCCGTGAACGAGATCGACGCCGGCTTCGTCTATCAATGCGCGGGCTAAACGGCGATGCGCCTCGGGGATGTCGTATCCCCAGTTCGGCCCCCAATGGATGGAGAGGATGACGACGTCGCCTGGCTCGCGCCATGTTGCGATTTCCCGGCCAAGCCGTCCCAGGGCAACCTGCCCGAGGTCGGGGAGGAAATTGACACCCGGTGTCCGGCCTGCCGCCGCCCAGTGCGACGGGACGCCGGCGGACGCGCAGCCGAGGGCGAAGACAAGTACGCGCCGCCCCAGGGGACCGCGAAGAATGGCCGGACGCGCCGCGGCTTCGCCATCATCGCCGGCACCGGCGCTTGCCATTCCGGCTCCTGCGATATGCCGCACCGTCTCCTCCATAGCGGACAGCCCCCAATCGGCGACATGATTGTTGGCCAGCACGCAGCAATCGATCTTCGCCGACGTGAGGCAGCCGATGTTCTCGGGGTGCATGCGATAGTTGATGCCCTTGGCTTCAGGGACGCCCTCAGCCGTTATGCTGGTCTCAAGATTGACGATCCTCAAATCGGGCGAGCGACTGTCCAGCGCCTCCAGTGTATCGCCCCAGATATAGCCGAGCGGCACCGAGCGAGGGATCGGGCCCGACGCCCGTTCCGCAAGTTCGACATAGCGGAGGGCCGAAGAGACGTAGCTCTCGAACAGGATCGGATCCCCGGGATGTGGCAGGATCTGGTCGATGCCGCGTCCTGTCATGACGTCACCACAAAGAAAAAGCCGCATCTGCGCCCCCTCTTGGGCGGTAACTCTCAATCCACAATGCAGCAGCAAGCCCGTAGCCGCATTGAGCAACGTCAATGCAACGATCAGCCATACCGCGTCTTGTTGTTCGTCATCGGAGTGAGAACCCGGGAGGCGCCCCATGCCGTTCCTAGATCGCGGCGAAGCCGGACGACGGCTCGCCGTGGCGTTGCAGGCCTATGTCGGCCGGCCCCTTGCCGTGTTCGCCTTGCCGCGCGGCGGGTTGCCGGTGGCACTGGAGGTGGCAAAAGCCCTTGGCGCTCCCCTTGAACTCGCTCTCGTGCGCAAGATCGGCCTTCCCTTCTTTCCGGAGTTGGCGATGGGCGCAGTCATCGACGGAGAGCACCCGGCGATCGTCCGAAACGAAGAGGTGATCGCCGGTCACGGGATTTCGGAAGAGGACTTCCAGACATGCTGCCAGCGTGAACTGCAGGAAATCCAGCGGCGGCGACGCCTCGATCTCGGGGATCGACGGGATCGGGATATCAAGGGCAAGATCGCCATTATCATCGATGACGGCCTCGCGACCGGCGCGACCATGCGCGCGGCCATCAAGGGCCTGCGCTTGCGGCATCCGGACAAGATCGTGGTCGCCGCTCCCGTATCCTCTGTCGATATTCTTCCCGTCCTCCGCCGCGCGGCGGATGACGTGATCTGCCTGGAAACGCCTGTCGACTTCCAGGCCGTGGGTCTTCATTGTCGGCATTTTCCGCAACTCTCTGACGAGGACGTGCTGGACGCCTTGAAGGAAGCAGACAGAATCACCGCAAGAGAGGCCGGCGATGGCTAGGCGCAACCAGCCTCCGGCGCAGATGGCGGCGCTGCGATACCGGGCGCTTGGCTGGATTCCCCTGCCGGTCGCGCCCCACAGCAAACGACCGCTCATCGCCTGGACCGAACTGCAGGAGCGCATGCCGGAGGCGAACGAGGTGCGAGGCTGGTACGCGATGTGGCCGCAAGCCGGCGTCGCGGTCGTGACCGGCATGCGCTCGGGACTTGTGGTTCTCGACGTCGACCCGGCGCATGGCGGCAGCGCGGCGCTCGCGGCTCTGGAAGAGACCCATGGCAAGTTGGCCGAGACGGTCGAAGCCATGACAGGCGGAGGCGGGCGTCACCTCTATTTCACCCATCCTGGCGGCGACATCCGCAACCGGACGGGTTTTGCGCCCGGTCTCGACCTGCGCGCGGATGGCGGGATTATTGTCGCGCCCCCGTCCATTCACCCGAGCGGCAAACCCTATCGCTGGCGCCAAGGCCATGCGCCTGAGGAGATCGCCCTTGCCCGTCTTCCCGTCTGGCTTCGCGCTCAAGAGGAGGGTGAGGCACGCGGGCTCGGACACCCGCTGTCCTATTGGCGTGCATTGGCGCGGGAGGGCGTGGAGGCAGGGCGCAGGAACACGACCATCGCCTCGTTCACCGGACACCTGCTTTGGCATGGTGTCGATCCCGAGGTGGTCATGGAACTGATGCTTGCCTGGAACCGCTTGCGCTGCGACCCTCCCCTTTTGGACGACGAGGTCGTCCGCACGGTCCGCTCGATCCACGAGACGCACCGGCGTCACAGCCGTGACGCGGGAGACCGGGAAGGTGCAGATGATGAAGAGGTCGGCGAGACCGGTCGCCATCCGAAAGATCTGCAATCGCCATGACCGGACGGCGGTTTCAAACGAAGGGAGCACAAGGATGGCCTTCACGATAACCTCACCCGCATTCGCCCCTAACGGAAAAATCCCGAGCCTTTATACCTGCGAGGGGCAGGACATTTCGCCGCCGCTCGAATGGACGGGCGTGCCGATGGCAACGAAAAGCCTGGTGCTCATCGTCGATGATCCGGACGCGCCGGATCCCGCCCACCCCAGGATGACCTGGGTCCATTGGATACTTTACAACCTGCCTCCGGACCTTAGCGGTCTCCCGGCCGGTGTATCGGTCCTGCCCGGAACGACCGTGACCGGCATCAACGACTGGAAGCGCAAGGACTACGGCGGCCCGTGCCCGCCGATCGGCAGGCATCGCTATTTTTTCAAGCTCTATGCTCTCGATCGCCTGCTTGACCATTTGACGCCGGGATCCAAGGATCAGATCGAGTCGGCGATACGCGGCCATGTCCTCGCCGCCACGGAAATCATTGGCACCTATCAGAAGGCAGGGTCTTGACGAAGAAAAGCAATCACCGTTCCGGCGGATCCGCCGGCTGATGAACATTGTCATGTTCACCAACACCTTCACCCCGCATGTCGGCGGGGTAGCCCACAGCGTGGCATGGCTGACCGAAGACCTGCGGCGCCTCGGACATCGCGTGCTCGTGGTCGCGCCGGAATACGGGATCACGCGGAATGACGAGCCGGACGTCCTGCGCGTGCCGGCCGTCCAGCATTTCGCCGGCAGCGATTTTTCCCTCCCCCTTCCCCTGGCTCGGCTCCTTGATGACACGCTCGACGCCTTCCAGCCGGATATCGTACATTCGCACCACCCCTTCCTGCTCGGCTCGCTGGCGCTGCGCGTGGCGGCCAAGTTCGACCGGCCCGTCGTCTACACCTATCACACCCGATATGAGTGCTATTGCCACCATGTCGCCCCGGATGCGCAGGCCATACAGCGGCTCGTCCTTAGCCTCTCCTTCGGCTATTGCGACCTCTGCGACGCCGTGATCGCGCCGAGCGCGAGCATCGCCCGCCACCTCACCGATCATGGTGTCAAGACACCGCTATCGCTGATACCGACCGGAGTGGATCTTGCCTTCTTCGCGGGTGGGGATGGCGCGAAGGCTCGCGCGTCCGCAGGCATTCCGGCTTATGCCTTTGTCGTCGGCCATGTGGGCCGTCTCGCCGCCGAAAAGAATCTCGAATTCCTGGCGGCATCGGTACTTCTGTTTCTCCGCTCCCACGAAGAGGCACACTTCCTCGTCGCCGGCGAGGGCGAAATGCTGACCGCCATCAGAAGCCGCTTTGATGCCGAGGGATTGGCCGACCGGGTGCATCTCATGGGTTCGGTCGAAGGAACCGCCCTCGCCGACACCTATGCGGCGATGGATCTCTTCGCCTTCTCGTCGAAATCGGAAACGCAGGGACTGGTGCTCGCCGAGGCGATGGCCGCCGGCACTCCGGTTGTCGCACTGGATGCGCCCGGCGCTACGGAGATCGTCCGCGACGGAGAAAACGGCCGCCTGGTGCCACAGGATTCATCACCGGAGGCGTTCGCGCGGGCACTCGACTGGGTGAAGACACGGCAGGGGGAGGAAAGAGCCGTACTTCGTCAGGCGGCCCTTGAGACGGCCGAGCCTTTTTCGCGGGAACATGCCGCCGCCCGGATCGTCGATCTCTACCAATCCACAATTGCCAATCATCCCGCCCCGAAAGAACCCGACGCCAGCCGCTGGCAAACGGCGGCCCGTCGCCTCGACCGGGAATGGCAGATCATGTCCAACATGTTCCATGCCATTGGCGACGCCGTCCTGGCGCCTGACGCCGATCATCCGGGACCGCGGGGCAGCCAGAACGGATAATGCGACCCAAGCGGCACGGTGACGAACGCCGCACCGGCCTTGCGATCCGCACGCGAGGCGGCCGGTCGCCATTTCTTGCCGCCATCAGACGTGCAGGCCTTCGCCACTCCCTCGCTCCGCCTTTTCCTCTTCGGGAATTTCGGTCATCGTCGCCTCGGTGAGCAGCAACACGCTCGCCACCGAGACGGCGTTTTCCAGTGCAACCCTCACCACCTTGGTCGGATCGATGATCCCGGCCTCGATCAGATCGACATGACGGTTCTGCGCCGCGTCGAATCCGATATTGCCTGTGCCCTCCAGCATCCTTGCAACGACGACGCCGCCATCGACGGCGGAGTTTTCCGCGATCTGGCGCGCCGGTGCGCTCAGCGCCCGGCGGAGGATTTCCAGACCCGTCTTCTCGTCGCCCTGGCTACGCGTCTGCTCTTGCTCGAGGGTGCCGGTGCAGCGCAGGAGCGCCAGCCCGCCGCCCGGCACGATCCCCTCGGCCACGGCGGCCTTGGTCGCATTGATGGCGTCGTCGAGGGCCTCTTTTCTGCTTTTCAGTTCCGCTTCGGAGGGCGCGCCGACACGGATCACCGCAACCCCTCCGGACAGCTTGGCCACCCTTTCCTCCAGCTTTTCCCGGTCGTAGTCGCTCTTGGTCTTCTCGATCTGCGTCCGGAGTTGCCGAAGGCGGCCCTCGATGGCGTCCCTGGTTCCAGCGCCGCCAATGATCGTCGTCGTTTCCCTGTCGCTGATGACGCGCTTGGCATGCCCCAACTGCGCGATCTCCACCGTTTCCAGTTTGCTGCCGAGATCCTCCGAGACAAGCTGTCCCCCCGTCACAATGGCGATGTCTTCCAGCATGGCCTTGCGGCGGTCGCCGAAGCCAGGCGCCTTGGCGGCAATCGCGTGAAAGACGCCGCGAAGCTGATTGACGACCAACGTGGCCAAGGCTTCCCCGTCCACGTCCTCCGCAATGACGAGAAGCGGCCGCCCGCTCTTGGCAACTTGCTCCAGCAGCGGAACGATGTCGTTGATATGGCTGATCTTGCGATCACATACGAGAACATGGGCGTCCTCGATCACCGCCTCCATCTTGTCGGCATCGGTAATGAAATAGGGCGAGATGAAGCCGCGATCGAACTGCATGCCTTCGACGACCTCAAGTATCGTTTCGGTCGTGTTCGACTCTTCGACCGTGATCACGCCCTGATCACCGACCTTTTCCATCGCATCCGCGATCAGATCGCCGATCAGCAGATCATTATGCGCGGAGATGGCCGCGACCTGCGATTTCTCCTTCCGTGTCTCGACCGGTCTCGACATCGAACGCAGCGTCTCCACGCAGATCTTGAGACCGCGGTCGAGTCCCCGCTTGATGTCGATGCCACTGGCGCCGGCTGCGACATTGCGCGTGCCGTCGGCAAAGATCGCGTGGGCGAGAATGGTTGCCGTGCTGGTGCCGTCACCAACGGCATCTCCGGTCTTTTCGGCGGCCTGCCGCAATATCTGGGCGCCGAGATTCTCTTCCGGATCCGCCAGATCCACCTCCTTTGCGATAGTGATGCCGTCATTGCAGACGATCGGCGAGCCCCATTTCTTCTGGATCAGCACCGATTTCGATTTGGGACCGAGCGTGATGCGGACGGCATCGGCAAGCGCGGCGGTTCCGCGCAATATCTTTTCCCGCGCCGCCGAATGAAAGAGGATGTTCTTGTGCGACATATCTGAAGCCCGTTCTTCTGCCGATCATCGGAAATTGGCTTGGTTTCTTCTAGCGCCTCCATCACCGGGCTGGATTGACGGCCGTCAATGTCGCGGCCCTGTTCGACTGCGAGAGTGCCTTTCCCTAGCGAGGCAATGGAGGTGTCGACATGGCGCGTGGAAGTTGGTTGCAGTCCCTGTGGGGCGACAAGGAAGACGACAAGAACCCGTTCGCGGATCTGCGCAAACGCATCGACAGTCTTTTCGAGGATTTCGACCAGGGCCTGCCGGCTTTGGCGGGAAGCTTCGCGGTACGGTCGAATGTCAGCGAGACCGACAGTGAGGTCTGCATGACGGCCGATCTTCCCGGCGTGGAGCAGAAAGACATCGACGTTTCGGTCATCGACAACCGGATCACGATCAAGGGCGAGAAGAAGTCCGAGAAAGAAGAGAAAAAGGAAGACAAGGGGCGCGAGTTCCATCGCATCGAGCGTTCCGCCGGCTCCTTCCAGAGAACGATGACCCTGCCCTTCAAGATCGATGCCGACACCGTCAAGGCAGATTTCAAGAACGGCGTGCTGACGGTCACGATCCCGAAGCCGGCGGGAGCAGTGGCGGAGACGAAGAAGATCGAGGTCAAGTAGGCCTTCTCGGCGACACGACGGCGCCTGCGCAAGCGGGATCCCGAACCGGCACGTCAAACGACGTGTCGGTGTTTTCTAGGCAACCTTCTCCACAAGATAGTCCACGATCGCCGCAAAACTGCGAAGCCTCAGATAGTCCTCTTCCGGGATCGGCAGCAAGAAGCGCTTTCCCAACGCCGTAATCAGATTGAGGAAGTCGATGGAGTCGATGTCGAACTCCTGCCTAAGGTCCCCATCCCGGTCTATCTCCGCAACATCGACATCCGGCGCTATGCGCCGAAGCGCCTCGGTCAGCACCGTCTCCAGTTCCTGCTTGGTCATAGTCCCTCCGGCTTCTGCAGAAGTTGGTCTATGTGGGAGAGAAGAAGCGCGCCCCGGTGTCCGTCGCTTACCCGGTGGTCTCCGGCCAGCGTGACATGCACGATCCTGTGCGGACCGATCAGGCCCTCCAACGCGCGAACCTCCGTGACCGGCATGCCAAACCCGACGATGGCGACCTGCGGCGGATAAATGACGCCATACAAGGTCTCGACGCCGCGATCGCCAAGGCTGGACACCGTGATCGTCGGGTCCGACAGTTCCGACGAACGGAACCGGCCGGCCCTGACCCGCCCGACAAGATCGCGCATGGCGGCCATCAGTTCCGGAACGCCAAGCGCATCCGCATCATGGATGGCGGGCGCCACGAGGCCGGTTCCGCGGATATTGATCGCCACGCCGGCATGGACGACCGTGCTCGGGCGGAAGATGCCGTCGGTGAAATGCCCGTTGAATTCCGGATATTTCCGCGTCGCCCGTGCGACCGCCTTGACGAAGAGCGCACCCAGAACCACGCGCTCCGCCGGATCGCGTCGGGCGTTGAAGTTCGACAGCCAGGCCTCCGCGGCCGTGAGATCGATCCTGTGGGCGGTAATAATGCGGATTTCCTTTCGAACGCGCCATCGCGGCAGCAATCGCGGCGCATACCGGTCATCGGCTGCGCGGCGGCTTCCTCGGGCGGCGCGGCAAGGCTCGGCTGACGGCCCTCCTGTCCCTCAAGATCACGCAGCTGGATCGCCCCCTGGGGGCCGCTGCCCTTGACCAGTGACAGATCCATGCCGCGATCCGCCGCATGGCGCCGGGCCGCCGGCGAGGCACGCACCCTTTCCGGCGCTGTCTCGGCAGCCGTCGGCGGCGCCGCGACGGGCAAGGGCACAGGCTCTTCCGGTCGCTGCCGGGCGCCGGCTGTAATCTCGGCCATCCGCGGCGGACCGGGGGCCTCTGCGGGCGGCCCCTCCAGGGCCGGCGGAGCCGGAGCACCTGGGGCGACAGCCGCCGCCGGCTCGTCCTGACGCCGTATCAGCGCGATCGGCGCTCCTACCGGAACCCTGGCGCCGATCTGGGCGATCGGGCCCTCGAAGATTCCTTCCTCGAAATTCTCGATCTCGATCGCCCCTTTCTGGGTCTCGACCACGGCGATGACGTCGCCCCGTCTCAGCACCGCCCCAGGTTTGACGAGCCATTCGACGAGCGTCCCGGCCTCCATGTCCGCGCCAAGCGAAGGCATACGGAATTCAGCCATGTTCACACCTTTCCCAACATCGCCATAACCGCCGAGACGATCTTGTCGGTCTGCGGTATCGCCGCGTCCTCGAGATGTTTCGCATAGGGAATCGGGACTTCCTCGCTGCAGAGCCTGGCAAGCGGCGCGTCGAGCTCGTAGAAACACTTCTCGGCAATCCGCATGCCGATTTCGGCCGATATGCTTCCCGAGCGCCATCCCTCGTCGACGATCAATGCCCGCCTTGTCTTGGTCACGGAGGCAAGGATCGTCTGCTCATCGAGCGGCCTCAGACTGCGGAGATCGACGACCTCGGCGGAGATGCCGGCGCGCTCGAGTTCAACTGCGGCGTCCAGTGTCTTGAACAGCGATCCGCCATAGGTGATGAGGGAGACGTCGCGCCCTTCCCTGCGCACCGCGGCGCTGCTGATGTCCACCGGCCCGGCGTTCACGGCCAGAGGGCCGCTTCGGTTGTAGAGCATGACATTTTCGAAGATCAGCACCGGGTCCGGGTCTTCCAGCGCCGTCCAGAGCATGCCGCGCGCATCCTCGATCGTCGCCGGCGTGAGCACGCGCAGGCCCGGTATATGCGCATACCAGCCTTCCAGACTGTGGGAATGCTGCGCCGCCAGCTGCCTGCCTGCCCCGGTCGCCATGCGGATCACGACCGGGACCCCGAACTGGCCGTTCGACATGTGCCGGAACGTCGCTGCGGTATTGAGAATCTGGTCGAGTGCCAGCATGGAGAAATTGACCGTCATCACCTCGACGATCGGACGCATTCCGGCGATCGCGGCACCGATGCCCGCGCCGGTGAACCCGGATTCCGACAATGGCGTGTCGCGGATGCGGTCGGGGCCGTATTTTTGCAGCAGGCCCTTGCTGACGGCATAGCAGCCGCCATACTGGCCGACATCCTCGCCCATCAGGAACGTACGGTCGTCGCGGTCGAGCGCCTCCTGTATCGCCATCTTGACCGCTTCGCGATAGGTCGTCTCCACCGTCTCCGCAGCAGGCTCGACCTTCGGCGGGGACGCCGGCCGTACAGGGGCCACGACATGCCGGTTCAGGCTTTCCAGCGGTTCCCAGTGTCCGGCCTCCGCGAAGGCCACGGCCTCGGCGATCTCGGCATCGGCCTTGGCGACGACCTTGTCGACATCACCGGAATGAACGATGCCGTTCTCAAGCAGCCATGTCTGGAAACGCACGATCGGCCCCTTGCGCCGCCATTCCTCCACCTCCTCCTTCGATCGATAGAGTTGCGCATCGAACATCGAGTGGGCGCGGAACCGATAGGTCTGGCACTCCAGGAAATAGGGCTCTCCGACATCCCGGATGGTTTCCAGCGCGCGCCGCGCGGCCGCTTCGACGGCGACGACATCCATCCCGTCGACGACCTCGCTGATCAGCCCGTAGCCCTCGGCCTTCCGGTGAATGTCAATCACCGCCTCCGAGCGTTCCAGCGCGGTGCCCATGGCGTAACGGTTGTTTTCGCACACGAACAGCACCGGCAGATGCCAGAGCGAGGCAAGATTGAGGCTCTCGTGAAACTCTCCCTCGGCAACCGCGCCCTCTCCGAAAAAACAGGCGGTCACATGATCCTCGTCGCGCATCTTGTCGGCAAGCGCCAGGCCGGCGGCGAGCGGCAGGCCACCGCCGACGATTGCGTTGCCACCGTAGAAATTGGCGGCGGCGGAAAAGAGATGCATGGAGCCGCCCCGCCCGCCCGAGCAACCCTCCATCTTGCCATACATCTCCGCCATGACCGTCTTCATCGGCAGGCCCCGCACCAGCGCGTGACCGTGTTCGCGATAGGTCGCGACGACACGATCCTCGCTTTGCAGGAGAGGAATGATGCCGGCGGCGATCGCCTCTTCGCCATCGTAGAGATGCAGAAAGCCGCGGATCTTCTGCTCGGTGTAAAGCTCGGCGCACTTGTCCTCGAATCGGCGGATGCGGATCATCTGGGCCAGCAGGTCGAGCACGTGCTCTCGCGTCAGATGCGGTTTTTGGGAGCGGTCGGTCATCTTTCGTCACTTTCAAGTGTTGAGATGTCGCCCTCGGGCAGGCCCAGCTCCCGTGCCTTGAGCAGGCGCCGCATGATCTTGCCGGAGCGGGTCTTGGGCAGATTGTTCCTGAAGGCGACCTCCTTCGGCGCGACGGCGGGACCGAGCCGCTTTCGCGCATGGCCGAGCAGGTCGAGCATCAGTTCATCGCTACCCTCGTAACCCGGCTTGAGAGCGACGAAGGCCTTGACCACCTCGCCGATCGTTTCGTCCGGTATGCCGATGACGGCCGCCTCGGCGACGGCCGGATGCTCCATCAGGGCGCTTTCGACCTCGAATGGGCCGATCAGGTGGCCCGCGCTCTTGATGACGTCGTCATCGCGACCGACAAACCAGAAATATCCGTCCGCGTCCCGCATCGCCAGGTCGCCGCTCAGGTACCAGTCACCGACGAAACACTTGCGGTAGCGCTCCTCCTCATGCAGATAGGCCCGCATCATCGACGGCCAGCCGGGCTTCAGGGCCAGTTGCCCGATCGTCATCGGCCTTGAGATTTCCCGCACCATGCCGTCATGCTTTTCGACGATCCCGGCGGTGATGCCGGGAAGCGGCTTGCCCATCGAACCCGGCTTGACGTCCATCGAGGCGTAGTTGGCGATCATGATGCCGCCCGTCTCCGTCTGCCACCAATTGTCGTGAAACGGCATGCCGAATGTCCTGTCGCCCCAGGCCACGGCTTCGGGATTGAGCGGCTCTCCGACGCTCGCCATGAATCGCAATCGGGAGAGATCGTGATCCTTCGCGAGCTCCGGGCCGGCCTTCATCAGCATGCGGATGGCGGTCGGTGCCGTGTACCAGACGTTCACCTTCTCGCTCTCAAGGATGCCGTACCAGCGACCGGCGTCGAATTCGGCCTCGTCCACGATCATCGTGACGCCATTGGTGAGCGGCGAAATGATGCCGTAGGACGTGCCGGTCACCCAACCAGGATCGGCCGTGCACCAGAAGACGTCATCGGGGTGGAGGTCGAGGGCAAGCTGACCGGTCAGATGGTGGGCCACGACCGCCCGATGCACGTGAACGGCGCCTTTGGGGCGACCGGTCGTGCCGGAGGTGAAGTGCAGCAGCGCCATATCTTCCGGATCGGTCGCCGCGATCGAAAACCGCGGTCCCGCTTCGGCCATCAGCTTGGAGAGATCATGCGTGTCCGTGTCCGCTTCCGCCTCGTCGCCATCGATCAGGAGCACCGCGCCGAGGCCTGCGAGCTCCTTGCGCCAAGGAGCGACCTTCTTCCTGTAGAGTGAATGTGAGGTGACCAGGACGCGCGCGCCGCCGATCTCCATGCGGGCCTTCACCGGTTCCGGCCCGAAGGCCGAAAACATCGGGCAGAAAACCGCGCCGTATTTCAGCGTTCCGAGTGCTGCGACGTAGAGTTCAGGAACACGACCGAGCAGGGAGTAAACCCTGTCCCCCCTTGCAATGCCAAGCCCCTTCAAGACATTGGCGAAACGGTTGGTCTCACGCAGCAACTCAGCATAGCTGAAATCCAGCCGCGGTCCGTCTTTCGAAATCCACCGGATGGCGATCCTGTCGCCTCGGCCTTGAATGACGTGCCTGTCGATGGCCTCGAACGCGATGTTCAACTTGCCGCCGGGAAGCCCGTCGAGAAGACGTTCCGCGTCCTCCCAGTGAAAGCCCGCGTAGAATTGATCATAGTCAACCAGATTGGCCTGCCGCCTAGTAGCGTCGCTCTTGCGGATAGTGTCCATCACGCCCTCCCACGCAGCTTGCGTTGGGGATCCTGCTCCCTCCCCTTTTGTGGATTAGTGCCAACCTCTTTCGCATTGATGGCCGTCAACACCTGAACCTTCCTGATCCGGTTTGGCGGATCCAATACTCAGGTCCTCTGGCGCGTTCGTGGCGAGCGCCTTTCAGAAACTCCGGACGTCTTAGGCGCAGCCCATCGGCGCGGATTCAACCGAGCCTGGGCAGCGGCCCGATCTTTGCCCTCAACCCGAGCGGCGGATCGGAATCGAACCCGCTCGCCAATATCGGCTTCGCCATGCCGCCCCAATGCTGCTTCGAAAGCGACTGAAGCCGACCAAGATTGCAGATCTCGAAATGGGAATTGTCCAGAACTCTGATGATCCTCTGACGTGCCAGCGTCTGAACATGCCTGCTGATGGTTTCAACGGTTGTGCCGAGGTAGCCGGCGATGTCACGGCGCCCGATCGGAAATTCAATGAAGCGGTCGTGCGTGGGCACGCCGGCCATACGCATCCTCTCACGGATATGCAGCATGAAGCTGACGACGCGTTCGAACGTATTCTGGCAGCCGAGAACCATCATCCATTCCCGGCTCAGTTCCAGATCCCGCAACACACCCATCATGACCATGTGCTCCAGCTCATGGTTCCTGGCCAAAAGGGCCTCGAAGGCCTTCTGGGGAAACACGCAGGCCGTGACATCGGTCGCGGCCTCATACACGAACGCACTGCCATTGCGGAAGAAATGGCCGAAATATTCGCCCGGCAAAGCCAAGCCCACGACCTGCTGCCGTCCGTCGTCGAGCTTGCGCAATCGCACCACGCCGGACACCACCCGGCCGACGACGCTTGGTTCGTCAGCCTCGGCAATGATGGTGATGCCGCTGTCATAACGCCTGAGGTGGCCGATCCTGTTCAATTCCTGTCGCGCGTTTCCTGGCCGGACGACCGTGGCATGACTTTGGAAATTCTGAGGCTGATGAACAGTCGCATCCGTGTCGATCATGCTATTCGGCATACTCTCCTCCTCGCAGAAGTGTCCAAATGCAATCAACAGTGCTTTTACTGACTACTCTTAACACC
>JAHRYZ010000046.1 GCA_020621905.1 Rhizobium sp.
GACGGAGACGCTGCGGCATCTGTCCTTCTCCCCGTTTACGGGGAGAAGGTGCCGGCAGGCGGATGAGGGGCACATGCCCCTACAACCCGTGGCTTACTTTGCGCCCTCGACGGCAGCCGCCAGTTCCTTGACGGCTTCGTCAGAGTTGAGTTCGCCGTTGAACGCACGGGTGACGACGTCGTAGATGGCGTTCTTCACCGAGGCCGGGTTGGCGTGGCCATGGGCCATGGAACCGAACAGCGAACCGTTGGTGTTGGCTTCCGCCAGATCCTTGATCGCCTTCTTGCCGCAATCGTCGAAGGCTTCGTCCGACACGTCGGTGCGGGCCGGGGCCGAACCCTTGACCACGTTGAAGGCCGACTGGAAGGTCGGGCTCTCGATGGCCGATGCCATGGCCAGCTGTGCCGGCACCTTGTCGTCGGCGACCTTGAACATGGCGAACTGGTCGGAGTTGAAGGTGACGGAGCCCTGCGTTCCGGGGAAGCGCATGCAGACGAAGTCGGAGCCCGGCTTCTTGCCGGCCTTGATGAATTCGCCCTTGGCCCAGTCGCCCATGAACTGAACGCCGGCCTTGCCTTCGATAACCATGGCGGAAGCGAGGTTCCAGTCACGGCCGGAGAAGTTGTCGTCAACGTAGGAACGCAGCTTCGCCAGACGGTCGAAGGCTTCCTTCATCTTGTCGCCGGAAAGTGCTGCCGGGTCGAGATCGATGAAGGCCTGCTTGTAGAAATCATTGCCGAGCGAAAGCACGACGGCGTCGAAGATCGTCGCGTCCTGCCAGGGCTGGCCACCATGGGCGACCGGGGTGATGCCCTGCGCCTTGAAGTTGTCGAGCAATGCCACCAGTTCTTCCCAGCTCGTCGGCTCCTTGCCGCCGGCCTTGTCGAGTGCGGCCTTGTTGATCCACAGCCAGTTGGTGGAGTGGACGTTGACCGGGGCGGCGATCCAGTGGCCGTCATACTTGGAGAACTGCTGCAGGGCGGTCGGGATGACCTTGTCCCAGCCTTCCTTTGCGGCGACTTCGTCCAGATTGCCGAGCGCGCCTTCCTTGGCCCAGTCGAGAATGTCGAAGCCGAGCATCTGCACGGCGGTCGGCGCATTGCCGGCCGTGACGCGGGCACGAAGCACCGTCATCGCTTCCGTACCGCCGCCACCGGCGACGGGCATGTCGGTCCAGGAAATGCCCTTGCTTTCAAGATCCTTCTTCAGGACGTCGAGGGCCGCGGCTTCGCCGCCCGAAGTCCACCAATGCAGGACTTCGACATTGTCGGCGGCCCGGGCAATGCCGGCTGCCATCGTGGCGATCAGGGCTGCTGCAGTCGTGGTAGTCAAGAACTTGCGCATCGTATTCCTCCCGTTTGCAAGTCGATGCGGCGGAACTCCTCCCCGCCGTTTGGATGGATCAGGCATCTTCGCGCCAGGTCCGGTATTTCATGCGGTCTCCCACCGCAGGGGGTATTTAAGAAGTCATAACTTGACCAACGTCAAGAACACCGAAACACATTTTTAAATCGATTGAACACTCTGTATTCCGGGCCTTTTTCACCGGGGCATCCACCAGCCGGTGCGCGCGCCGATATGCATGTTGAGGGTCTTGGTCTCGGTGTAGTCCTCGACCGCGTGGCGGCCGAGTTCACGTCCCAGCCCCGACTGGCGATAGCCGCCGAAGGGCAGTTCCGAGGCGCCATCCATGAAGGTGTTCATCCAGACCGTACCGGCGCGGACCTTGCGGCCGACCGTCAAGCAGGTGTCGAAGTCGCGGCTCCAGACCCCGGCCGACAGGCCGTAGTCGATGGCATTGGCGATGCGGATCGCCTCGTCCGAGGTCTCGAAGGTCAGGACGGACAAGACCGGACCGAAGACTTCCTCGCGGGCGACCGCCATGTCCGGGGTCACCTTGTCTAGGATGGTCGGAGTCATGAACTGGCCCATGCCGAAATCGATGGTCGAGCCGCCATAGGCGACGTTGGCGCCGCCGGCCGCAGCCCCGGAAACATAGCCGGAGATCTTTTCCAGATGCTGCGGGGTGATGATTGCGCCGACCTGGGTCGTCGGGTCGAGCGGATCGCCGACCTTGACGGCATTGGAAAGCTCGGCGATCCGGGCCACCACATCGTCGGCGATGCTCCTGTGCAGGATGAGGCGCGAGCCGGCATTGCAGCATTCGCCGGCGTTGAACCAGGCGCCGAACACGGCGGCGTCGATGAAAGCCTCCAGATCGGCGTCGGGAAAGACGATCTGCGGGTTCTTGCCGCCGAGTTCGAGCGAGACCTTCTTCAGCGTCTGGGCCGCGTTGGCCATGGTCAGACGGCCGACGCCGGTCGAGCCGGTGAACGAGATCATGTCGACCGCGGGATGGGTGGTCATCGGCGCACCGACCTCCGGGCCGGTGCCGACCACGATGTTGACGACGCCGGCGGGCACGCCGGCCTCGATCAGGATTTCGCCGAGCACCAGGGTCGAGCCGGAGGTGAGTTCGGACGGCTTGACGACGCAGGTGCAGCCAGCCGCAAGCGCGAAGGGCAACTTCTGGCCGACGATCAGGAAGGGGAAGTTCCACGGTGTGATGATCGATACCACGCCGATCGCCTCGCGCAGCACGACACCAAGCGTGCCGTCGCCAAGCGTGTTGTAGCTTTCGCCGTGCAGGTCGCGGGCAAGGGCCGCGGCATAGCGCCAGATGTCCACGGCGCCGGCGATCTCGCCCTTGACCTGCGTGATCGGCTTGCCGGCTTCGACGGCATCGAGATAGGCGATCTCGTCCAGCCGTTCCTCGATCAGGGAGGCCGCCTTCAGCAGGATGCCGGAGCGTTCCGCGGCCGTCATGCGCGGCCAGGGACCATCGTCGAAGGCCTTGCGGGCGGCAAGGATGGCACGCTCCGCGTCCGCGGCGCTTGCCTGCTGGTAGCGGCTGACGACCACGCCGTGGCCGGGGGCGACGCGCTCCAGCGTGCGGCCGTCGGTACCGGCGCCCCATTTGCCGTCGATCAGCATGGAGAATTCGCGAACCGTCGCGTCTTCGATCGTCCTGGGCGTGACGAGTACCGGCATTACCATTCTCCCTTGAATTCGGCGGCGCGTTTTTCCCTGAAGGCGGACACGCCTTCCTTCAGGTCGCCGGTCTTGGCCACCAGGATCGACCCCAGTGCCTCGACGGCCGCGCCATTGTCCTCGCCGCCGGCGATGGACAGCATGAGTTTCGAAATCTCGACGGCCGCGGGGCCGCGTGCCGCAATCCGCGCGGCATAGTCTTTGGCGGCGTTCAGCGCTTCGCCGGTATCGACCACGAGGTCGACCAGACCGTTGGCGCGCGCCCCTTCGGCTACGAACATTTCGCCGCCCAGCACCATGCGCCGCACGATCTGCGCGCCGAAGCGGCGCACCAGCCTCTGCGTGCCCGACCAGCCAGGCACCATGCCCAGGGACGTTTCCGGCAGGCCGATCTTCGCCTGGCGTTCGGCGATGCGGATGTCGGCGGCTCCGGCGAGTTCCAGCCCGCCGCCCAGCGCATGGCCGTTCATCGCGGCGATCACCGGCATGCGCAGCGTCGCCAGCCGGTCGAAGATCCGGTGGCCATGGCGCACCCAGCGATGGCCGAATTGTTCGGGCTGCATGCCGCCCCAGGCGGCGATGTCGCCACCGGCGGAGAAGGCCTTGCCCTCGCCGGTCAGGATGACAACGCGAACGGCACTGTCGGCCTCGACGCGATCGAGAATGGCCGAAAGCTCGGCGAGCATGTCGAGGTCGAGCGCGTTGAGCTTGTCGGCGCGCGCCAATGTGATGGTGGCGATGGAATCGTCAACGGCAAGCCGGATGCGGGGTTCAGTCATGGGACACCTCCAGCACCCGCCTCGGCTTTTGCGGAAGTGTCAGGCCGATCGGCGCATCGCGGAACAGCTCGTGATCCATGCCCTTGAGATCCGGCGAGATGATCAGCGGGAATTCCGACTGGGCGAGGATCTGGCTTTCGAGATCGATGCCCGGCGCGATTTCGGTGAGCACGATGCCGTCCGGCGTCAGCTTCATCACGCAGCGCTCGGTGACATAGGTGATGTCCTGGCCCTGGCTGATGGCACGATGGCCGGAGAAGGTCACGTGTTCGACCTCGTTGACCAGCTTCTTCAGCTTGCCTTCCTTGTCGACGACCAGGCGGCCATCCTCGAGCGAGAGCTTGGCGCCGGCATTGAACATGCCCGAGAAGACGATTTTCCTGGCCCGGGCCGTAATGTCGACGAAGCCGCCGGCGCCGGCCGTCACATGCGGGCGGAAGGCGAGCTTGGAGACGTTGACCGAGCCGTCGCGGCCGATCTCGAGGAAGGAGAGCAGCGAGGCGTCGAAGCCACCACCCTGAAAGTAGGTGAACTGGTAGGGCGACGGCATGTAGCCGTCGGCGTTCGAGGCGCAGCCGAAGGCGAAATCCAGAAGCGGCACGCCGCCGACGGCACCCTGCTCGATCACCCAGGTGACCGCGCCGTGCAGGCCCTCTTCGAGCAGGATGCGCGGCACGTTGGCGGAGATGCCGAAGCCGAGATTGACGCAGCTTCCGGCTTCCAGCTCCTGCGCCACGCGGCGGGCAATGACCTTCTGGATGCCGAATTCCGGCAGATGGAAGCTGTCGAGCGGGCGGAAGATCTCCCCCGAGATCGCCGGATCGTAGAGCGTCTGAGTCGTCTGCTTCTGGTCCGGATCGACGATGACATAGTCGACGAGCATGCCGGGCACGCGCACGTCATGCGGCTTCAGCGAGCCGTCCTTGGTCAAACGCTTGACCTGGGCAATGACGATGCCGCCATTGTTGCGGGCGGCGAGCGCCTGGTCGAGGCCGCCGAGATAGGCGCCCTCGTGCTCATAGGTGAGGTTGCCGCGCTCGTCGGCGGTCGTTGCGCGAATGATGGCGACCTGCGGAACGATCGCCGGGAAATAGAGCCATTGCTCGCCTTCGAACTCGATCTTCCTGACGACCGGCTTCTCGGCCGCGGCCGCATTCATGGCGCAGCCCTGGCGGTCCGGATCGACGAAGGTTTCGAGACCGATCTTGGTGATCACGCCCGGCCGCTTGGCGGCCGCCTCGCGGTGCATGTCGAACAGGATGCCGGAGGGGATGTTGTAGGCGGGGATCTCGTTTCCGCTGACCATCTGCCAGATGAGCGGCGGTTCGGAGGTCGAAGGGCCGGAGGGATAGGAGCCGCCGATGATGCGCGCCAGAAGTCCCTTGCGGGCGATATGGTCGATGCCCTTGATGCCGCTCATGTCGCCGGCGGCGATCGGATGAAGCGTCGTCAGGTTCCGCGGATGGCCGGTCGCTTCGAAGCGTTCGCCGATCGCCTTCAGCATCAGGTCCGGGCAGCCGAGGCCGCTCGACGACGAGACGGAGACGATGGCGCCATCGGGGATCAGGGCGGCGGCTTCGGCCGGGGTGATCTGCTTGCTCATGGTCCTGCTCAAAGTCCGGTTTCAATCTTGACAGCCGCGCCGCTGGCGGCCGACTTGACCACCGCGAGACCGGTCGCCAGCGACCAGAGGCCATCTTCGCCCGTGGCCGATGGTTTGCCCTTGCCGGCGATCGCGGCATGGAAATTGTCAATCGCCCGGGAGTAGAGATCCTGCTGGTCGAGCGGCAGTTCGCGTTCGCCCTCGGCATTGCGCAGCACGACGCTGCCGACGGGGCGCTGGGTCATGACATTGCGGGCGATCAGCGATCCTTCCGTGCCATGCACCTCGAAGCCGGTTTCGGCGAATTTCGTCGTGAAGGAATCGTGGAACTGGGCAATCAGTCCCGACTTGAAACGCATGACACCCATGACGCCATCTTCGAGGCCGGACTGGCCCATGCCGGCCGACTGGCTGAAGGCGGTCACTTCCACCGGGTCGTCGTTGAGGACGAAACGCAGGGTGTCGGCATCATGCACGGTGATGTCGAGGATCACGCCGCCGCCGGCCTCCGGCCGATCGAGCCGCCAGCCCTGCAGGTGGGGCGGCAGATAGACGGCATGGAAGACGCGGGCGGCCAGCGACCTCCCGATCCGCCCTTCGGCGATCGCCGCGCGCATGGCACGGTGGCTTGCGGCATTGCGCAAATGGTGATTGGTGGCGAGAACGACACCGGCCTTGCGGGCCTCGGCGATCATCATTCGCGCGACGACGAGGTAGAGCGCCAGCGGCTTTTCGCAAAGCACGTGCTTGCCGGCACGGGCAGCCGCAATGGCTTGGTCGCGATGCAGTTCGTTGGTGGTCGAAATGTAGACGGCGTCGATCGCCGGATCATTGACGATCTCGCCGAGTGTCGCAGCGACACGGGCGATACCGTTTTCCGCGGCATAGGCGCTGCCGCGTTCGGCATTGCTGCTCAGAACGGATGCCAATTCGCCGCCATTGGCGCAGATTGCTCCGATGACCCATTCGCGTGCGATCGTGCTTGCGCCGATCAGGCCCCAGCGAACCATGCTTCCTCCTCCCGCGCCGGCCTCCCGGCCGCGCCGAATTTCATTTCCTCAAAGCGCGACGGTCGCCGCGCCCTCCATTGTCAAGCCGCCGATATGGCCCTCTCCCAGGGCATCCTCTGCGCCGCAACTGCGGCGAACCACCAGGTGCGCCGGGCTGATGACGGCCTCGGGCTCCACCTTTCCGGCATTGATCTGTTTCAGCAGCAGCTGCGCCGCGCGTCGGCCCATGCCCTGCGGGTCGATCGATACCGTGGTCAGCGCCGGCACCGCCGTCTTTGCCTCGATCACGTCATCGAAGCCGACGACGGCGAAATCCGCGCCCGGATCGAGCCTGACCTTGCGCAGGCCGTCGCAGACGCCGAAGGCAACCGCATCGTTGAAGCACAGCGCCGCCGTCGGGCGATTGGCGAGAGCCAGACAGCGCTCGATCGCCACCATGCCGCCGACGCGCGAAGGGGCGGAGGCCATGACCAGATCGTCGCCGCAATCGAGACCGGCCGCACGCAGCGCCTCGCGATAGCCGCCAAGGCGCTCGGAGAAGACGGTCGTGTCCGGAAAACCACCCAGGAAAGCGATGCGGCGATGGCCAAGCGAAATCAGATGTTCGACCGCGGCCCTGGCGCCGGCGGCATTGTCCGACAGCAGCGAGGAGACCCGCGCGCCCGGCACGTTGCGCACCACGGCGACCACCGGAATGCCGGCGGCGGCCAGGGGCTTAAGGTCGGCGGCGGTCGTGCCGCGTGCCGGAGAGATGATCAGGCCGGAAATGCCGTGCTCGCGCATGGAATTTACGACCTCGCGCTGGCGATCGGGGTTTTCCGCCGAATTGGCGAGGAACTGGACGAAACCGGCGGACTGGACCGTCATGTCGATGCCGACGGCAAGCTCGGCGAAGAAGCTGTTGGTCAGGTCGTTGACGACCACGCCGATGATCTTCGACTTCGCGTTCGACTGGCGCAGATTGGCCGCGCCGCGATTATAGACGTAACCGAGTTCGCGGATCGCCGCATTGACCCTGGCGCGCGTTCCCTCGTTGACCAGCGGGCTACCCTGCAGGACGAGAGACACCGTCGACTTCGACACGCCAGCGGCGCGTGCGATGTCGATGACCGTCACCCTTTCTCCCATCTGCAGATCCTCCCGAATTTCAATCTGGATTGGACTCATAATTGGAACGATCCAAATCTGTCAAGCGGGAAAGGTGAATTTCCTTTAATCGTGATGGATGGCACGGCCGCACGCGACCATTTTCGCGCCACTCCAACTGTTTAAATTGCTTTTTCTGATCATTTTGTCGGACGCCTTCTCTATTATGTCGGCTCAAGCGGCGCTCCAATACGCCGAAATACGCCACTGCCAGCACTTGTCATTTGGAACGATCTAAATTATTGAGCAATCGAAACATGGAGGAGGAAGCCATGATGCAGACCATTACCCTGCCGAAGATGGACGGTACGATCGAAGACTATCGCCTGGTCGGCACGCCCACGGCACGGCCCACAGAGCCGCCGCGCTTCAACCGCATCGCCTATGCCGCCGCGCACGTCGTCTCGGACCCGTTTCGCGATAGCGACCCCTGGGGCGCACCGGTGATCGACTGGGATCGCACCATGGCCTTCCGCCATCATCTCTGGAGCTTCGGCTTCAAGATCGCCGAGGCCATGGATACGGCGCAGCGCGGCCTGGGGCTCGACTGGGCGGGTGCGCAGGAACTCATCCGCCGCTCGCTGGCCGAAGCACACCACGTACCCGGCGCCGACCTCGCCTGTGGCGCGGGCACCGATCATCTCGCGCCTGCCGACGCCCGCTCGCTCGACGACGTGATCCGCGCCTACGAGACCCAGATGGGTTTCGTCGAGGCCAATGGCGGCCGAACCATCATGATGGCCAGCCGGGCTTTGGCGCGGGTGGCGAGATCGGCGAACGACTACCGCGCCGTTTATCGCCGTATCCTGCGCCAAGCGAAGGACAAGGTCATCCTGCACTGGCTGGGCAGCATGTTCGACCCGCAGCTCGCTGGCTACTGGGGCAGCGACAGCTTCGACGAGGCGCTTGATACCGTGATCTCGATCATCGGCGAGAACCGCGACAAGGTCGAAGGCATCAAGATCTCGCTGCTCGACAATGCCAAGGAGATCGCGCTGCGCAAACGGCTGCCCGAAGGGGTGCTGTGCTACACCGGCGACGACTTCAACTATGCCGACCTGATCGAGGACGGCCCGGACGGCTACAGCCACGCCCTGCTCGGCATCTTCGACGCGGTGGCCCCGCAGGCCTCGCATGCGCTCGCAGCGCTGGCGAGGGGCGATCGCGAGGAGTTCCGCAAGGTTCTGGCGCCGACCGTTCCGCTGTCGCGCAAGATCTTCGAGGCGCCGACGCAGTACTACAAGGCGGGCGTGGTGTTCATCGCCTGGCTGAACGGCCATCAGGACCACTTCACCATGCCGGCCGGCATGCAGTCGGCCCGCGGCATCCTGCATTATTGCGACGTCTTCCGCCTCGCCGACCAGGCCAATGTGCTCGACCAGCCGGAACTGGCGCTGCTGCGCATGGAAAGCTTCGTCGCCGTCAACGGCGGACGCTGAACGCCGCGTCCGCGGACCTGAACCGATCGAAGCCGTTTGCCGTATCCCGAGGATAGGGCAAACGGTTCGAGAGGTTTTCATGGAAGCGATCAGCACCACTCAGCAGGCGGACGCGAACAAAACGGCACCGCGCCGCATTGCGTGGATCACCGGCGCCAGCTCCGGCATCGGCCGCGCTCTGGCTTTGCGCCTCGCCCGCGATGGCTGGACCATTGCCGCGAGCGCCCGCGGCGTCGACGAGCTCGCTTCGCTGGCCGCCGAGGGCCGAGGTCGGATCGTCGCCCTCCCGCTCGACGTGACGGACGGCGAAGCGGTGAAGGCCACCTTCCGGGCGATCGGGACGGACCTCGGCCCCGTGGATCTCGCGGTGTTCGCCGCCGGCACCTATTTTCGTGACTATGCGGCGGATTTCGACAGCGGACGCTTCGGCACGATGGTCGGCCTCAATCTGATCGGCACGGCGCAGTGCCTGGAGGCCGTCATGCCCGCGATGATTGCGCGCGAGAGCGGACAGATCGCCGTCGTGGCCTCGGTGTCCGGCTATGTCGGCCTGCCGGGTGCGGCAAGTTATGGGGCGACGAAGGCGGCGCTCAATGTCATGTGCGAAGCCTTCCAGCCGGAGCTCGCCGCCCATGGCGTGCGGATTTCGATCGTCAATCCGGGCTTCGTCGACACGCCGCTCACCCGCAAGAACGATTTCCCCATGCCGTTCCTCGTCTCGGCCGAGTCGGCGGCCGACTCGATCGCCGATGGACTGGCGGCCGGCAAATACGAGATCGTCTTCCCGTGGAAAATGGCGGTCGCGATGAAGCTCCTGCACGCGCTGCCGGCGCGCCTGCGGTTCAGGCTGACGCGCCGGATGCTTCGATCGCCGGGTTGAGCGCTATCTGGTCTTGTCCAGACGGAACTGGACGACGTCGATCCGTCCCGTTCGAAAGCCCACGGCGCAGTAGTGAAGGTAGAAGCGCCAGAGCTTGTAGAACTTGCGGTCGAAACCGAGCGTCTCGATGGACGGCCAGTTGGCGACGAAGGCGTGGTCCCAGGCGATCAGCGTGCGATCATAGTCCCGGCCGAAGGCCAGCATGTGCCCGACGGTGAGGCCGGCCTGCCGGGCGCCTTCGTTGAAGGCCTCGACCGAGGGCAGCATGCCGCCGGGGAAGATGTAGGTCTGGATGAAGTCGGCATTGCGCCTATAGCTGTGGAAGCGGTCCTCGTGGATGGTGATGGACTGCACCATGGCACTGCCGCCCGGCTTCAGCCGGTCGCGCACCGCTTCGAAATAGACCGGCCAGTTCTCCTCGCCGACAGCCTCGAACATCTCGATCGAGACGATCTTGTCGAAACGGCCTTGGCAGTGGCGGTAGTCTTCGAGGCGAATATCGGCACGATCGGAAAGGCCGGCGCGCTCCAGCCGATCCTCGGCGAACTTCGCCTGCTCGACGGAAAGCGTCAGGCCCGTCACGCGGCAGCCGGTGGCACGGATCGCATATTCGGCAAAGCCGCCCCAGCCGCAGCCGATCTCCAGCACGTGGTCGTCCGGGCTGATCTCCAGCTCCTCGACGATGCGCGCGTATTTCGCCTCCTGCGCCTCGGCGAGGCTCTGCGTGTGGGCATCGAACAGGGCCGAGGAATAGGTCATCGTCCGGTCGAGCCAAAGTCTGTAGAAGTCGTTGCCGAGATCGTAGTGGAAGGAGATGTTTCTCCGGCTACCCTTCGGCGAATTGCGCCGCAGCCGGTGGCGCAGGCGGGCAATCCCGCCGATCAAAGCCGAGGGCGCCATCAGTCCGGAAAAGGCCTTCTCGTTGGCGACCGCCAGTTCCAGCACGGCGCCGATGTCGGGGCTGTCGACGTCACCGTCGATATAGGCGCGAGCAAAGCCCAGCGTGCCGCCGGCCATCAGCCGCAGCAGCACGCGCGGCCGGCGCACCATCAGCACCGCGGAGGGACCCAGCGCGCCACCCTTCACGACATGCTCCCCGCCGCCCTCGAACTGCAGGACAAGGCGCCCGACGACGATCCTGTCGGCCCAGTGGCACAACATCCGCTGCCAGATCGGGCGCGCCGCGGCGACCGTCGATATTCCCTGTTCGGCATGACTCATGGTTTTTCCATCCCATTCTTGAAAACGACAGTGCTGGCGATCCGCGCGTTCGCGGGCGTGTGACGATGGATCGGCACACGCTTCAGCCAGAGACGCAGGGCCTCCCAGTGGATTCCGGCCAGCACCTTGAGCGTCATCAGCGGATAGGCGACCAGCATGGCGGCGAGGGAGCGCGTCGAAAGCTCGCGTCTCTTGCCCGCGAAGGACGCAAAGAGCAGGAGACCCTCGCCGTCGCTCTCGCTGATATTGACCGTGACGGAGGGGCCGGGCGGCAGAATGCGAAACTGGTACGTGCATTCCATCGGAATGAACGGCGAGACATACATTTCCTTGGCGCAGGCGTGGGTGACGGCCTGCCCGTCGCCGGTAACCGGAATGACGTAGGTGTGCCGCTCCTTGAAGGTGTTGCAGACCTCGTAGAGGATGGCCGCAAGGGAACCGTCGGCCCTGTGGCAGAAATAGACCGTCAGCGGATTGAAGACGAAACCGAGGATGCGCGGATAGCACAGCATGCGGATCGCCATGCCGGGTTCGAACACCCCCGCGCGCTCGAGGTGTCCCTCGACCCAGGCGCGGAGCCCGCCGACGATTCCATCGCCATGATCGGTATCGCGCAGCGAGAAGACGGCGCGCCGGTTGTGGCCGAACAGGCCGAGGCTCTGATCGAGCCGCGGCAGTTCATCGAGGTCGATCAGCAGCGAGAACACGCTGTAGCGCAGCTTGTGCTGCCGCGGCCTGTGCCGGACATGCGATACGTGACCGGTATAGATGGCCGATGCCAGGGTCATTCCGCCGCCTCGAGTTGACGCACGTGGTCGATGCGTCCGGATTCGTTCTCGACCGACCATGGCCGGCGCACGCCGCCGAGCGCTTCCGCCACGGCAAGGCCCGCCTGAAGACCGTCCTCGTGGAAACCGCTGCCGAAATAGGCGCCGCAGAACCAGGTATTGCGGCGACCCTGCAGCTGCCAGAGGCGCCGCTGGGCGGCATTGGCCTTGAGATCGAACAGCGGATGCTCGTAGTCGAATGTCTGGATGACGTGTTCCGGATCGATGGCACGGCAGGGGTTGAGCGTAACGAACAAGGGCCGGGCCGGATCGAGCGACTGCAGGTGGTTCATCCAGTAGGTGACGCACAGGGCCTTGTTGCCAGCGTCGTCACGTTCGGCGATGTAATTCCAGCTCGACCAGACCTGGCGGCGTTTCGGCATCAATCGCGGATCGGAATGCAGCACGGCGACATTGCGGGTGTACTCGAATGCGCCGAGCGTCTCCTGTTCGGCGACATCCGCATCGCCGAGCAGTCTCAGCGACTGGTCGGCATGGGTCGCCAGCACGACGTCATCGAACCTGTCGGCATGGCCGGAAGCATCGGTCAGTTCGACGCCGAAGGTATCGCGGCGGATCTTTTGCACCGGCTGTCCAAGGCGCAGCTCTCCGGAGAAATCGGCGAGGATGCGCTTCACATATTCGCGACTACCGCCGGCCACGGTCCGCCAACGGGGCCGGTCGTCGAACGACAGAAGGCCATGATTGGCGAAGAAGCGGATGAAGGCATGCAGCGGATAGAGCCGCATCTCGCCGGCCGTCGTCGACCAGATCGCCGCGCCCATGGGCAGGAGGTGGTCCTCGATGAAGGACGCGCCGTAGCCGCTCGAGGCGAGGTAGTCGCCGAGGCTGACCGATGCGAGTTCGGGGCGCGAAAGCAGGGCCGGCGCCTCCTTGTAGAAGCGCAGGACATCCTTCAGCATGGACCAGAAGCGGGGCCGCAGCAGGTTGGACTTCTGGCCCAGCAGTCCCTTCAGGCCGGAGCCGGAATATTCGAAGGCCCCGCCGTCGATCGATGCGGCAAACGACATGCTGGAGGGTAGGGTCGGCACCGACAGATGGTCAAACAAGGCGACCAGGTTCGGATAGTTGCGGTCATTGTAGACGATGAAACCGGTGTCGACGGGAACATCGCCATCGCCAGAGCGCGCAAGGACGGTATTGGAGTGACCGCCCGGCCGGCCTTCCGCCTCATAGAGCACGACGTCGGCGCTACGGCTGAGAAGCCAGGCTGCGGACAGGCCCGAAATCCCGGACCCGACCACTGCAATCCTGCGCCTGCCCGATACTGCCACCTTGCCCAAGCCGGTATCCATGGAATGACCCTCGTTTCCTGTTCACTGCGCCACACTACGGGCAGCGACGCGAACCGGATCGATCGGGGGCGAAAAATTCGCGGCCGGTGATCCGGCCCGCGGCGAGGCCCGTAACGGCAATCATGACAAGAGCAGTTTTCATCTCGGCGGATCCTTGCCACAATGCTATGAGGCGTTATGCGCGGCAAACGAGTGCCGCGTCGCTCAATCACGGGAAGAAATCGGCTTTGGCGCGCGATACCGACGACGAGATTTCACAACGCAGCCTTTCACAGATGCTGGCGGCCGTGGGGCAGGACAGGGACATCGAAGCCTTCGAGGCGTTGTTCCGCCACTACGGTCCGCGTGTTCGCGCCTACATGGCCAAGCTCGCCCGCGACGGTCAGGGCGCGGAAGAGCTGATGCAAGAAACCATGCTGGCGGTGTGGAACAAGGCGCATCAGTTCGATCCGGCCAGAGGCAATGTATCGAGCTGGATCTTCACGATTGCCAGAAACCTGCGCATCGACGCCTATCGCAAGGAAAAGCGGCCGGCCTTCGATCCAACCGATCCGGCCTTCGTGGCCGACGACGTGCCACCGGCCGATGTCGAATTCGAAGGACGCCAGGACGCCGATCGGCTTCGACGCGCCATGGAGACACTGCCGGCAGAACAGCTGGAACTGCTGAAGCTGTCTTTCTACAACGAGGCATCGCACAGCGCGATCGCCACGAAACTCGGCCTTCCGATGGGAACGGTGAAATCACGTATCCGTCTCGCCTTCGCCAAACTGCGCGCCGCGCTGGAGGAACGCGCATGAGCATTCAACACCATATCAGCGACGAACTCCTGCTCGCCTATGCCGCCGGCAACCTCGCCGAGGGCTGGAGCATTGCCATTGCCACCCATCTGGCGCTCTGCCCCTCCTGTCGGCGCCGGCTCGACTTCATGGAGCATGCCGGCGGCGAGATGCTGGAAATGGTCTGCACGAAAAGCGGACGATACGAGCTGGGATGCGATGAAGGCGCGCCAGCCGGCGGCACCCATCGGCCACGCGCGCGGCGGCAAGCCGGCGAAGTCCGGCGATTCGTCATTCCCGAGCCGTTGCGCTCCTATCTCGGCGGCGATCTGGCCGAGCTGAAATGGAAGGCGCTCGGCCGCGGCGCCTATCACATCCGCATCCCGACGGGCGATCGCGAAACGAGCGTCCGGCTTCTGAAGATCCCGGCCGGCAAGCCGGTGCCCGAGCATTCGCATGGTGGACGGGAGCTGACGCTGGTGCTGAAGGGCAGCTTCCAGGACGGCGGGTCGCTGTTCAAGCGCGGCGATCTGGAGGAAGCCGACGAAAACCTGCAGCACCAGCCGGTGGCGACGCCGGACGAGGACTGCATTTGCCTCGCCGTGACCGACGCGCCGCTGAAATTCCGCAGCCTGCTGGTGCGGCTGGTGCAGCCGATGCTCGGCATCTGAAGACCGAAACGGCGCTACCCCCGCACCGAGCCTGGAGCAGACCCTGATGACCTATGCCATTGCCTATGTCGCCACCGCCGTCGTGTTCTTTGGGCTGGACTATCTGTGGCTGTCGCGGATTGCCATCGGCTTCTACCGGCGCCACATCGGCGAACTGCTTCTCGCGACGCCCAACTTCGCCGCAGCCGGCCTTTTCTATCTCTTTTACATAGCCGGCATTGTCTATTTCGCCGTGATGCCGGCCGTGTCCGGCGGGGGGTGGCTGGCGGCGTTGGCGGGTGGCGCATTTCTCGGCCTGATCGCCTACGGCACCTATGACATGACCAATCTCGCGACGCTGAAGGACTGGTCTCTTCCGGTCAGCATCGTCGACATGGCCTGGGGCAGCTTCCTCACCGCCGCCGCCGCGACCGCCGGCTACTTCGCCGTGACGCGACTCTCGGCATGAGACCTCTGGTAGGGTGCGTGCCATCGCCCTATCTGAAGCCTGATGATGAAGCCCGAAACCCTGCTCTATCCGACCCCGGCGGGTCTCTACTGCCCGGCGGGCGATTTTTACGTCGATCCGATCAAGCCGGCCGAACGGGCGCTGATCACCCATGGGCATTCCGACCACGCCAGGCCGGGACACGGCAGGGTTCTGGCGACACGCCAGACCCTCGACATCATGCGCATTCGCTGCGGGACGGATTTCTGCGGCAGCGAACAGGCGGTCGCGTTCGGCGAGAGCCTCAGTCTCGACGGTGTCGGTATCAGCTTCCATCCGGCCGGGCATGTGCTCGGATCGGCACAGATCGCTATCGAGAAGGACGGAACCCGGATCGTCGTTTCCGGCGACTACAAGCGCAGCCCCGATCCGACCTGCACGCCCTTCGAGCCGGTCGCCTGCGACGTGTTCATCACCGAGGCGACCTTCGGCCTGCCGGTGTTTCACCATCCCGACCCGGCCGACGAGATCGCCAGGCTGCTGACCTCGCTTCGCCAGTTTCCCGAACGCAGCCATCTGGTCGGTGCCTATGCGCTCGGCAAGGCGCAACGGGTCATCTCGCTGCTGCGCCGCTCAGGCTATGACCGGCCGATCTATATCCATGGCGCGCTGTCGAAGCTCTGCACCTATTATGAAAGCCAGGGCATCGATCTCGGCGATCTGCGGCCCGCCACCGACGATAACCAGGATGTGCAGGATTTCCGCGGCGCCGTGATCGTCGGGCCGCCATCGGCCTTCAACGACCGCTGGGCACGGCGCTTTGCCGATCCGCTTTCGGTGTTCACCTCGGGCTGGATGATGGTGCGCCAGCGCGCCAAGCAGCGCGGCGTGGAACTGCCGCTGGTCATCTCCGACCATTGCGACTGGCCGGAACTGACGGCGACGATCTCGGAACTGAAGCCCGGGCAGGTCTGGGTCACCCATGGCCGCGAAGAGGCTCTGGTCAGGTGGTGCGAGCTCCAGGGCATTGCCGCGCGGCCGCTGCATCTGGTCGGCTACGAGGACGAGGGGGACTGACGCCGGATGAAGGCCTTTGCCGATCTCCTCGACCGCCTGGTGCTGACGCCGAGCCGCAACGGCAAGCTCACCCTGCTCATCGACTACTTCCGCGCCACGCCGGATCCCGATCGCGGCTATGCGCTGGCGGCGCTGGCCGGCACGCTCGATATCGGCGTGGTCAAGCCGGCCATGCTGCGCGAACTGGTGCTCGAACGGATGGACGAGGTCCTGTTTCGCTACTCCTACGACTATGTCGGCGATCTCGCGGAAACGATCGCACTCGTCTGGGACGGCGAAAAGGACACGCCGCACATCGGAGCCGACGAGCCGCGACTTTCGACCGTAGTGGAAAAGATGCGGTCGCTCGGACGGACGGAAGTCCGTGGCGCGGTGCGCGATCTGCTCGACCGGCTCGACGGTTCGGGCCGCTTCGCCTTCCTCAAGCTCGTCACCGGCGGAATGCGGATCGGGGTGTCCGCCCGCCTTGCCAAGCAGGCTCTGGCGACCTTGGGGAACAAGGACATCACCGAGATCGAGACCCTTTGGCACGGTCTTGCACCGCCCTATGAGACCCTGTTTGCCTGGCTGGACGGCGCGGAAGAAATGCCCGCCCTCGCCAGCCCGGCGATTTTCCATTCGGTCATGCTGTCGACGCCGGTCGGCGAGGGCGATCTCGGCGCCCTCGATCCCCGTGATTTCGCTGCCGAATGGAAGTGGGACGGCATCCGCGTCCAGCTTTCGCGCTCCGGCAACCGCACGCGGCTCTATTCGCGCTCTGGCGACGACATATCCCACGCCTTCCCGGATGTCGTCGAGGCGGCGGATTTCGAGGCCGTGATCGACGGAGAACTCCTGATCGGCGGCACGCTGCGCTCCAACGAGCCCACCCGCACCTTCTCCGACCTGCAGCAGCGGCTGAACCGCAAGGCGGTGTCGTCGAGGATGCTCGGGGAATATCCGGCCTTCCTGCGTGCCTACGACATTCTCTTCCAGGGAGAGGAAGACGTGCGCGGGCAGACCTTCGTCCAACGCCGCGAGCGCCTCGCGGAACTGATCGGCGCCAGCCAGCCCACCCGCTTCGACCTTTCGCCGCTCGTGCCGTTTTCCAGCTGGGACGAACTCGAACGCCTGCGCACCGATCCGCCCGATCCGGTGATCGAAGGCGTGATGATCAAGCGGCTGGACAGCGTCTACCAGGCGGGTCGCGCCAAGGGTCCCTGGTTCAAATGGAAGCGCGAGCCGTTCAATGCCGATGCGGTGCTGATGTATGCGCAGCGCGGGCACGGCAAACGGTCCAGCTATTATTCCGACTTCACCTTCGGGGTGTGGACGAAAGGGGAGGACGGCGACGTGCTGGTGCCGGTCGGCAAGGCCTATTTCGGCTTCACCGATGCCGAGCTTGAAATTCTCGATAGCTATGTGCGCAACAATACCGTCGACCGCTTCGGTCCGGTCCGGGCGCTCAGGGCCGAGCCGGAGCATGGTTTCGTTGTCGAGGTCGCCTTTGAAGGCATAGCGCGCTCGACGCGGCACAAGTCCGGCGTCGCCATGCGCTTTCCGCGCATCGCGAGGCTGCGGCAGGACAAGCTGCCGCGCGAGGCCGACCGCCTCGACACGCTTCTCGCCATGATCGACTGAGCGCGGCGCCAAGCGCTCGCCCGATCAGCCCCCGCCGGTATGATGTGCCCGGCGCGCACGCCTGGCTTGCCAATCTCGGCGCCGCAGTTGTACCTTTCCGGCAGGAGGCGGTTGCCGGCGGAGGAACGCGGCGGCCAAAGAGTCGATGTTCGCAGGACACGATCCATTTCTCGTGGCGCTTTCGGTCGCCGTCGCGATACTGGGCGGCTATACGGGCTTCGGCATCGCAGCCCGCATCCGCACGGCACCGCACGCCAATCCGCGCCTGCTTCTGACCGGCGCGGCCGCCTTTCTGGCGATCGGTATCTGGACCATGCATTTCGTCGGCATGCTGGCGGCGCCGATCCCGGCGGATGCCAGCTACCTCGTCCTGCCGACCGTCATCTCCTTCCTGTTGTGCGCCCTGGTGGTCGGGATCTCGCTGTTCTTCGTGAGCATCGGCAAGCCGTCCGAGGGGCGGGTCAGCGCTTCGGCCCTGCTTCTCGGGCTGGGCATCGCCTCGATGCACTACGTCGGCATCCACGGACTTGCCGGCGATTTTTCCATCCAGCACGACTACGGCATGCTCGTGCTGTCGGTGGCCATCGCCGTTGCCGCCGCCTATGGCGGCTTGAAGATCTATCTCGCCCGTCAGGGCGGCCTGCGGCTGGCCCTGAGCGCCATCGCCTTTGGCATCGCGGTCTCGGGAATGCACTATACTGCCATGTACGGCATGCATTTCGTCCCCGCGGCGGCCGGCCATCACCGTGAGTTCGGCGGGCTGGTCGCGTCCCCGCAACTGCTCTCGCTTGCGGTCGCGCTTCTCTGTTTCGTCATCGCCGCCGGCTTCCTGCTGTTCCTCGTCCCGGAGCAGCGGCAGAGACTGGCAACGCTCGGGCCCGACGAAACCGATATGGGCCTCATCGATCTACCGGCCGACCCGCACGACCGCCCGCCCCGCCTCGCCGATCAGCCCGCTTCACGCGCCCTACCGCTGGGCGGGATCGGCCAGCCGAAGCAGATGCCGGTCAGCCGTATTCCCGTGGTCAGCACCGAGGGAACCCTGCTGATCGACATTTCCGACATCCGCAGCATCCGTGCCGACGCCCACTACACGCTGATCCACGACGGGCAGCGGGAACGCATGTGTCCCTGGTCGATTTCCGAGGCCGAAGCGCGACTGGATCCCGCCCTCTTCACCCGCGTCCACCGCAGCCACATCGTCGCGCTGCCGCATGTCAGCTTCCTGCGCAAGGAAGGCGACGGCGCCATTATCGAACTCGACGGCGCCGTGCCGCACGTGGTTCCAGTCAGCCGGGCGAAGATCGCCGAGGTCAAGGCACGGCTCGGACTGGTTCGCCGCGCCGCCATGCGCCAGTAAGTCAGAACGCCTGACGCAGTTCGTGCGGCAATCGCCGCAATTCGTGCGAAACGGCGAGCTTCGTGACGGGATTTGGGTCCGCCGCTTGCGCATCATCAAAAGCGCGAACACCCTTCCTCCATCGTTCGTGTCAACGCCAGACCGACGGATGGGAGGAGACCATGATACCAGGCGAATTCGAATACCATCGGCCAGCAACGCTCGCCGATGCGGTGAAACTATTGTCCGAGCTCGGCGAGGAAGCCAGGCCTCTCGCCGGTGGACATAGCCTCATCCCGATGATGAAGTTGCGCTTCGCAACGCCCGAGCATCTGATCGATCTTGGCGGCATCGGCCAGCTCAAGGGCATCTGCCGCGACGGCAATGCGCTCGTCATCGGCGCGATGACCACGCAGCACGATCTCATCAATTCCGCGGACATCGCCTTTCATCTGCCGATCCTGAAGGAGACCGCGCTGATGATCGCCGATCCCCAGGTTCGTTATGTCGGCACGCTCGGCGGCAATGTCGCCAATGGCGATCCGGGCAACGACATGCCGGCCGTGATGATGGCGCTCGGCGCCAGCTATCGTCTGGAAGGACCGGACGGCACCCGCGACGTGCCGGCTACCGATTTCTACCAGGGCGCCTATTTCACCGCGCTCGAGCCCGGCGAGATCCTCACCGCCATCTCCATCCCGGTTCCGCCGGCCGGCCACGGCTATGCCTACGAGAAGCTGAAGCGCAAGGTCGGCGACTATGCCACGGCGGCTGCGGCCGTGACACTTACCATGGCTGGCGGCAAGGTCTCGGCCTGTTCCATCGCCCTGACCAATCTCTCCGAGACGCCTCTGCTGGCGGAGACCGCGGCCCGGGCAGTGATCGGAACGAGCCTCGATGAGGCGGCACTGAAGGCGGCGGCAACAGCGGCACGCGCCGTGATGAACCCGGCGGCCGATGCGCGCGGCACCAGCGAATATCGCACCCATGTCGGCGGCGTCATGGTCATGCGGGCGCTGCAGCGCGCCGCGTCCCGTGCAGCGGCCTGAGGAGGACAAAGACGATGGCGAAGACCCATGTGAAGATGATGGTGAACGGAGCGGAGGTCGAAGGCCTCGTCGAGCCGCGCACTCTCCTCATCCATTTCATCCGCGAACAGCTGCTGTTGACCGGCGCGCATATCGGCTGCGAGACGACCCATTGCGGCGCCTGCACCGTCGACATCGACGGGCGTTCGGTGAAGAGCTGCACCATGTTCGCCGTGCAGGCGAACGGCACCGACATCACGACGATCGAGGGCATTGCCAATGCCGACGGCACGCTTTCGGCGCTGCAGGAAGGCTTCCGGCAGATGCACGGGCTGCAATGCGGCTTCTGCACGCCCGGCATGATCGTACGGGCGCACCGCCTGCTGCAGGAAAATCCCAACCCGACCGAGGAAGAGATCCGCTTCGGCATCGCCGGCAATCTGTGCCGCTGCACCGGCTACCAGAACATCGTCAAG